>DATFXR010000781.1:0-22597 GCA_035315685.1 Vicinamibacterales bacterium | reverse complement strand
CGCCAGCCGGGCGTCGACCGTGCTGCTGACTGGCGAGAGCGGCACCGGCAAGGATCTCGCGGCCAAGGTGCTGCACTACGCGAGCGATCGCGCGACGCGGCCGTTCATGAACATCACCTGCTCGGCGCTGCCCGATACGATCCTCGAGAGCGAGCTGTTCGGGCACGAACGAGGTGCGTTCACCGACGCGCGGGCGCAGAAGCGGGGCCTCCTCGAAACGGCCGACGGGGGCACGGTCTTCCTCGACGAGATCGGCGAGATGGCGCCGCAGCTCCAGGCGAAGCTGCTGCGCTTTCTCGAAGAGAAGACCTTCAAGCGCGTCGGCGGCGTGGCCGATATCCGCGTCGACGTGCGTGTGGTCGCGGCGACCAACCGCAATCTCGAGGAGGAAGTGAAAAAGGGGCGCTTCCGCGAGGATCTCTACTATCGTCTGAACGTCCTGCCGATCGTGCTCCCGCCGCTGCGCACCCGCACCGAGGACATTCCCGCGCTGGTGCACTTTTTCGTCGATGCCTACAACACCGAGTTTCGCAAGCGGGTGCGCGCCGTGAGCAACGACGCGATCCGCCGCCTGACGGCGTACGGATGGCCCGGGAACATTCGCGAGCTTCGCAACGCCGTCGAGCGCGCGATGCTGCTGGTCGAGGGGAACGAGCTCACCGCCGAACACTTCCCGGTCGTGTCGGCCACCTCACTTCCTCTGACGGAGGGTGTGCCGCTGCCCCCGGGCGGGATCGACCTCGAGCAGCTCGAACGATCGCTGGTGGTCCAGGCCCTCGAGCGCGGCGGCTGGAATCAGACCCGCGCGGCGGCGCTGCTCGGCCTGAATCGCGACCAGATTCGCTATCGGATCGAGAAATTCAAGCTCGAGAAACCGGGACTTTCCCGCACGCCTGCGAAATAGTCCGCGCCCTTCCCACCGCCGCGAGGCGGGAATCCGCCAGTTGTTCGGTTTTTCGGCGACGCATTTCTGGCACATCTGTTGCGCCTGGTCCCGGCACGGCCACGTCAGATCGCGTGGAGGCCGCGTTCGAGCGCCTCCGCCCGGTCCCGCAGGCCGATGGCAGAGACGCCGGTTCGAGTCTCCGCCTGATCTGAGGTCGGCATGACTCCTCTCACGTCGTCGACCGACGCGATCGTCGTCGGCAAGAGTGCGCGGATGCGGGCGGTATTCGAGTTCCTGCGCGTGATCGGGCGGAGCGAGAGTACCGTGTTGATCACCGGTGAGAGCGGCACCGGAAAGGAAGTCATGGCCACGCTCATTCACCAGTCGAGCCGCCGCAAGCATCATCCGTTCGTCGCGGTGAGCTGCGCGCTGTTCTCGGAAACGCTGATCGAGTCGGAGCTCTTTGGCCACGAGCGTGGCGCGTTCACCGGTGCGATCAAGGATCGGCCGGGACGGTTCGAGCTTGCCGACGGCGGCACGATCTTTCTCGACGACATCGACGACGTACCGCTGTCGATGCAGGTGAAGCTCCTCCGTGTGCTGCAGAACCGGACGATCGAGCGGCTGGGTGGCACGCGCACGGTACCAGTGAACGTCCGGATCATCGTCGGTTCGAAACGTGACCTCAAACAGATGGTCGCGGAGGGCAAATTCAGAGAAGACCTCTTCTACCGCCTCAACGTGCTGCCGATCGTGCTGCCGCCGCTCCGCGAGCGTCGAGAGGACATTCCGGTGCTGATGGAGCACTTCCTCACGCGGTTCTTCCGGCGTGGCGGCGACGACCCGCCGCAGATCAGCGACGCGGTGCGCCAGGCGTTCATCAGGTACAACTGGCCGGGCAACGTCCGCGAGCTCGAGAATGCGTGCGAGCGGATTGCGCAGACGTGCACCTGCGGAACCGTCCGCGTGGGGTGCATGTCAGCCGCGATCCTGTTCCGCGCCGGTACCCAGCCACCGGTCCCGTCGCCTGCGGCGCCGCTGCCCGACGACAGCCACACCGCGCCTGTCGCGCTCGACGATCGGCTGCGCGAGCTCGAATCGAGCCTCATCGCGTGGGCCCTGAGGGTCAGCAACGGCAACAAGTCGAAGGCCGCGGAACTGCTCCAGATCAAGCGGTCCACCCTCGGGGATCGGATCACCCGCTGCGGACTGCGCCACACCGCGCATCACGACGAAGAGAGCGCCGCCGCCACGGTGGAGACCGGAGGTCTCGATGCAGATGCTGTTTGAAGTGCTGTTCCTGCTCGCCCTGTTGATACCGCCCGCGGCGGTGCTCGTATGCGCCAGCGTCGTTCTCGGCTCCACGTTTGTATACTGGCGTGCGCATGGCCGAGCACGACCGGTCGAACGACGAGGCGCGATCGCGGTCAACCATCCGGTCGGCAGCTGACCCGATCACCGACCGCGTGTCGCTCGAGGCCCGCCTGCGGGCCAGCGAGGCACGCTGGCGTGCGGTCGTCGAGTCGGCCGTCGACGGCATCGTCGTGATCGACAGCCGCGGCTGCATCGAGTCGTTCAATGCAGCCGCCCAGCGACTCTTCGGCTACACAGAGGCGGAGGTGATCGGCCGGAATGTGAGCATCCTGATGCCGGCCCCGTACCACGACGAGCACGACAGCTACATCTCGCGCTATCTCGCGAGCGGGATCCCCCGGATCATCGGCATCGGGCGCGAAATCACGGCGAAGCGCCGCGACGGGACCACGTTTCCGGTACATCTCTCGGTCGGTGAGATGTCGGTCGACGGCGAGCGGAAGTTCACCGGGATTCTCCACGACCTGAGCGGTCGCATCACGATGGAGGAGCGTCTCCGCGAGCAGACCGCGCTGGCGCGGCTGGGCGAGATGGCAGCCGTCATCGCGCACGAGGTCAAGAATCCGCTGGCCGGCGTCCGCGGCGCGATTCAGGTGATTGGCGGCCGGCTACCCAAAGACAGCAAGGACGGGGCAATCGTCAAGGACATCCTCGCGCGTCTCGACGCGCTGAACGACCTGATGAAGGACCTGCTGTTGTTCGCGCGGCCGGCCCAGCCGCGGCTGTCGCCGGTCGATCTCGACAATCTCGTACGGACGACGGCGGCCTTGCTGGCGACCGATCCGGCATTCAAGCAGGTGTCGATTGAATTCTCCGGCGACGGCGCTGTCGTGATGGCTGATGCCGAGCAATTGAAGATCGTCGTCCAGAACCTGCTGTTGAACGCCGCGCAGGCGATGTCGGGGCGCGGAATCATCCGCGTCACGACCGGCGCCACCGGCCACTCGTGCCGGATCACGATCCACGACGGTGGCCCCGGCGTGCCGGCGCACGTCCGCGACTCGGTATTCACGCCCTTCTTCACGACGAAGGCGCGAGGGACCGGTCTTGGTCTGCCGACGGCAAAGCGGATTCTCGAGGCCCACGGCGGCTCCATCGATCTGACGTGCCCTCCTGAGGGTGGCACGACGGTGCGTCTCACGCTCCCGGCGGCCAGGGCGACCTGACCGGCACATGACGGCGTCCGCAGCGAGCGCGATCGCGCACTCGTCTATTCGCACCGCAACGCCACGATTGGATCCACCTTTGTCGCCCGCAGCGCCGGAATGTAGCTGGCCAGGAGCGTCACGCTGGCCAGGAGTAAAGCCACCGCTCCAAAGGTGACAGGATCGGTCGCGCTGACACCAAACAACAACTCCTTCATGACCCGCGTGGCCGCGAACGCACCCGCAGCCCCGAGGACGATCCCGAGACCAGCCATGCCCATCGCGCCCTTCAAGATCGCGCCGAGCACGGCGCGCTTGCTGGCGCCGAGCGCCATGCGCACGCCGATGTCGTGCGTGCTCTGTGTGACCGAGTAAGAGACGACGCCGTAGATGCCGATGCCGGCCAGCACCAGCGCAAGGACCGCGAACGAGCCGAGCAGAAGTCTCGTGAAGCGCCTCGCCGCCAGCGAGTCATCGATGACCTCCTGCATGCTTTGTTCTCCGAACATCACCATGTTGCCGCTCACTTCGCCGATCGCCTGCTTGAGAGCGGGGACGAGAGCGTGCGGATCGCCATTTGCCCGAACGACGTAGTCGGCAGCGGTCGAGGCCAGGTCCATGACGCTGTCGGGAAGTTGACGATATTGCAGGTACAGCTGCGAGTGCACCTTCGCCGTCGCGTCGGCGTCCAGGCCCCAGTGCTTGACGTGGCCGACAATACCGACGATCTCGCATTTCAGTGGCAGCAGCTCCAGGTTGACGTGCTGCCCGAGCGGTTCCTGATTGGGAAAAGCTCTGGCGGCAAACTCTTCGTCGATCGCGACCGCGCACGGGCTTTTCTCGCTGTCCTGTGCCGATAGAAAGCGCCCACGCAGCAACGGAATGCGCATGGCGCTGAGATACTCGGGATCGACGCCGTAGAACAGCGCCATGTCCATCTGGCTCTGTTCGGCAGGTTTCGGGCGCCCCTCCACCCAGTAGGGCAACTCCGAATCTCCGCTCATTGGCAGCCCGCCAAACAGCACGCTGACTGCCGAAACACCGGGCACCGATCGCAATCGATCGACGGTGCGAGTGAGCCCGTTGCGGACCGCCTCAGGCGCGCCATGAACCGCCGGCGATCCGGCGACGCCGAAGGTCAGAACCTGCTGCGGATCGAAGCCGGGGTTCACGCTCCAGAGCTGCGACATCGTGCGAATCATCAGCCCGGCCGACACCGTGAGCACCAGACCCAGCGCAACCTCCACGACGACGAGCGCGGGCAGCAGATGTTGGCGGCTCGTGTTGCCGCGATCGCCTTCCTTGAGCGCGTCGTTCAAATCGGCGCGGGCACCGCGTAGCGCCGGCGCGAGCCCGAACAGGAAACTGGCTCCGAGCGCAACGAGCGCCGTGAATCCGAGGACCGACGCGTCGAGATGAATTTGATCGGCGCGCGGGAGCTGGTCGGCAATCCTCGCCACGAATACGGCGTCGAGTGATCTCGCGATCGCCAGTCCGAGAGCGGCTCCGGCGATCGCCAGCACCAGACTCTCGGTGAGCAGTTGCCGCGCGACGCGATGACGCGTGGCGCCAAGCGCCGTACGAATCGCAAGCTCACGGCGCCGTGCCGTGGCGCGCGCCAGGAGCAGATTGGCGACGTTCGCGCATGCCATGAGGAGCACGAAGCCGACCGCGGCCAGCAGCACGAGCAGCGGCGTGCGCACGTCCCCCGTCAAATTCTCCCGCAGTGAAACCGCGTAGATACCACGGTCCTTGTCCTCCGTTGGGTACTCTCGCGCCAGCGCGGCAGCAATGCCGTTGAGCTCGGCTTGCGCCTGCGACAACGACCCGCCGGCTTTGAGTCGCCCGAGCACACGCATGCCCATCCCGACGCCGCGGTTCCAGAACAGCGGTTCGGCCCATTGGCCAATCGGAACGATGATCGATGCGCGCCGCCAGATCACGTCGTCGCTCGGGACCACGCCGATGATCGTGTAGAGCCGCTCGCTGAGCGTGAGGCTTCGGCCCAGCACGTGCGGATCGCCGCCGAAGTGGGTCTTCCAGAAATTCGATGTGAGCACGACAACGGGCGCGCCACCGCGGCGGTCTTCATCGGCAGAGAAGATGCGGCCCACCATCGGCTTCACGCCGAGCGTCGAAAAAATGTCCGCAGAAGCCATTTGGCCCCGAAGCCGCTCGGGAGTCGCCTGCCCCGTGAGATTGAATGTGTCGCCGCGATAGGCCGCCATCAGTTCGAACGAGCGGCTGCGCTCCTTCCAGTCGAGAAAGTTCGGGTAAGAAACCGACGCCTCACGGAATTGCGGCATGCTTGTGTAGAGCTGTAGCAAGCGATCGGGCTCGGCGTACGGCAGGGGCCGCAGGAGGACGGCATTGACGATACTGAACATCGCGGTATTGGCCCCGATGCCGAGCGCCAATGCGATGACAGCGACCGCGGTAAGTGCCCGCGTCTTCGAGAACGTCCGTACGGCGAAGCGCAAGTCCTGCAGCAGAGGTCCCATGGTCTCTCCCAAGATTCGCTTACGTGATCTGCGCGTGCCAGGTTCCGTTTCTGGAGCGACGACCTCGTCCGCAGCGTGGAGTGGTGTAACAGCTCGACGTCAGTGATCAGCTTGGCCGGGAGGTGGTACCAGGGGAACGGTAACCGAACGCCGCGTCAGTGGACGCTCAGACCCGCGTCGTCCAGCGGCGTCTCGTATCGTGCACGGATGGCCTGCGCGATCGCGTCACCTGCGTCGCGCAGGTTGTCAAACGGCGCGCTCGTTTCCACCTTGCGAAGGTGTCCTGCCAGTGCGCGATCGCGAAACACGTCTTCGACCCATCGCGAGAAATCGTGGCGACGGAGGTGGCCGCCGAGCCGCTCGGCAGGCATCGCTGCGAGGAAGCCGATGAATTCCTTCAGTGTGCGCGCGCGCGGTCCAGGTCGTCCATCGTTGGTGAACACGAACGCCTGTGATTCGGCGACGGGCATATCGAGATACTTGGTCCGGTGACGGACGTGGGCCGTCAGTCGCGGTGCGAGGCGGAAGCGACGGACCTGACCGTGCGCCTCTTCTGCGCCAGGAAGCAGCGCTGCGTCCAGTGGGCCGAGATCCTGGAATACCGATGTGGACACGCCCTCTGCCGGCCGGCACATGGCGAGCAGCGTTTGCGACTCGTCGGGATCCGTCTCGCGGGTGACCAGGACAACGGCATCCGTGATCTGGCGAACCGGCGCCGGCAGACTCGAAATCCGGTAGGTCACGAAGATGTAGCCGGCGAGATCCAGGTCGATCTGGCGCGAGACATCGGCGTCATGGAGAAAATGATGGGCCTCGTCGAGCAGGATCTTGTGCGGCAATCCCGACGTTCGTCTCAGTGCAACGAGCATCGGGAGAAGCATCCGCAAGTACTCACATTTGTCCTGATGCGGCACCTTCGACAAGTTCACAATCACGCTGGCGTCCGCGTGGCGGAGCGCCCGTGCGAGCTCGCGCGCGGTGGGAGGCGGATCGTCGCCGCCAAGCGTGACCACGCCGGGCAGTGCTTCCAACGTCTGGTAATCGCCCTCCGGATCGATGATGCACAGGCAGTAGCCCTGGAGGATCAGCTGCTCGCACAGCAGGCCAGCGAGCCACGACTTGCCGCTGCCAGGTTCGCCGGCGACCAGCACGGTCCGGCCGCGCACCGCCAGGCTGACGTCTATCCCGTCGTACTGCCGGCCGAGCGTGACATGCCGCCGCCCCATCTGCGCCGCCGACAGGCGCGGCTGCGTCGCGACCCGGCGCAGATAATCCGCGACCGCCGCGGGCCCCGTGCCACTAATGACTTCGTCGGCGGCCGCGCGAAGCGCGGCGCTTCCCCAGGCGACCGCGACGCCGACTTCGCAGGCGTCCAGGAGGTCGTGGTCGTTCTCGGCGTCGCCGATCCCGACCGTGTTGTGGACCGACAGCCTGAGCGCCTGCAGCGCGTGGCGCAGCCCCGTCGACTTGCCGATTGACTGCGGCAGCGCCATCACCCGGCTTCGATTGAACGCCAGCATCAACGGTTGTTCCAGCGCGTGGATCACATCGAGTATCGCTGCGGCCCGCGCGGCGTCGCTCTCGACGATTGATTCGCCGGCGCTGAACGGAATCGCGCACCGTGTCAGCTCCTTCAGGAACACCGGCGGCGGGGCATGCCCGACGACGATATGGCGGCCGCTGGCGGGAAAGTCCAGCACCGCGCCGTTCTCTGCCACGATGACATCGAAGCAGCTTATGTCGCCGGCGACGCGTCGCAGATCGTCGAGCCGCCGTCCGGTGACGAGGATCACGACGACCCCACGCCGCCGAAGGTCGCCGATCGCTGCCCGAACCGCCGGATCCAACGCGCCGTCGATGGCAATCGTGCCGTCGTAGTCGAGGGCGAGTGCCGCAAACTTCATCGCCGTACCCGTTGCTGCCGCCGATCCGGAAGTCCGTCACTCCTGACGGCTTTCCGGCGGTGTCGGCGAATCAGCGGGGGCGATTCGCCGCGACGGAAGGAGTCCTGCCCGTTCATTTCCTGGTATTGCAATTGCCTTGCTCACTGGCGAGCGCCGCGAAGAGTCCGGATCGTCCAGATCAGGTCGCGACGCGGCGATGGAGGTCACCGGGCGAATCGTCACGAGGGAGGGTGAGACCATGAGCTCGATGCTCTACTGCGTGGTCGATTCACAGCACCACGTTTCAGTGGCTGCGGATCCATTGGGATTCGCGAATCTGCCAGGCGCGCGCGGTGCGGGCAAGATCGAATGCGAACAATTCACATTCGACCTCGAATCGCGGCGTCTCCGCGTGGTTCGTGGGACGCCGTCGGGAGCCATCGCCGCACGGGCGTACCTCGACCGGCAGGTCGGCACTCCCGAGCGTCTGATGACCTTCGCGGCGAACGGGCAGCTTTCGAAAGGCGCGCTGGCCAGTCTTCTGACAATCGAGTCACGTCCACGCTTCCTGCAGAACTGCGCACGCATCGAGCGGGCGTACACCGACGCATGCAGGGCCCGGCGGCAGCCCTGTCTGGCGTCCGGGTGCTCGGTCGAAGGCGAGGACGAGACCTGCCTGCAACCGCTGCTCGAGGCTGGGGTCGAGTATCGGAAAAGGTGCGCGGCCGAGTGGATCGCCGCATTCCGCGCGCCGCGGAACCGGGTCGTGATTTGGCGGAACTGACGATGGAGGAAGACATGAAGACAGATTGGGTTCGGCTCATACGGGCTGAATACAGCGAGAGTCCCGGGCTCAGTCTGACGAAGCCGCAGATCCGCCGATTGTGGAACCTCGACGACTCGGTGTGCGAGATCGTGCTCGACGCGCTCGAGGCGAGCCGCTTCCTGCGGCGCACGCACACCGGTGCGTACGTGAAGGTCGAGGGTTGAGCATGACTCGCGAATGTGGCGTGGAGCGATTATGACTGTCGGCTGGACCTGCCTCGCACTGTCGCTCGCTGCGACGCTTCTCGCGGCGGTGGCGAGCGCCGTCGGAATCTACCGGCCCGAAATCTACGCCAGGGAGACCGCCGCGTGGGCCGCCCAGGGCGTTGCACAGGATCTGGTCACTCTGCTGATCATCTGTCCCGCGCTGCTGGTGACGTTGCATTTCTGCAGCCGAGGATCCGCGAAGGCCGTTCTCCTCCTGCTGGGCCTGCAGCTCTACATCGTCTACTCGTATGTGCTGTACGCGTTCTTCGTGCACTTCAACGAGCTGTTTCTCGTGTACGTGGCAGTGCTCGGTTTTTCATTCTGGTCTCTGCTCGATGCCCTCAACGCCGTCAACGTCGTCAGGCTTGCCAGGATGTTCGAGCGGGGGAGTGCCTTTCGATATCAGTCGCTGTACCTGATTGTCTCCGGGCTTGTCTTCGCGCTGCTGTGGCTCAGTGACATTGTGTCAGCGTTAGCGGCTGGCACGGCACCAGCCGGACTTGCCGACGCGGGCCTGACCGTCAATCCAGTGCACGTGCTCGATCTGGCGTTCGTCCTGCCTGCGATGATCGTGACCTCGCGCCTCCTGCAGAAGCAGAACCCGCTCGGCCTGCTTTTCACCGCACCGCTGTTGACCTTCTCCGCGGCGATGGGCGTGGCAATCATCAGCATGGCCGTGATGATGCGCGTCCGCGGGCTGGGCGAGACGACGCACGGCATCATCGCTGCGGTCGTCGTGCTGACGGCTGTCGCGATGCACCTGACGTACGGCTTCCTGCGACGCATGCACGTCGGGACGCGCTCGGGCCGACCTGCATCTCCAGCGAGCGCTTTCTGACGTACGCGTAGCCGACCGGCTGCCACGAACCGCATCGCTCGCTTCTCGACGGGCTGGCTGCCTGGCATCGCGATTGCGTCAGCGACCGTTGTCGGAGGACCACATGCCAGGTACAGCGACAATCCATGAATTCCTGCGCGCGGCGCACGTACCGTATACGGTCGTGCCGCATCAGCCCGCGTTCACCGCCCAGGAAGAAGCCGCCGCCACTCACGTCCCGGGCCGGGATTGGGCCAAGGTAGTGGCCTGCTTCATTGACGGCGAGCCGGTCGAGGCGGTGATACCCGCGCCATCAGTCGTGAATCTCGAGCAGTTGCTGGATCTCGCGGGTGGACACGCGATCCGCCTCGCCGACGAGCAGGAACTGCTGTGCTTGTTTCCGGGCTGTGAAGTCGGCGCGATGCCGCCGTTCGGTCCGCTCTACGGACAGACGGTGTACGTCGATGCCGCGCTCGCAGCGGAGCCCCGGATCGTGTTCAACGCAGGCACGCATCGAGATGCGATTGCGATGCGTTGGAACGATTTCGTGAAGATGGTGAATCCGCTCGTCGGCAGGTTCGCGGAGCCGCCGTCGGATCAGGTCCCGCCATACCGGCTTTCGTACCGGGAATAGATGCAGGGGACGTGAGGTGTCGACATGCAGCCGTTTCCGCATCGCTACTCGGCGTCCGCAACCGGTGGACCTGAAGGACACGTTCTCCTCAACGCCGAGGGGCTTCCGCTGCTCGTTTCGGCCCCCCCGGTCGAGTTCGATGGCCCCGGTGACCTCTGGTCCCCTGAGACGCTGGTCGTGAGTGCCGTCGCTGATTGCTTCGTGCTGACGTTCCGCGCGATCGCCAGGCTTTCGAAGCTGCCGTGGACGACGTTGACCTGTCAGGTTTCGGGCACGGTCGACCGCATCGATCGTGCCGCGCAATTCACCGCGTTGTCGATGCGGGCGTCGCTCGAAGTACCTGAAGGCGCGAACGAGGAGCAGGCCAGGCGGCTTCTGGAGCGCGCCGAGCAGAACTGCCTGATCACGAGATCCCTCAAGGCGTCCTGCGAGCTCGATGTCGTCGTCCGAGTCGTGCAGCCCGCTCTCTAGCGGATCAAGCGGTGCGATCGCGGTCGTCCGCCCTCGGGCCCCGGCGCCCCGCTATTCCAGATGTTCGCCGGCTACGTCGGTTGCCGGCCGGTAAGCTTGAGGATCCAGCGCATGCACGTGTGTCCGAAGTCGACGCCCGTGCCGTACATCATCGGACAGGCCCCGGCGATCACGCTAATCTCGTGCTGGCGGCAGTACTCGACCGCCTCGGGTGAGACG
The DNA here is from genome assembly GCA_035315685.1 of Vicinamibacterales bacterium. GTDB lineage: Bacteria > Acidobacteriota > Vicinamibacteria > Vicinamibacterales > CAVVIG01 > QHWK01. The sequence goes on along the minus strand of DATFXR010000781.1, from coordinate 11,635 downwards.
CTCGATCCTTTCTGCATCGACTGATGCATCCAGACGCGGCGCACGCCGGCGTCGCGGCAGTCCCGCACGATCCGCTCGGTGCTTTCGGGTCGAGTGACGATGACGACGCCGTCGACGCCGCCGGCGATGGACTGAAGATCCGGATAACAGCGATCTCCCTCGAACGTCTGCATGTGCGGATTCACCGCGAACACCTGGTGGCCGGTGTTTTTCAAGCGGCGATAGATCAAGTTGGCCGCCGGATGGTGACTGCTCTCGCGCGACACGCCCGCGACGGCGATACGCCTCTGCGCGAGGAAGTCGTGCACCTTGGCGTCGAGGGTTGCCAGAGTCATACATTCCTCCGTATCCGGAAAAAGTGGACTTGCACGGTCAGCCGTCTCGCCGCGCGTCGGCTCTCACGATCCGGCGGTCCCGCGTCCACAGCAGATAGCCGACATCGACGAGCGATCCGAGGGCGGCAGCGCATGTCACTGTGTCGAGGTGCCAGAGGCGCTGTGCCTGCGATTCGGTCAGGCGGAGCCCGGGCATTTCGGCGAACTCTGCGCGCACGCGACGCATCGCGTCGGTCACCGAGTCGGAAGCGCACCGGGCTGTGCAGCCGTCGGCGGCTGGCGACTGTGTAGAGCACATGGACGGCCTCACTGGGATCTACCTGAAGCCGTGCAAACGTGTGACCGATTGGCACCGGGGAATCCCGGGGCTCTTTCGCTGAAAACACTGGCGGCCCGCGGACTGGACACGGCGGGTTGCCGAAAAACCGTCGTCGACTTCTCGTCGGCGTTCCGTGCATTCGGCAGACGAGGCATCGCCCGCCTGGCGCGATCACCGGATTCGAGTCCCGATGCCCGGCTCGATCTTAGGCGACGACGCGTTCTGAAGCGGTCCGTCGGGTACTGCCCAAGAAATCGAGAATTCGCGCATTCACGATTCGATGGTGGCTGACGCACATCTCGTGACGAGGCCCTGACACCAGTTCCCCTCGGCAATCAGGAATGAGCCGAATCGCCCGCGCCAATGCCGTTGCCGGATCACAGATGACTTCGTGATCGCCAAACAACACCAGCGCCGGCATCCGAACGGACCGCAATTCGCCGTCAGAAAACACGGTCGGCATGACGCGTGCCGTCTCTTGCGGTATCCGGAAATGCTTCAGACCGAGATATGTCAGGTCGACGACATTTTTCATGCCGTGAGTATCGGGATCAGCGGGTTTCTCTTCGATCCCGAGCCAGTGCATGAACGAGTTGACGGTGAAAGGTGTCGGGCAGAAAACCATCAGCATCCCGCGGAGAGTAAATTGCCTGGCCATCGGTAGAAACCCGCCCGCAGACAGCAGCACGAGCTTCAGTACATGCTCGGGCGCGGCGATCGCGTAATTGAGGGCGATCCACCCTCCGAACGACATGCCGACCAGCGAGATGCGGTCAAGATGCAGCCCGTCCAACGTAGCGGTCAACCACGCCACGAAGTCTGCCCGATCACGAATGGGTTCACCAGGGATGCTCTTGCTCGGTTGTCCCATGACATCGACCGCATAGACCCGATAGCGCCGGCTGAACTCAGCGACGTTGAGTGACCACATCGCGGACGTCGCCATATACCCATGCAGGAGCACCAGCGGTGGGGCATCCTTCGGCCCGCAGACGACAACGTGCGTCGTCCCAAACTTGCTGGAAAGCGTCATCTCCTCAAACGGGACAGGCCACGTCTTCATCGCAGCGTCGTAGGCCGCGAGGTACGCGGCTTCACCTTCAGCAGTTGTTAACGCAGAATGTCGGGACGTGGTCACCTCAGCGCGTCGCGCGATGCCAAGCAGTTGCTTCCGCTGCATGACGAAGTGCACGAGGCGGATGGTGAGTTTGGTCAGCCATAGCGGCAGCCCGTGGAATCGGTAGCCCTCTCCGCCGCGGACGCGCACGAGCAGACGTGTCACGCCGGGCGACACCTCCTCGAGAACGAACGTCCACGTGACGTCCAACGTGCCGTTCGGAGCCGGCCACCCGAGCGTCAACACACGCTCAGGTTCGATCGCCAGCACGACGAATCCCTCGGTCACGCCGGGCAGAGCCGGGAAGATCGTAGCGATGGAGGGTTGCTGGAGATCCGGCACGATGCGCGTGGCGCTCGGCCGACGGCCGTTGTCGAGCCAGTCGTAGCTGTACCAGCCGGCACGGCTGCCGGCTCCCATTTGCACCAGCCAGGGCCAGATATCATGCGCCGCGCGTCGAATCGTCACGCCGTGCGTCAGCGTGTCGATGGCCCGGGTGATCCGCTCGTCGCCTGGAAGTCCGCGCGCCTTCTCCTCGCGAGTTGCGCGCACTGATTTCCGCCGGGTCGCAAGCCTTGTCCAGTCATGTCGCCTGATCCACTCCAGCATGGCCGCATCCTTTCGATTCGGGGCTTCGAGGAGCCACGCATTTCGATCGAGGACGCATAAAGCCTGCCTGCGACTTCAGCGGAGCATGTCGACGGCGCCGCAGCGAGGGACGCCTTGACACCCGGAATCCGCCGGACGGTGCGGGATTTTCGGCAGCTCGCAGCGCACACTGCGTTGCCAGGTCAGCGGAGAGGGGCGATCATCACGTCGCTGCTGGGATCGCTGCCAAGCGAGGGTCGCGCGAGATCCGGAAGATGCTCGCGCCACCAGAGTTCGGCTCGCTCCGGAGTCCACGGTGACGTCAGCCTCACCTCGCCGAGCTCGCGCCACAACTCGATCGCCGACGCTGGACGCCTCTCCGGCGCCTTCTCGAGGCAGGCCATGACAATCTGCTCGAGCCGATCAGGAATGGAAAGGCCAAACGCCTTCGACGGAGCCTTCGGAGGAGTTCGAGCATGATGGATCATGATCGCCATCGGCTCGCCTGTGAACACCGTCCGGCCGGTCAGCATCCAATAGGCAACACAACCAAGCGCGTAAAGATCGGAGCGCTCGTCTACGGCCGCACCGAGGACACGCTCGGGAGGCATATAGCCCGGTGTCCCGGTGAGAACGCCTTCGGTCGTGAGGTGCGCCGCGCCTTCGCGGAGCGACTTCACCAGTCCAAAGTCGAGGACCTTCACGATGTCGAAGTCGAGACCCAGGCGGCATAGATAGAGGTTGTGCGGCTTGATGTCGCGGTGGAGAAGTCCCGCTGTGTGGGCTTCGCCGAGCGAGCGACACGCCTGGCGCAGCACGGCGATCGCGCGCTCCGGCGGGAGCGGCCCGAAACGTTGCACCAGCGATGCGAGGTCCACCCCGCTGAGCAGCTCCATGACGTAGTAGAAGCTGCCGGTCTCGGTCACACCGAAGTCGTAGAGCCGCACGGTATTTGGGGAACTCAATTGCGCAATCGTGCGAGCTTCCAGCCGGAAGCGCTCGGTCGCCACCTCCCGCTTGTTCTCGCCGAGCAGGTCGGGTTTGATCAGCTTGATCGCGCACGGACGCGCGAGCAGCTGGTGCCTGGCGCGCCACACCTCGCCCATGCCCCCTTCACCGAGCTTCTCAATCAAGCGGTAGAGTCCGAACGGCAGCCCTTCGTCGAGGAGCGCCGAGTCGATTTCCAGCACGGGCTCACGTGCGGAAGTCACCGCGCGCTCGATCAAACTCTGCAACTCGCTGACGTCCCCCGGCCAGCGGTACTTGCGCAGCCGCTTCAACGACTCGTCGGAGATCGTCTCGACGACGGCGCCAATCCGACGCGCATGCTGGCGGAGGAAGAAGCGCGCAATCTCGGAGACGTCCTCGGGGCGCTCGGCGAGCGCTGGCACGCGCAACTGACTGCGTTCGAGCAACGCCAGCAGCTTCGGGTGGAATCCGCTCGCCGTGGCGAGCAGAGCGGAGGTGAAAGCGATCACACGAACATCGGGCTCTCCCGTCTGGCCGGCGTCGTGCAAGGCCTCGACGCGTTCGAGGATGTCGGCCAATCGTCCTTGGACTTGTGCCGGTAGTCGCTGAATCTCTTCCAGATAGAGCGTGCCATGGATGGCCAGCTCCAGCAGGCTGAGGTGCGGATCTGCCGCTGACTCCGAGGCTGTAACCGCCCCGCTCAGAATGCCGGGGTCCTGCCCTGGCGGAAGCAGCGCGCAGTTGACGTGGATGAATGCCTGGCGGCTGCGCGGCGAGGCGTGATGGACGGCGCGAGCGGCTGCTTCGTGTCCTGTACCCTGCCGGCCGGTCAGCAGCAAGATCTCGGCATCGGCAGCATAACGCACGATCGATTCCCGCAGCGCCCGGATCGCGGGGCTGTCGCCAAGCAGCGGGCCCTCGACTCGGCGGCGCGCGTCGGTCAGGAATTCCTGCGCCACGGCGAGCTCGCGCGCGAGCTCCGCGTTCCTGGCCTCGAGCTGCCGGCGCAGGCGCTGCATGGTGAGGTGCGTGTTGACGCGCGCGACCACTTCGTCACTCTGAAAAGGCTTGGACACGAAATCGACTGCGCCCACCTCGAGGCCGCGCACCTTGTCCTTGGTTTCGTCCAGGGACGAAAGGAAGATCACGGCTGCCTCGCGGGTTTCAGGATCCTGCTTGAGGCGCCGGCAGGTCTCGTATCCGTCGATGCCCGGCATCACCACGTCGAGCAAGATCAGCAGGGGGTGTACCCGGCGCGCAACCTCGATTGCGCGCTCGCCGCTGCGCGCGACGAACAGCCGGTAGCCGCGGCCGTTGAGCGTGTGGTGCAAGACGTCGAGATTGGTCGTATCGTCGTCGACCAGCAGGATGCGATCGGCGTCTTCGGCGAGCGAGGCTGCGATAGTGTCCATGCGACTCCGGTCAATTGTCCTCGTGCGCCGCCGACTCGAGCTGTTGACGCAACTCGTCGAGGCTCACTGTCATCGTCGTGCCCGCTCGAATCAAGTCTGCCCGTACTTCGTCCGCTGGACGTCTCCGAGCGGGCGCCGGACCTGGCGCCGCCAGCAGCGGGCGGAACCCGGCGAACAGCCCAGCCGGAAGTACCGTTTCGAGGTACTCGAGGGCGGTGCCCCGCACGTAGGCGTCTTGAGTGCTGAAGGCACGGGCCGCGATACGGACCGGCTCCCGCTCCAGCGCAAGCGCGAGCAGGTTGAAGACATGCTCCTTGACGACATGCGCCTCGCCGCCAGCGCTGAGCTCTCGTTTGACGAGCGCGAACGCCGCAGGGAAGGGCTTCAGGAGCTCGGGGTGTTCGTCAGTGAGCGCGACCAGGGCGCGCCCGCAGCGCAGCCGGATCTCGAAGCCGAACGCCTCGAGCGCCGCCAGAAGGCCGTCGCGCGCGATGGGCGACGGGCAGAACTTGAGCGCGAGCGGCAACCGCCGCCGTACCACGTCCGGCGTTGCGGGATCGAGCAGCACTGAAACCATTTCGCCCGCCGCTCGCGCGCCGAACGTGGCGAGCGCAGAAACCACCGGACGGACCACGTCGTCGTTTGCCAACAGCTGCACGAGCGCGCCGATGATCAGCGGATCGTTGGGTGGGTTGCGCAGCGCCGCGCGAATCCGCAAGAGGTCTCCGGAACGGAACTCGACAATCGCGGCGACAACCGGATCGGCGGGCGGGGCCGTCGACCGAACTACGTCGGGAGATCCGAGGGCTCGCAGAACGGCCGCCCGGTCGAGACCGGCCATGCTTCGTACGACCGTGAAGTCGGCCATGGAATACGCGACTGCCTGCTCGAAGTGCCCACCATGGCGGCGCAGTCCTCCTTCGAGAGCGTTCACATAGCCGCTGCGGAGCCGACGGGCGACCAGCAACTCGCTACCAGCCGCAACCGCGGCGGCGAGATTTACCGCTGCAAAAGGGTGCAGCGGGACAAGGCCCACCAGCAGCAGGATCAGCGCGGCGCCCGCGCCCTTTCCAACGCAGTCACAGGCGACGTCGATGATCGACTTGGCCGAGCGCTTGGTCGTCTCCGCCAGCGGAGTGTAGAGCAGCTCGTAACCGGCGCGGAAAGTCGAGTTCCGTATGACCGCGTCAAACCCGCGGGGAAGAATGCCGCGCCAGGGAGACGGCAGCACGAAGCCGAGCGCCGAAGCTGCTCCGACCACGACGGGGTGGGTTGCGACCGAACCTCCGAGGCCCAGGCGTCCGAGTGCGAGGCGCCCGAACGAGGCCTGGATCAACACCGCCACCAGGCTCGTCGCTGAGTAGAACAGGCCGAAGAAGCGCACCAGGTGCGGACCTTTCCCGAAATAGGCGACTGCCTCGGCCTTGAGTAGATAGTCGACGAGCGTCGCGAGCAGTGCCGCGAACGCGATGACGAGAGCCAGGTTCTGCAACAGAGGCTGGTGACGGACCTGCGCCCATCCCGAGGAGCGATCGGGCTCGTCGGCGGCGCCGGTGCGATGCGGCGGTGTTCCGCGTCCGACGGCCAGCGCCCCGGCGACGGCAACTCCGCCCAGGAGACCGAGCAGTGGCAGCAGGGCGCCACGCGGCAGCAGCGCGGCCACGCGTTCAGCGCTCACGCCGCCGACCAGGGCGCCGAACGAGGCCGCCCCTGCCACACGCGCCATCAGCGGCTTCGCCGAGTGCGGGTCGAAGCGCTCGTTGAGCAGCGACCAGAAGGAGGAGATCGCAATCGCCCCAAGCACGCTCGTATGCAGATAGAGGAGCACTGCAGACGCTCGCGGCTGCCTGCCGAGAAGCACCCACTCGACCAGGAACAATGCTGCATTGGTCGCAAACAGTGACGGAACAATGCGCGCCGGGCCAAACCGCGTGAGCAGCCGTCCCGACACCTGCGCCGCGACGATCGCGAGCAACGCCGCGCCGGCCATGAAATAGGGAAGGCTTTGAACCGCGAAGAGCGACAGAAACAACCCGTCGCGGATAGCGTTTCCGCCCACTTGTTGTGCGATGAGCGCGGCCGCGGTGAGCGGCGCGATCACTTCGGGCTTTGCCTCGGTCACGGAACCTGACTACCGATCTGCTCGAGCATCCGCGTCACGAGCACGCTCGCCTCGTCGTACTCGTAGCTGTCGATGTGATTGCGGAGCCGGGCCAGGTCGTCAGGAGTACCATGCGCCGCGACGCGATCGAGATCCGCGAGGGCGCTGCTCGCCGCCGAAAGGTCGAAGTCGCCGAGCGCCGCCCTCAGGCGCTCCAACACCGCGCGAGACTCGGCTGGAAGCAGTCGCTGCTCGGGCTCAGTCGTGACACGCGCGCTGGTCCGACGCAACGTGTCGATCGAGCGGAAGACGACGCTGGCCCGCGCTTCCAGGGCGATCAGCATCTGGGCGAGGTCCTGGCCGCCCTCGCGACCGGCGCGTTCGAGAGCCTTGGCTGCGGCACGAAGATCGTCGGCGCCGAGATTTCCGGATGCCCCTGCAATGGCGTGGGCATGTCGCGCAACTGCGGCGCAGTCGCCGGCAGCCACGGCGGCCCGCAGGGCGTCGAGCGTGGCGCCTTGTCCATCGGCGAACCGGACCAGCATCCGCTCGAAACTTCCGAAATCGAGGCCGAGTCGCTGCAGCGATCCGGCCACGTCAATCCCCTCGAGGCTCGGAGCGTCGTTCGCCGCGGCCGCACGCAGGCCGGGCGACGAAGGAGAGCTCGACGCGAGAGCACTCGAGTCGGAGCGCTGCCGCTTCGGCGGCGCCGGCAGCCAGCGTCGCAGCGTCTGGAGAAGCGCCTTCCGTTCGATGGGCTTCGTGATGTGGTCGTTCATGCCAGCCGCGACGCAGGCGTCGAGATCCGCCGACATCGCGTTCGCGGTCATCGCGATGATTGGCAGGGCGTGCAGTGTCGAGTCCCCGCGAAGGGCGCGCGTCGCGGCAAGACCATCCATCTCGGGCATCTGCACGTCCATCAGGACCGCGGCGTATCTTTCGGGCGCCGCCCGGACCATCTCCAGCGCCTGGCGTCCGTTGCTGGCGATGTCGAGCTCGATCCCGAGGCGAGACAGGAGCTCGCTCGCGACCATCTGGTTGGCCTCGTTGTCCTCAGCGAGCAGCACACGAGCGTCGAACTCTCGCTCGAGCGGCGCGTCGAGCGCGCGACGCGCCGCATGCACGCGCGCGCCTTGCGCCTCGACGACGGCGTCGAACAACGACGATGCGGTTATCGGCTTGGGAAGAAACACGTCGACACCCAGCGCGGCGGAGCGCGCCTCTTCCTCCTTACCGGCATAGGCGCTGATCAGCACGATCGGCAGCGTGCGCGTCTCATCCCGCGCGCGGATTCGCTCGGCGGCGTCGAGCCCGTTCATGCCCGGCAGCATCCAATCGAGGATGACGAGGCCGAACTGATCGCGTGCTCCTTTCCGATTGCGGTGCTGCAGCAGTGCGAGTCCCTCTTCGGCCGTGGCCACCGCCACCGGCGGTATCGACCAACTGCGCAGAAGCGTCTCCAGCAACTCGCGACTCGTCTCGGTGTCTTCCACGATGAGCACTGGTCGTTCGGCGACGCCGGCCGGCGCGACGCGAGTCGGAGTGTCAGGCCGGGCGTCCACGGCCAGGCGTGCCGTGAAGAAGAACGTCGTGCCCGTGCCCTCGCCACTCTCGACCGTCAGGTCGCCACCCATGAGGCGGGCCAGCCGCCGGCTGATCGCGAGGCCAAGTCCCGTGCCGCCGTACTTGCGTGTCGTCGAACTGTCGGCTTGCGTGAACGATTGAAAGAGCCGCTCCTGCTGCTCCGCGGAGATGCCGATACCCGTGTCGCGCACGCTGATGCGCAAGAGCACCTCGCTGCGTCGTGCCTCGCTCTCGCCTGCAGGCAGGGTCTCGACTTTGAGAAGCACTTCACCTTGTTCCGTGAACTTGAACGCGTTGCTGACCAGGTTGGTGAGAACCTGCCGGACGCGCAGCGCGTCGCCCCGGAGGCGGTCGGGGACCGTCGGAAGCGCGTACGTGATGAGCTCGACGTGCTTCTGAATCACGACGGAACGGAAGGTCTCCGTGACTTCCTCGAGGACGTCCCGCAGGCTGAAGGGCGCGTCCTCGAGCTGGAGCTTGTCGGCCTCGATTTTCGAGAAGTCGAGGATGTCGTTGAGGATTCCGAGCAGGTTCCTGGCCGACGAGTGAGCGACGCTGATGAATTGATGGGGCTTGGGTGGGAGGTCGGCCTCCAGCGCGAGTCCGGTCATATTGAGGATCGCATTCATCGGCGTGCGGATCTCATGGCTCATGTTGGCAAGGAACATCGATTTGGTCGCTGTGGCGTCTTCCGCCCTGGCCTTGGCAAGCTTCAGCGCCTTCTCCTGCTCTCTGCGCTCGGTGACGTCGCGGATCGACACCGCGACGTGCGTGCCCTCGGACCCGCCGGCGGGCAGCGGACTCAGCCCGATCTCGACTGGAAACTCCGAACCATCCCTGCGAAGGCCACGCAGCTCACGATTGGCGCCCATCTCACGGGCGACCGGAGCACGATGAAACGTCTCCCGCAGCGCCGCATGTCCCGCGCGCACGTTCACCGGCACGAGCACTTCCACCGACTGGCCAACCAGCTCCTCGCGCGTGTAGCCGAACAACGCCTCGCATCGCGCGTTCGCCAATCGAATCACTCCCTTCGCATCGACTACCATCAACCCGTCCGGCGCGAGCTCGAGCACGCTGCGAAAGAACCGCTCGGTGTCACGCAGGCGCGTCTCGGCTTCCTTGCGCTTGGTGATGTCGGTAAAGCTGACGACCGCACCGAGAATTGCGCCATCCTTGAGGATCGGCGTCGTGCCGTACTCGACCGGGAATCCGACGCCGTCTTTGCGCCAGAGCAGTTCGTCGTCGACGCGGCGGATGTGACCGCTTCGACAGGCGGCGCGCATCGGGCATTCCTCGACGGGATACACGCTGCCATCAGGACGGTGATGGTGGATCAGCGCGTGCGCCTGCTGGCCGATCATCTCCTCGGGTGTGAAACCCAGCATGCGACACGCAGCGGCGTTCGCAAACGTGATGTGTCCATCCGGCTCCATCCCGTAAATGCCTTCGACCGTGGACTCGACGATGAGCCGCGTGTGCTCTTCGCTGGCTTGTAGTTGGCCGAGCAACTCCTGCGTGCGCAGGTTGCGCTGCAGGACCTCCAGGCTCAGCGCGACCAGGGGCATCAATTCGGCGAGCAGTGCCTGCTCGCGGGCGTCGAACGGGTGAAACGTGGCCGTTTCCACCACGCCCAACAGAGCGTTCTTCGACAACAACGGTGACGCGAACACCTGCGCCGGCGCTGCCGCGCCAAGGCCGGACGCGATGAGCAGATAGTCGGGCGGGAGATTGGTGAGCGTCACCGGTTTGCGGTCCTGCGCACACTGGCCAACCAGTCCCTCTCCCAGGCCGAACGTGGCGGCCGCGTCCGCAGCCAGACCGTACGCGGCGGTTCTCCGCAGCCGATTTGCTTCTTCCTCGAACACGTAGAACCCCGCAACGCCGCCGCGCAGCAAGGGTACGAGGCCCGAGAGCAGGCGCTGGCCGAACTCGGCGAGGGAGTTCGCCCCCTGGAGCTCGCCGACGAGATTGGAGGCGCTGGATTTGACCCACCGCTGATCATCGATCGCCGCGGCACCCCGCTTGAGCACGTCGATGGATCGCGCCAGGCCGCCGGTCTCGTCGGTCGACTCGGTAAACGGCACGACTCTGGTGTAATCCCCGGCTGCGACGGTCTTCACCGACCGTTCGAGCGCCTGAATCGGGGTCACGATGCGGCGAAACGTCAGGACACCGAGAAGGCCGGTCAGCAGGAGCGCCGCCCAGTTGAAGAAGAGCGTCCTCGATCGCGTGTCGTCAATCGCATCGAGGGCGGCTCGAGCGGCGCTGCTCCCAACGTCTCGGTTGTACTGGATCCACTCGCTGGACACGTCGCCGAGGCGGGCACCCGTCGGGGCGATCACGCTGCGAAAATAGGTGAGGGCTTCATCTCGTCGCCCCTCCTCGACCAGCGCCATCGCCGATTTGGCTTCGACCAGGTACCGTCGGCTCAGGTCGCCGAAATCACCAAGCAGCCGCCGGTTGCGCGCGTCGGTGACGAGCGAATCACCGTACTGCTCGAGCAACCGGGCAAGTGCCCGTTCGTTCGCGTCGAAGGCGGCGCGGGCCGCGGCTCGCTGACTCTGGTCGGTGGCGAGCAGGAAGTCGCGCGCGTTCACGCGAATTTCGGCAAAGCTTCCGTAGATGGTCCCGACTGCCGCGACGACGGCGAACTGGGAGTCGGCGACAAATCGGCTGCGCTCCTCGCTTCTCGAGAGTTGAATCCGGGCCAGGATGCCCGACACGAGCAGCGCCACCAGCGGGACTGCCAGCAGAACGAACAAACGCTTGCCGATTGTCATGGCCGTTTCACACGCGTCGCAGCAATGGTAGATCGATCGCGGCCGCCCGACGATCCGTGGCTCCGGGTCCGACTGCGGCAGCAGCGTGGCCGTGCGATAGAATCGCCGGCGTGGGTTGTCCAACAGGAGCCATGTCTATGCTGCGACGGATCTGTGGCACTCGCGCTTTTGCGCCGATGATCGGAATCGCCGGCACGATGCTGGCTGGCATTGCGCTGGCACAGCAAGGGCCCGTCGCCGCCATGTTCAGCGACGACCAGCAACGCGATGCGTCACTCGCATCGAGGCTTCGTGCCCGCTGATCTGCCGGCGACGAAGACGGCAACCTTCCCGCTGCGCGTGTATCTCAGCGCCGGAGATCTCGAGCGCTCGTTCGACAAGACCGAGTTTCGGCCCGACGCGGCCATCATCCCGACCAATACCGACC
>DATFXR010000780.1:0-13434 GCA_035315685.1 Vicinamibacterales bacterium | reverse complement strand
TGCGCCTCGGCGCACGCGCCGAACGCCGCCTCGGCGCCCGCCGCGCCGCCGCTGAACAAGATCCCGTCGCCACGCTTCATTTGTGCGTCTCCTGCGCGTCTGCGATCATAGCATCCGCCATGAACGCGCCCGGCCGGCGCTATCGCGCCGGCGAATCGCTCGAAGACTTCTGCCGCGCCTGCAAGACCGATCGGATGCACACGGTGATCGCCGCCGACGCCGACGGCCAGCCGATTCGGGTGGCGTGCGGCTTCTGCCACAGCGAACACAACTATCGCGGCGGGCCGCGCATTCGGGCGTCGGAGGTCGACGGCCCGCCTGCGCAGCGCGCGGCGAGTGGCCGTTCGACGTCGCCGGCCGCGGCGGCGGCGCCATCACGATGGACCGCGGCGGGACAGACGCCCGCGGCGGCCGCGGCGCGATCGCGCGTCGGGTCCGACAGGGAACCATTTCCGATCGTCAGCGACCGCGAAAGGACAGGCCCGGTGATGCCACTCGACGGCACCGAAGATCTCGAACTGCTGCTCCGCCGCGTCATTCGTGAGGAGACCGGCATTTCGCCGGTAGCACCGGCCGAGAGATGGCGCAACGGCACGCTCGTCCTCCGGCCCGGCACACCGGGCCTGCAGGAGAAGACGTGGCCGATCGAGACCTTCTTCCACAAGGTCGTGATGCTGCGAAACCGCCTGCGGACGCTCGAGCAGCAGGTGAACGCCGCCGAATTGCCCGAGGACCTGAAGGTGAAGCTGCAGAGCTACATCAGCGGCTGCTATGGCACGCTGACCAGCTTCAACGTGCTGTTCGCCGACGAGGGCGACCAGTTCAAGGGCAGCGGCGGAGACTGACGTCCGGCGAGCCGACGCGCTGGAGACGAATCCCTCGAGCCGGTGTCTAACGATCCCGGACTATACTGACCGCCTTTCAGGGAGACTCTCATGCAGCTGTCCGAGCGGAAGATCGGCGACGTAGTGATTGTGGACGTATCGGGGAAGATCACGCTGGGCGACGGCGGCGATCAGGCGCTCAAGGACAAGATGCGGAGCCTGGTGCAGCAAGGGCATGGGAAGCTGCTCCTCAATCTCGGCGACGTGTCGTACGTCGACAGCGCCGGCCTCGGCGAGATCGTGCAGTCGTATGCGACCGTCAACAAGAACGGCGGCTCGCTGAAGCTCCTGAACGTCACGAAGCGGATCCAAGACCTGCTGTCGATCACCAAGCTCCTGACCGTGTTCGAAACCTTCGACAGCGAGCCGGAGGCGATCACCAGTTTTTCGGCGCCGGTCTGAAATTCTGGAACGCGAATCCAGATTCCTAGTTCTTCCCCGGGACTTTCGGGAACGACAGCTCGCCGCTCGGATCACGCCGTTTCAGAGCCCGGACACGGCCGTCCTCGACGACGAACTCGAAGACGACGTCGGCGAATTGCGGTGTGCGGAACCGCAGCGCCTTCACCTGGGTGAGCGGAACCGGCGGCGCGCCCGGCGGGACGAGCGACAAGCCGGTCGCCTCCTGGTACTTGACCTGCAGCTTCGTGCCGGTCGGCGTCTCGTACTCGCCCGCGAGCTGTGTCATCAGTGACGGCGCAATGCGCTCCGGCTTCTTCGTGAAGACCGCTTCGGCCTCGTCCAGCGACATGACCGCCTGATCGATGTCACCCTGCGGGTTCGTCCGGAAATTGACCGACCACTGACCGTCTTCCTCATCGTCGGGCGTATCGAAGCGATCGTAGTGAAAATGAGCGAGCGGTAGTCTGATCTTGTGGAAGTCGAACAGCAGCTGGTTGTCCTTCAGGCCGATCTTCATCACGCCGTAAGCCGGGTTCTGGTACTCGCCTGAATAGTCTGCCAGCGCGTGCGACGGCTTGGTGTTCAGGACGCGATCGACACCGGCCCTGGCTCGCGCTTCCTTACCGGCCGCCTTGGCCTTCAGGCGGATGTCGAGGCCGCGCTGCGCCCACGGGGTCTGATCCAGCCCGAGCAGCCGCTCGTAGACGTTGTAGCTGACGTAGTTGTAAAGCGGCGCCGTATGATTGCCGACGACCAGCACGACGACGCCGACCTTCTCCTTGGGCATGTAGGAGACCTGCGAGTGAAACCCCGGCAGATCGCCGCCGTGGTAGGCGATGAGATGGCCGCGATAAGACGCGGTCCAACGCCCCATGCCGTAGGCGGCGTTCAGCAGCTCCCAGTAGCCACGTTGCTCGGCAGCCGTGTTCGGCATGCCGATCGCCGGCTGCAGCGTCTCCTTCAGGACGTCCTTCGGCAGCACCTGCTTCCCGCGGTAGACGCCGTCGTTCATCAGCGCCGTCAGCCAGCGTGACAAATCGTCGATGTTCGAGACGATCGCGCCGCATGGCGCGACCCCCTCGATGTCCTCGTAGTACGGTATCTCGTAGAGCTCGAACGAGTCTCTCCGCTCGGTGAAGCCGACGCCATGCTCCGGCGCCTTCACCATCTCGGCGATGGTGTAGCCCGTCGACTTCATCTCGAGCGGCTGCAGGATCCGTTCGCGCACGAACTGCTCCCACGTCTTTCCCGACTGGAGCTCGATCAGGTAGCCGACGCCGGCGAACATCAGGTTGTTGTAGAGGAACGACTGACGCATCGGCTCCTGCGGTTCGAGGTACTTCAGGCGCTCGAACAGCTCTTTCCGGGTGAAGTCCGACTTGTACCAGATCCCGTCGTGCCGCGTGATGCCAGTGCGGTGCGACAGCATGTCGCGCAGCGTGACGGTGTTGTTCAACTGTTCGTTGTGGAAGCGGATCGACGGGACCGAGTCATGAACCGGCCTGTCCCACGTCAGCTTGCCGTCCTCGACGACCATGCCGGCGGCGACCGCCGTGAACAGCTTCGTGTTCGACGCAATCGGAACGACCGTGGCAGGCGTGAACGGCAGCTTCTTCGCGTAGTCGCGATAGCCGTAGCCCTTCGCGAACACCAGCTTGTCGCCGACGACGATGCCGACGCCGATGCCGGGCCCGTTCCAGTCCGCGAGGACCCTGGACATGTAGTCGTCGAAGCCTTCGAGCCGCTTCGAGACGTCGACCTCCTGCGCAGTGGCGCCAGCGGCCCACGCCAGCAACACGACGAGCGCTATGAGCTTCTTCATCACGTCACCTCGTACAGTCGATAGCCGATGACGTCCCGCGCGGTCACGCGTTCACAGCGCGCTCGTGCAGGCGCGGCAGCGCTTTGCGCCTTCAGGTACGGTCTCGAGACAGAACGGACACGCCTTGGTCGGGTCAGCCGGCGTCGGCTTCAGGAAGCGCCGCAGAATCAGGAACACGGCGAACGACACGATCACGAAGTCGACGACCGTGCCGGCGAAGTTGCCGTAGTTGATCGAATTGACGACTTCCTTCCCGTCGGGCCCGATGGTGCGCGACAGGACGACCTTCGCGGCGCGCCAGTCGCCGCTCGGCATTCCCATGCTGATGACCGGCATCAGCAGGTCGCTGACGACGGACGTCACGACGCGCCCGAGGGCCGCGCCCGTGATGACGCCGACGGCCAGCGCCAGCGCGTTCTGCTTGAGGAGGAATTCCCGGAATTCTCGGTACATGGCGCCCGCGATTATACGGGGCGCTGGCGTCAATGTGGTGTGTGGGACCGATGGGCCCATGGGCTGGGTGGGGAAAGACCAATCGGTCCTACCCACCCCACCCTACGGGCCTATCGGTCCGACACGCCTACTGCTGGTCGGCCGCCGCAGCGGCCGCGACCGTGTGCACCGGTTCGGGCTGTTCGTAGGCCGGCAGCTTGCGCAACATCTCGGCGCGGATCGGAAGGATGAACGAGAAGCGGTAGTCGCCCTGCATCCTGCCGATCGGGATGCCGACCAGGTTGCCGCGCTGATCCAGCACGCCGCCGCCCGACACGCCGGGGTGGCCGTCGGTGAGGCAGGTGACGAGCCCGTTCGAGGTGCGCTGACCGACATAGCCGGTCGAGAGAATGATGCCCTTCGAGTAGTCGTTGCCTAGACGGAAGATCGGATCGGCGAACTCGTAGGCGAACGCGGAGTCGACGTGCAGCGGCGGCAGATCGAGATCTCGCGTCTTGATGATCGCCCAGTCGCCGCTGTGGACCTCGACGTCGGCGTCGCCGGTGTCGATCACCTTCGCCGGGATTTCCTTCCCGCGGTACATCACTTTCACCGAGGAGATCCGCCTTGTGGACGCGCGCTCGTCGTCGTCGCGCAGCGCGACGACCGCGTGCTTGACGGTGATGAAATAGCCGTTGCCCAGATATCCGGCGGTACCGTAGTTGGTCTTCCCGAGACTGTCGTAGGAGTAGAGTTCGACGAAGCTCGCGCGCCGATCGCGCAGAAGGTTGACCGGGAGCAGTCCCATCTCGCTCTGCAGCTGTTCCTTGATTTCGGCGACCATGCGGGCGCGCGTCGCAGCCGACGGTGTGATCTCGCTCTCGCGGGCCGGGCGCGAGCCGGCCGTGGCGACGGCGGTGGCGGCCGGCTTGGGTGCTGCCTGCGCATGCACTTCCGCGCGGATCGCTTCGAGCTGCGCGTCATACGACGCGCGCATCGCCGCGTCGTTGTGGCGCGATTGAATCACACCAATGGTGTAGCAGGTAATCGCGGTGGCGATGAAGGAACTGCCTACGACGAGACGACGAACCATGCGAGACTCCAAGTTCGGCAGCTAAACGCCCCATCGCTCTGAGGCTTAGCTTTGCGCTCCTGCGTTCGACCGAATGCAGGATGACCCTTTCGCTTGGAAAGCGGCGAGCGCTTCTAACTTACGTTTTTACTTACGGTTGTGAGCGAGCCAAGTCAGAGTAACAGCCCCTCATGGGCGTGTCAAGCGCGTAAACGCCCACCCGACGACAAAAACGACCACGCCCGCTCCAAACAGCTTCGGGTCTGGCCCCATCGGGCCCGCAAGTAAGATATCGACCAATAGCAGCCACATACCAATGAGCTGGAACAGTCGACCGACGTAATAGGTTGCTTTACCCAACGCTCGCTCGGCTAAAGCCTTCGCGCTACGTCCTTTTTGGGTACCTTGCC
The DNA here is from genome assembly GCA_035315685.1 of Vicinamibacterales bacterium. Lineage (GTDB taxonomy): Bacteria > Acidobacteriota > Vicinamibacteria > Vicinamibacterales > CAVVIG01 > QHWK01. Next base: position 8,412 of record DATFXR010000780.1, on the reverse strand, counting down.
GCCCTTCCCACCCATCCTGCCCCTCCTGCCCTTCCCGCCCGTCCTGCCCTCCCGCCCATCCTGCCCGTCCCGCCCGTCCTGCCCGTCCCGTCAGATCCGATCGAAATTCTTCTCGATTTCGCGGCGTGTGAGCCTCAGCATCACGGGGCGGCCATGGGGACAGACCGTCGAATAGGCCGTCTCCCGTAGTTCGGCGAGGATGTGTGCCATTTTTTCGTAAGTGAGCGGATCGTTCGCTTTCACTGCCGCATGGCAGGCAGTGGTTGCCGCGATCCGCTGCAGGGCGTCCTGGACGTGAGCGCCGCGGTCGAGGCCTTCCAGATCCTCGGATAGCGCCAGCAGGGCCTTCGCGGACGCGTTTGCCTCCAGCAGCGCCGGAACCGCGTCGACTTTCAAGGTCGAATCCCCAAATCCTTCGATCTCGAACCCCAGACGCGCGAGCTCGCCGGTGCGGCTCAGCAGCGCATCGTATGCCGACGGCGAGACGTCGATCAGCAACGGGACCAGCAGGCGCTGCGATTCGAGCGGGCCGCGCGTCAGCCGTTCCATCACACGCTCGAACAATACCCGCTCGTGCGCCACGTGCTGATCGATGATCGCGATCCCATCATCGTCGACCGCGATGATGAACGTGTCGCGAAACTGGCCGAGCGGGATCATCGGCTTGATGTCGACTGTCGGCGGCACCGTCGGGCTTGAGCGGGACACTACCGATGTCAACGGGTCGGATGTCGGACCATCGTGGTGCTCACCGGATGTCGTTGCCGTAGTGTCCGGCTTCAGCCGGACGCTCTCTGGCATCCAGCGATTGGGATACATGCCGCCGGCAAGCACGCCCGGAAGCGTGATCGTCGTCGGATGCGCCTGCGCGACGTGGTCGGGGCGAAGCTCCAGCTGAGGCGCGCTGCTCCGCCCGAGCGTCTCCATGAACGCGCGGCGGACCACTTCGTGCACCAACGACTGCTCGCGGAAGCGGACTTCGGCTTTCGTGGGGTGCACGTTGACGTCGAGCGCGTCTGGCGCCATTTCGATGAAGAGATGAACCTCGGGACTGCGCTCCTTGATCGACGCCTGGCTGTAGGAGTCGATGATCGCGTGCGCGATGGTGCGGTCCTTGACGATGCGCCGGTTGATGAAGACGTTCTGCGGGCCGCGCGTCGGGCCCTGCTCCGCCAGCGCGGCAATGAAGCCGGTCAGCTTCAGACCGCCCGCCTCCTTGCGCAGCTCGAGCAGATCGCTGCGCTCCCCGTACAACTGGTACAGCCGATCGCGCTGTGACACGGCCGGCGGGCATTGCAGCACGGGCCGGCCGCCGCTCGTCAGCGCGAAGCCGACCCCCGGGTACGCGAGCGCGAGCTGGGTGACGATCCGCGAGACCTGCGCCGATTCGGCCGCGTCCGCCTTGAGAAACTTGCGACGCGCGGGAAGGTTGTAGAAGAGATCGGTGACCTCGGCGACGGTGCCCTCGGCCGCCGCCACCTCGGTGACGCTCGAGACGGCGCCGCCGTTGACGCGGATCTCGGTGCCGCTCTGACGGCCGCGCGCGCGCGTGCGCAGCACGAAGTGTGAGACTGACGCGATCGAGGGCAGCGCCTCGCCGCGGAAGCCGAGGGTGACGATCGCCGCGAGATCGTCCGCACGGCGAATCTTGCTGGTCGCATGCCGCTCGATCGCCAGCCGCGCATCGTCCGGCTCCATGCCCTCGCCGTCGTCTTCCACACGCACCAGCTTCTTGCCGCCCAGCTCGATGTGGATCGCGAGCCGCCGCGCGCCGGCGTCGACGGCGTTTTCGACGAGCTCCTTGATGACCGAAGCCGGCCGCTCGATTACTTCGCCGGCCGCAATCTGATTGGCGAGTTCCGGGGGGAGTCGGTTGATCTTGCCCATGCGGAGAAATTAAGAATTACCAAGTAAGAAGTGAGAATTCGTACACACGTTCGCAGCGTGACGCGCATTCTTAATTCTTAATTTCGTCAATTCTTACTTGCCTCCTCTCAGATCCAGCGCCGTCCGCGAAACACCGCGACCATGCCGCCCACGATGGCCACCATCGCGCCAACCACCCACCAGAACTGCGCGCCGTCGCCACCCGGGAAGTGCGGCAGCGGCACGTTCATGCCCCAGACGCCGGCTATGAGCGTCGGCGGCATGAACAGCACCGTGACGAGCGTCAGCGCCTTCATCACCTCGTTGAGGCGGAAGCTGACGTTCGAGAGGTGAGCGTCGAGCATGCCGGTGATCCGATCCTGGAAAATCAGTGCGTCGTCGGCGATCCGCACGAGGTGATCGTAGACGTCGCGGAAGCGGAACGACATCTCGGTGCTGACGTCGACGAAGTCGCGGCGCGCGAGGCGCGCGATGACGTCACGCTGCGGCGTGACGATGCGGCGCAGGCTCGCCACCTGCCGCTTCTCCTCGAGCAGCTGACGAATCAGCTTCGGATCGGCGGTCTTGAAGATCTCGTCCTCGAGGGCGTCGAGCCGATCGTCCAGCTCGTCCATCTCCGGCCGGTAGTGATCGACCATCCTGTCGACGATCCGGTGCAGCAGTGCGACCGGGCCTTCGGACAGGATCTTGGTGTTGCGCGTCGCCTGCTCGCGGAGGCCGGCGATCGATCGTGAGTCGCCGTCGTGAACCGTCACGAGATAGTTCGGCCCGACGAAGAAGTCGATGTCGTGGGTGGCGACGCGATGCTCCGCCGTCTTCGACTCGATGCCGTGCAGGATTACGTACAGATAGCCGTCGTAGGCCTCGACCTTCGGATATTGCAGCTTCGAGATCGCGTCTTCCACCGAGAGCGGGTGGAACGCGAAGGTGTCGCTGAGAACGAGCGATTCAGGGATGGAAGGGGCGGCCAGATCCACCCACACCATCGCGCCGGCGGCCGGGTTCAGCCAGGTCCGGTCGAGGCTGGTCACCTGCTCGGTCCGGCCGTTGCGATGGACAAAGACTGAAACCATGTCATGGCTGATGGCTGATGGCTAATGGCTGAATGGCAAATGTTTCATGGCTGATGGTGTCTGGCCGCCGGATGCCGTGACCATCAGCCATCAACCATAGCCATCAGCCATTAGCCATCAGCCATTGGCGCGCCTCAGTCCCCCACTTTCACTGACAGCGCGGCCTGCGCAGCTGCAAGGCGCGCGACCGGGACGCGGTACGGCGACGCGCTCACGTAGTCGAGCCCCACGTCGTGGAAGAAGTGAACCGACGCGGCGTCGCCGCCGTGCTCGCCGCAGATGCCGAGCTTCAGGTTCTTGCGCGTCTTGCGACCGCGCTCGACGCCGACGCGGACGATGTCGCCGACGCCGGCGACGTCGATCGACGCGAACGGATCCTTGTCGAGAATCTTCTTGTCCTGGTAGATCTTCAGGAATTTCCCGACGTCGTCGCGCGAGAAGCCGAAAGTGAGCTGGGTGAGGTCGTTGGTCCCGAACGAGAAGAACTCCGCGTCCTCGGCGATCTGGTCGGCGACGACCGACCCGCGGGGCACTTCGATCATCGTGCCGACGAGGTACTTGATCGTGACCCCGGTGTCCTTCATCACCGCCGCGGCGACGCGGTCGACGATCGCCTTCTGATCTTTCAACTCCTTCGGCAGTCCGACCAGCGGAATCATGATCTCGGGAACGACCTTGACGCCTTCCTTGTTCAACCTGCACGCGGCCTCGATGATGGCGCGCGTCTGCATCTCGGTGATCTCCGGATAGGTGATCCCGAGGCGGACGCCGCGATGGCCGAGCATCGGGTTGAACTCGTGCAGCTGCTCGACACGCGCGAGCAGGCGCTTCTTGTCGTCGAGCTCCGGGCCGGTCTTGCCGGTTGCTTCGAGCCGCGCGATGTCGACCATCAGTTCCTCGCGCTTGGGCAGGAACTCGTGCAGCGGCGGATCGATGGTGCGGATCGTCACCGGGTTGCCGTGCATCGCCTTGAAGACGCCATAGAAGTCGTCGCGCTGCAGCGGCAGCAGCTCGTCGAGCGCCTTGCGGCGATCGGCCTCCGAGTCGGCGAGAATCATCCGCTGCACGATCGGGATGCGCCCCTCGCCGAAGAACATGTGCTCGGTCCGGCACAGGCCGATGCCGCCCGCGCCGAAACGATACGCGAGCTCCGCCTGATCGGGCTGATCCGCGTTCGCGTAGACGCCGAGCCGCCGGAATTTGTCGGCCCACGACAGCAGCGTGTCGAAACGTTGATACAGATCGGACTGCTTCGGGTCGAGCGAGCCGTCGAGCACCTGCAGGATCTCGCTCGGTTTCGACTTCACCCTGGCGATCTTCACCTCGCCGGTCAGGCCGTCGAAGGAAACGAAGTCGCCCTCCTTGACGACCTGGTCACCGACCCGGAACTGCTTGCCGCGCTCGTCGATTTCCAGTCCGCCGGCGCCGACGACCGACGGCTTGCCCATCTGCCGACCGACCACCGCGGCGTGCGACGTCATGCCGCCGGTCGCGGTGAGAATCCCCTGCGACACGAACATGCCGTGGATGTCGTCCGGCACGGTTTCGCGCCGGACGAGAATCACCTGCTTCCCCTGGTTCGCCCACTCGACGGCGTGGTCGGCCGAGAACACCGCCTGGCCGCTGGCCGCGCCCGGTGACGCCGGCAGTCCTTTCGTCGCGAGCGGAATCTTCTGCCACTCGTCGGGATCGAACCCCGGCGCCAGCAACTGGTTGAGCGCTTCCGGATCGACCAGCAGGACCGCCTCTTTCGGCGACAGCAGCTTCTCGGCGACCAGATCGGTCGCGATCACCACGGCGGCGAAACCGGTGCGCTTGCCGCTGCGCGTCTGGAGCATGAACAGGCGCTCGTCCTGAATCGTGAACTCGAAGTCCTGGACGTCCTTGTAGTGCTTCTCGAGCCGAGTGGTGATCTCGCGCAGCTGCTTGTAGGCCTTCGGCATCACCTGCTCGAGCTCACGGATCGGCTGCGGCGTCCGGATGCCGGCGACGACGTCCTCGCCCTGCGCGTTGATCAGGAACTCGCCGTAGAACTCCCTGGCGCCGGTGGCGGGGTTGCGCGTGAAGCCGACACCGGTGGCAGAGCGATCGCCGGCGTTGCCGAACACCATCATCTGCACGTTGACGGCGGTGCCGATGTGATCGGGGATGTCGTAGATACGGCGGTACTCGATTGCCCGCGCGTTCATCCACGAGCGGAACACCGCGTCGCGCGCCATCTTCAGCTGCTCGTTGGGGTTCTGCGGGAACTCGCGCTTCGACCTGTCCTTGACGACCCTCTTGTAACGCTCGACCACCTCGCGCAACGCCTGCTCGTCGAGATCGGTGTCGCTCTTCGCGCGGCGGGCTTTCTTGACCGCCTCGAACTCGTGCTCGAAGGCGTCCTTCGGGATCTCCAGCACGACGTTGCCGAACATCTGGATGAAGCGGCGGTAACTGTCGAACGCGAACCGGCCGTTCTGCGTCCGGCGCTTCAGTCCCTCGACCGCATCGTCGTTCAGGCCGAGATTGAGAATCGTGTCCATCATGCCGGGCATCGAGAACTTGGCGCCGGAGCGGACGGAGACGAGCAGCGGGTTCTCGGTGGAGCCGAGCGTGGCGCCGGCGGCCTTCTCGAGCTTCTTGAGGTGGCTGCCGATTTCGGCGTCGACAGCTGCCGGGATCTTCTGGTTCTGCTCGTAGTAGATGTTGCAGACCTCGGTCGAGATCGTGAAGCCGGGCGGCACCGGCAGCCCCGCATTGGTCATTTCGGCGAGGCCGGACCCTTTGCCGCCGAGCAGGTCCTTCATGTTGCGATTGCCGTCTGCCTTGCCGCTGCCGAAAAAGTAGACGTGCTGCTTTCCTGACCTCGGGCTCGGCACTCGGGGCCTGGAGCTGGCAGTTCCACGTTTCGCTGTCGATTTCTTCGCCGCCGCTTTCTTCGTCATCGTCACTCCGGTAAGTCGAGAATCAATTGAGAGTCCACATTGTCGCGCTGCGATCGCGCACGGGAACGTATCGTTCGCACAGACGGCGGAGCCCGCCGCTCGAATCACACATCCGAGTGCGGTCGTGTCCGGCTTCAGCCGGATCGCGATCTCGCCATCGGTCGCGCGGGCCTTCAGGCCTGCTTCACTTCTTCGGGCGCCACCTCTGAAATATCGGCGATTGAATTGATCGTGTCGCGCACCATTGACAACAGCGACAACCGCGCATGACGCAGACGCTGATCCTCGGACATCACCAGAACTTCGGTGAAGAATCGATCGAGCGGTCCGCGCAGCGCGACGATCTGCTTCATCGCATCGCCATACAGCTGACGTCTGGACGCGTCACGGATTTTCGGCCAGCGCTGATCAATCTCCTCGGCAAGCGCGACTTCGGCCGGCTCGACGAGAACTCCTTTCAGATCGTCGAGGCCATCCGCAGCGGCGTAGTCGCCGGTGATGTTGTTCACGCGCTTGGCGACCTCCGCAAGCGCGACGAAATCCTTCGAGTTCCGTTCTTTCGAGACCGCCTGGATGCGCGCCAGCGCGTCGTGCGGCCGCTTCCAGAACCGACCGACCGCGCGCGCTTCCGCGATATCGAAACCCCGACGTTCGAACAGGTGCGACTGTCGCTCGGCGAGGAATTCGAAGAGCCGTGCCTTCCACTGCGCGTCGGCGACCTGCACGCTGGCCGCGAACGTGTCGAAGGACCGATCAACGAGGCGCTCGAGATCGGGCGCCGGATCAGCCCTCGTCAGATCGGCGCTGTCGGTCAGGATTTTCACGACGCCTTGCGCCGCGCGGCGCAGACCGTAGGGATCGCGCGAGCCGGTCGGCTTCTCACCCGCTGCGAACAGACCCACGATCGTGTCCAGCTTGTCCGCCAGCGACACCGCTGCCCACGTGGCTGCCGCCTTGCCGAGTTGCGCGCGCGACGGCGGTGCGTCCGCTTCCACGCCGACCGGCAGGTAGTGGTAGTAGATCGCCTTCCAGACTTCCTCGGGGTGTCGTTCGGCGCGGGCGTAAATGCCGCCCATCGTGCCCTGCAGCTCGGTGAACTCGCGGACCATGTCGGTCGTGAGATCGACCTTGGCGAGCCGCGCGGCTTTCGCGGCGGCAGCGGCCGTCGACGCGTCCGCTCCGAGCGCCTCGCGCGCAATCCACCCGGCGAGCTGCTCGATCCGCTCCGCCTTGTTCTGGTACGACCCGAGCTTCTTGTGGAACAGCAGCGTCCCGAGCCGCTCGATGCGAGACTCGAGCGGCGCCTGGCGATCCGCTTCCCAGAAGAACCGCGCGTCACGCAGCCGCGCGGTGACGACGCGCTCGGCATTGCGCGCGATCGTGCGCTCGTTGTCCGGCTCGGTGTTGATCACCGCGAGAAACGCGTTCTTCAGCCTCCCGTCATCACTCTCGACCGGAAAGTAGTGCTGGTGATGGACCAGCGTCGTCGTCAGCACTTCTTCGGGGAGATCGAGGAACTCGAGCGCGAAAGTCCCGGCGACGACCGACGGGTACTCGACGAGATCGGGCACCTCCTGCAACAGCCCCGAATCGTGCCGCACCGTACGGCTGACGCGGCCCTGCAGCCGTTGCGCCTTCGCATCGAGCTCGCGCGCGATCTTGTTGTGGCGCTCGCCGCGCTCGAGGATCACGAAGTTCTCGAGCAGCCGCGCGCGGTACTCGTCGAACGATCGCACCTTGATCGCGCGGCCGGCGCGGCCGCTGGTGGTGAGAAAGCGATGGCCGTAGGTGACGGCGCCGGACGGAACCTCCTGTACCTGTCCGGTCTGCGCGGCTGCGGCCCGCGCGATCGAGAACGGAACCACGCGGCCGCCGTAGATGAAGAGGATCCACCGGATCGGGCGGCCGAAGAGCAATTCGCCGCGGCCGTCGTCGAGCAGCGCGTCCCAATGCATCGGCCTCGGGAAGGTCAGGCCGCGCAGCGTCCCGCCGAGCACCGCCGGCAGCACGTCGACCGCCGCTTTGCCGCGTTGACGCCTGCGAAACGCGAGGTACTCACCCTTCGCTGTCTGAACCCGCTCGAGCGACGCGACGTCCACGCCCTGCTTCGCGGCAAACCCGGTCGCCGCTGCCGTCGGCGTCCCGTCGGGCGTGAATCCCGCGGACACGGGCGGGCCGTTCACCAGCTCCTCGAGATCGTTCTGCCGCTCGGGCACGCGAACGATGCGCACGGTGAGACGCCGCGGGGTGCTGTAGGTTTCGACGGGCGATTCAGCCGGAAGCCGATGCTCGCGCAGCTGCGCGCCGACGATCTCGCCGACCTTCTGGGTCAGGTCGGGCAGCCAGCTCGCCGGCAGCTCCTCGCATCCGATTTCGAGCAGCAGTTCACGATCCATCTACGTCGCCGCCTTCTCGGTCGCTTCCTCGGGCGTCGGCGCCGTGCCGCCTTCGACGTAGCTCTTCGCGATGCCGACGGCGAGCTGACGGATGCGCAGGATGAACGCCGTCCGCTCGGTGACGCCGAT
>DATFXR010000779.1:0-4145 GCA_035315685.1 Vicinamibacterales bacterium | reverse complement strand
GGCATGTTCATGGAGCACTGCCACAACACCACACACGAAGACAACTCGATGCTGCTGCGGTGGGAGATCGACGGCAGCGGCACGGCGTTCCTGAAGCCGCTGCCGACGCCGATTCCGACACCGAACGGCGTGACCTTCGAGGATCCGTATGAAATCCTCCCATAGCGGCACCGCGCGGCATCCGCTCACCAGCGTGGGAGCACTTGCACTCTGTGCGCTGACGCTCGCCGCCACGCACGTCGAATCGGGGCGCGCCGGCAGCGGCACACGCTGGGGTGCCGACTACTTCCCCAACGTCACGCTGACGACGCACGAGGGCAAGACCGTCCGCTTCTTCGACGATCTCGTCAAGGGCAAGATCGTCGCGATCGATCTGATCTACACGACGTGTCAGTACGCCTGTCCGCTCGAAACCGCACGCCTCGCCCAGGTGCAAGGCCTGATCGGCGACCGCATGGGCCGCGACGTCTTCTTCTACTCGATCACAATCGATCCGGATCACGACACCCCGAGGGTGCTCGCCGAGTACGCGCGCAAATACGGCGCCGGCCCCGGCTGGCTGTTCCTGACGGGATCGCAGGCGGACATCGATCTCTTGAGCAGGAAGCTCGGTCTGTACGCTCCGCCGGACCCGAACAACCCGGACGGTCACCTTCCCTACTTGCTCGTCGGCAACCAGACGACCGGTCAGTGGATGCGCAACTCCGCCGTGGACAACCCGAGGTTCCTGGCACGGACGATCGGCGACTGGTTGAATGGTTGGCAGGCTGCGGAGAGGATAGCGCCGGCAGCGTCCGCAGAGTCGCCGGCGCTGCCGTTCAACACCGGCCAGTACACGTTCGGCTACCACTGCGCCGCGTGCCACACGCTCGGCGCCGGCACACGCATTGGTCCGGACCTGGCGGGCGTCACGTCGCGCCGTGAGCGCGACTGGCTGCGTCGCTTCATCGCGGCGCCCGACCGGATGAACGCCACCGGGGACCCGATCGCCATCGCGCTGCGGGCGGAGTATGGAAAGGTGCGGATGCCGAATCTCGATTTGAGCGACGACGATGTCGATGCGGTGATCGACTACCTCGAGACCCGAACCCGCGAGGTCGACAGGGTCGGCGCCGCGTCGGAGAGGCCCGCCCTCGCGGCGCCGCCGCCGGCGGCTGAACCGCTGCGGGCCGTTCTCGACGCCTATCTGCGGCTGCACCAGGCGTTGTACGCGGACACGATCGGCTCGATTCGCAGCGACGCTCAGGCGATCGAAACCGGGGCGGCGGCGCTCGGCGCGCCGGGCGAGCCGCTTCGACTGGCAGCCGACGCCTTGCGCGAGATCGGGGACCTCGATCGAGCGCGCGCGGCGTTCGGCGTGTTGAGCGATCGCGTGATCGCGCTGGTCCGGTCCTCGAGCTCGAGGCCGCCCGGCATCGTCGTCGCGTTCTGCCCGATGGCGCAGAAGTACTGGCTGCAGAGAGGAGAACGTATTCAGAATCCGTTCTACGGCACGAGGATGCCCGAGTGCGGCCGGATCGCGACGCCGTAGTCGGGGAGCACGTTTCATGTTCGCGTAGTGTCCGCCTTCACGCGGACCTCGAGAAGTCCGGCTAAAGCCGGACACTACGTGCGGCGGAAACTGGAACCGCCCGGGCGGGAACCAATCACATCATGCCGAGCAGATTGTGCTGGCCCATCCACTCGGCCATCGCCGCGGCGCCGCGAGGTTGGCTGATGTAGGAGCCCTGCGCGGCATCGCAGCCCATGGCGAGCAACTGCGCCTGGACTTCTTCGCTCTCGACGCCCTCGGCGACGACGGTGAGGCCGAGGTTGTGCGCGAGATCGATCGTCGATCGGACGATGACGTCGTCGAGGCCGGTGTCGAGTCCGGACACGAACGAGCGATCGATCTTCAGTTCGTCGACCGGCAGGCGGCGCAGGTAGCTGAGCGACGAATACCCGGTGCCGAAATCGTCGATGACCAGGCGGACACCCATGTCGTGCAGCCGTTTGAGGCAATCCATCGATCGGGCCGGATCGCTCATCAGGATGTTCTCGGTGATCTCGAGCGACAGCGACGTCGACCGCGCGTCGTAGGCCGACAGCATCGCTTCGATCCGCTGCGGCAGGCGCGGATCCTGCAGCGTCCGCGGCGAGAGGTTCACGGCGACCGAGAGCGGCGGCGTCTTCTGCCGCGGCGCCCATTCGCGAATGGCGGTCTCGAGCACGATGGTCGTGAGCGGGTTGATCAACCCGGTCTGCTCGGCCAAATCGATGAACTCGCCCGGGAGCACACGCCCCTGCTGCGGATGATTCCAGCGCACGAGCGCCTCGACGCCGACGATCTGGTTCGTCCGCAGGTGCAGCATCGGCTGGTACTCGACGAAGAACTGCGCCTCGTCGAGGCCGCGGCGCAGATCCGAGATCAGCGTCAGTCGCCGGTGCGAGTGCCGATCGCGGTTCGCGGCGTAGACCGCGACGCCGGAACGATCGGTCTTCGCGACGTACATCGCGACGTCGGCCTTCTGCAGCAGCGCTTCGGCCGACGACCCGTGCTCCGGGAAACAGGCGATCCCGAGGCTGGCGTGCACGTTCAGCGGCCGGTGATCGACGATGCACGGCTGCTCGATCTCGTGCAGTACTTTCTCGGCCGTGAGCACTGCACCGTCGACGTCGGCCAGCGGCAGCACGATCGCGAACTCGTCTCCGCCGAGCCGCGCAACGGTGTCCGCGTCTCGGAGCGTCGCGCGGATGCGCGAGCCGACGCATTGCAGCACCAGATCGCCGGCGTGATGACCGAGCGTGTCGTTGATCTCCTTGAAGCCGTTGAGATCGAGGAGCAGCAGCGCCAGCGTCGAGCCCTCACGGTGCGCGATCCGCGTCGCCTGCGCGAGGCGGTCGTGCAGCAGCGCGCGATTCGGCAGATCGGTGAGCGCATCGTGATAGGCAAGATGGGCGAGCCGCTGCTCGACGCGGTGCCGTTCGCGACGCGCGGCGGCCTCGCGCAACTGGCGCTCGACCGACGGCAGCAGCCGCTGCAGGTTCATCTTCAGGATGTAGTCCTGCGCGCCGGTCCGCATCGCCGCGACCGCGGCGTCTTCGCCGCGCACGTTCGAGACGAAGATGAACGGCAGATCGGCGTCACGCTGGCGGACGATGTCCACCGCCTCGATGCCGTCGAACGCGGCGCTGGTGTAGTCGGCAATCACCAGGTCCCACGCGTGGCGCGACAGCGCGGCCGCCAGCGCCGGCGACGAGTCCACGCGGTCCCAGGCGACGTCGTAGCCGCCGTGCTCGATCGTACGGACGAGCAGTGCGGCGTCGTCCGCCGATTCGTCGATGACGAGTAGACGCAATGCAGGCAAGGGATGTCCGGCGACGCGCGACGGCCTCGCAACGCTTTTGGGGGAGCGTCGATCAGGGAGGCGTGAGGGTGCGCGTCACGTAAACGTGCTTGCGGAAGCCTGACAGATTTCTGTCGTCACCGCTAGGCGAAAGAAGACCAAATCGATCGCATTATCTCATCCGTGTCACAAGCTGATCCGCCGAAGCGAATCGTGGCTCTATGTCCACCGGTATGGACTGGAGCTTGTCGAGCGCCTGCTGCACTCGAGGACGCACGATTCCGAGCCGTTCTCCGAGCGACTTCGCTTTTTCGTAATCGCCTTCAGCTTGAATCGTCATGATCTCGCGCGTCAGTCCCGCCACTCCCTCTTTGATGCGATCGGGATTCACCGCAAAGGTGCCGTTGCCCTCAATCGTGACCGCGCGCTGGTCCAAAAGGTAATTCAGCTGGATCGCGATCCCTTTTCCGTGCGCCTCGCCGACGCCGAACCGTATCGATCGGAAGGCGGACGCCAGAAACGTCGTGTAGAGCGATTGCTCCATCGCTTTTGGTAAGACACCTTTGTCGATCATGTGCTGAACGCCGAACAACCCCGAGATGTCGGCCTTCGCCTCCTCGAGCGCGCTGTAGGTCTCTTTCAGCTGCTGCCGCACGGTCGTCGGTTTGCCATTGACGTTGATACTGTGCGGGCCCAGGCCGTGCATCAGCTCGTGGACGACGATGTGCGTGAAGAAGGCCTCGAATGACAGTTTCGGCTGATCGGCGGCACCGAGCACGATTTTCGAAATCGGCTGCAGTGTTCGGGCGAATTTCGCGT
>DATFXR010000778.1:0-28930 GCA_035315685.1 Vicinamibacterales bacterium | reverse complement strand
CCCATACTGATCCGCCGCGTCCGCCGCAGACGCCAGCGGCTTCGTTCAAACGGCTCTATCGGGAGTGACCCGGCGAATGGTGCATCCTCTTCAAGTCGCGCGGTCGCGCGCCGGGTCACTCCCGATAGAGTCATATCGTTTATCGCGACACACTTGCGAAGTGCTGGCGCAGAATTACAGCGCCACTCGAGCCGTTCACAGAACCGGCCGCAGTTTCATCCGTGCGAGGCACTGGTTGAACCGTGGATCGGGGCGCAGGCGGTCCCACTGAGGCGCAACAGCGAGGTGGACCAACCCAGGATCGCGTACGGCGAGGGCGCCTTGGAGAAGCTCGAAGGCCTTGTCGAGGTCTCCCGCTTCAGCGGAACGCGCCAGGGGCCCAATCATGGTGTTGCCACGCCCAATGATGGTGCTGCCACCCTCATCCGACATCAGCTCAGTCATCCACGCGCTGCTCATGTGTTTGAGGATGCATCGGTGCGCCGCGTCGAGACCTTCGTGATCGAAGGCGTGCAGGACTTCGGCGACGATCTCCCTCAGGCCGGCACGGACTTCCTCGCTCAGGTCACGAGCTTCGACTCGTTTGAGATCTTCCACGATTTGACGTTTGAAGTCGCCTTTCTTCCAGTAGGCGCCCACGAGCAATTCACGAGCGAACAGATGGCGCGGATCGCGGTCGAGCGCCTTGTTCACCCACACGATCACGTCGTCGTACCGGCGCTGATTCCACAGCGAGGACGCGATGAGCACGTGTGCGAGCGCCGAAGTCGAGTCGCATTCGAGACCCTGCAGCTTCAGCTCGAATCCGCGCGTCAGCTGACCGAGGGCCTCCATCAAGCCGCCGTAATGGAGGTACGCTTCAGCGTGATTCTGGTTGATCGCAAGCGCACGCTGGAAGCTGCGCTCCGCCGCGGTCCAATCCCATTCACTGAAGAACATCACCTGTCCCAATGCAACCTGCGCGTCCGCGCTCCTATCGTTCAAGGCAAGTGCGCGCAACGCGATCGTCTTGGCTTCGGCGAGCGCTTCGAGGTGCGGCACGTCGTGAGACACCGCCTGCGCGACCTTCGTGAGTGCCAAACCGGCGTGGGCCGCGGCATAGGCCGGAGCCGCTTCGGTTGCCGCCAAAAACGCCGAGACGGCGTCGGACAGCTCGAAGAAGGACCCGGAGCGCAGATGCGCCCAGCCCCGAGCGACGAGCTCGGAGGCTTCGGACCCTGGCGACTCGTCGGAAATTTCCACGGGACGCCTGAGGAACTCGAACCACTGCGAATCCGTCATCGCTCGTGTCGCGTCCAGCTGACGTTTCAGCGGCCAGAGGTCGCTCAACAATTCCCGCGCCGACGGATAGCGATCCCCTGCGGATTTCTCGAGGCACTTGAACGTAATCCGTTCCAGCTCCGGCGGCACGTCAGGGTTGCGTCCGGTCATGGCTTCGGGAGTCGCGCGAAGGATGGCCTCCATCAGCTCCTCGCGCGTCGATCCGGAGAACGGCACGTGCCCGGTGGCCATTTGATAGATAACGACCCCGAGGCTGAAGACGTCGCTGCGCGGGTCAACGTCGCCACCCACGATCTGTTCAGGGCTCATGTACGGCCCCGACCCAACCACGATGCCGACCGCAGTCAACGGTTCGACGGTCCAGTGGCCATTCGGACTGACCTCGTCGCTGCGACCTACCTTCGCCACGCCGAAATCGAGCACCTTCACGTGACCGCGCGGCGTCAGCATCAGGTTGGCTGGCTTGATGTCACGGTGGGTAATGCCCTTGGCATGGGCAACATCCAACGCGTCCGCGGCCTGCACGGCGATATCGACAACTTCCGACGGTGTCAACGGATGGCCGATTCTCGCCGCAACCGTGTTTCCTTCGACGTGTTCCATGACGATGAAGCGGAGGCGATCGCTCTCGCCGACGTCGTAGATGCTTGCGACATTCGGATGGTTCAGCGCGGATGCGGCCCTCGCTTCGCGCGCGAAGCGTTGCATGCGGTCCGGGTCCGCCGCCAGCTCGCCAGGCAGGATTTTCAGCGCGACGGTCCGGTCGAGTCGCGGGTCTCGGGCGAGGTAGACCTCTCCCATTCCGCCGGCGCCGAGCAGCGACAGGACCTGGTAGTGACTGACGGTTCTACCGACGAGCGTCGCCTCCTGAGACTCACTCGAAGGTGCGGTCGCGATGTCCACTGCCGGCCGCTCCAGGAACGACTCGGCATCGGTCGCGTACGTGAGAAGCGATTGCACCTCGCGAAGCAGTGCTTCGTCATCGCCACATGATTCGTCAACGAACGCGGCGCGTTCGGACGGGTCTTTATCGAGAGCCGACTGATGAATACGTTTGACCGCCGTCCAACGGTCCATCACAGGCTGGATCATATCGGGACTCCTGGATGCGCGGGTATGGAACCCGGAGCGCCGCGGTGTAACATCCCCTTCTGGTCATAAAGGCGCCATCCGACCGGAAAAACTGTCATGTCGCCGAATTCCGACAGCGGACCCACCGAGCTCCTCCGAGCGTGGAGCCAGGGCGATGGATCGGCCCTCGACCGGCTGATGCCTCTGGTCTACAACGAGCTCCACCGTCTCGCCCGGCGCTATATGCGACGGGAGCGGCGGGATCATACGCTGCAGGCGACGTCGCTGGTGAACGAGGCGTACCTACGGCTGATCGACGTCAATCGCGTCGAATGGCGGAATCGCGCGCACTTCCTCGCTCTGGCGGCGCAGATGATGCGACGGATCCTGGTGGAGTCTGCCCGCAACCGGCAGCGCCAGAAACGTGGTGGCGGTACGGTTCGCGTGAGCCTGGATGACGTGCGGGAATTAGGGGACTCGAAGCAGCCAGATCTCGTCGCTCTCAGCGATGCATTGAGCGGACTGGCGACGTTCGATGCGCGGATGAGCCAGGTCGTCGAGTTGAGGTTCTTTGGCGGCTTGACTGTCCGAGAAACAGCTGATGTGTTGAACATCTCGCCGGAAACGGTCATGCGGGATTGGAAGACCGCGAAGGCCTGGCTCCTCCGCGAAATCAGACGAGGCGACCGTACCGCTTCGAGCTAGGGTGGCAAGCGCACAATCCGCGCGACGCTCCGTTGTCCTGTGCCACCGCGGATTCAAAATTGCCCGGTATGGATTACCCGCCAAGAGTCGCCCAGCATACCTAACGCAGCTGATTGCTTGATGTTTGAGTCATTGGCGTAAAGGCCGCGAGAACAACCTCTCGCGCCGGCGGCGGGAACATCGTCCCGCCGCCTCCAATATCCCTCCAAGAACCGCGTCCACTTTCGATCATCAACTTCGCGAGACGGCCCGTGGCTGCGGTGCCGTGCCGTTCCGCCGGTCGCGGCGTGCCGCCTGTCGCCGCCTTTCGGCCGGCGGGTCGAGACGGCGTCACAGCCTTACCAGCGCGGCTCTCGGCGACGGCGCCCGCCTCCGAAGCCGCCACCACCGGAGGCCGCCTTGGGTCGGGCCTCGTTCACAGTCAGGTTTCGGCCGCCAACCTGGGTTCCGTTCAGCGCGGTGATCGCCTGCTGCGCCTCCTCATCCGTGCTCATCTCGACGAACGCGAAGCCGCGCGCACGGCCGGTCATTTGATCGCGCATGACGGTGACCGACTCGACGGAGCCAGCTCGCCCGAACAACTCCTGCAACTCGCCTTCACCGATTTCGTACGGCAGGTTTCCGACGTACAGCTTCCGACCCATGCTCTGGACTCCTCGTCGCACCGCGACGTTCCCGATCGCCGGCATTGGCGTCGGCTGGATGTTGTCTCGTAGTCAGGCTGAACTTCAGTAGGAGCGAGTCACGAAGGCTCGTTACGCTGGAGGACGGCGAGTACGCGGCAATCCCAACAGCCACTCTAGCACGAGCCCACGTGTTGGGGCGCCGTCTCACGGCCGGCGCGACGAACGGTTCGGCATGGCCGAGTTCATCAGAGTCAGATCGCTTTGAGCCGTTGAGTTGGCGTCAACGTATACTGGACGGCAACAGGCTTTCCTGAGCCCTGCGGCCATCCTGGCCTCCAGCCCTCATCGAAGCATCTCACTGGAGGTCGCATGAAAGATTCCGCCTCGAATCCATCGCCATCCTCCACGACGGACGCGACACCGCCACGGTGTCCCAACTGCCGTTCGACGGCCACCGTCACGACGTCAACGCGGCCGGACGCCGACAGCTATTGGAGATGCACGCAATGCGGCGACGTGTGGAACGTGACACGTTCGCAGGTCGATCCGCACGGCGGGCAGCGCTGGCGGCGTTGAGGTGCAGCGTGCGGGCCACAGCGGATCATCGACCGAATCTGGATGAGGGAGGCAGATATGTCGCAGCGCAATGGTGATCGGGCGAGATTTCAGATCAATCGAAAGCGAAAGCTGCGGCATCGGCAACGCGTCCAGGCGCTGTTCACGTCTGTTTCGGAACGTCGGCAGCGTCTACCTGCAACAGATCAGCAGGGCGATTCCACGCCGCCTCAAGGCGTCGTTGCCGTCGCCGAGTCGTCGGCGCGTCGAACCTGAATCGACGGACGGCTCATCACATAGCCGCTGATCAACAGCAATCCACCGGGCACGACGAACATCGCCATGAACGGATCGCCATTGCGATATACCAGTCCGAATGCCCCGATGCCCACGTAGACGATGCCGACGAAGACGTCGCAGTAGCAGCGACGTCGCCGCGTGGAAAGCAACCGCAGAGAGCGCAGAGAACGCAGACGTTTGTGTTCTCTCGCTGCTGCGGTTGCTTTCGCGACTCACGGGTCAGCCACGCCTCGACAACGAAAGACAGTCGCAACCACGACAGACAAAACGAACTCTGCGATCTCAGCGGGCTCTGCGGTTGCTTTTCCGCGCGGTATATTCGCGCGAATCGGAGGGTGAATCAGCGTCGATTCGAAAGTGGTCGATCGCCGCGCGTAAGTGGCGCACCGAAGCGCCGTGCCCGAACGCTCCGAGACCGATCGCGATTGCGTCGAGCAGGAAGACGATCGATGCCAGTTTCCACATTGGTAGCGGTCCGTTTCTACACTACGCCGTCTGCTCCGTTCGCGCCGCGTAGAGCTTCAGCAAGCCACCCCATCCGCCTTCCGAATCCACGGCCGTCCGCATCGACGCGCCACCGGCGCCGTGGCGTTCGAGGTGACGATGTTCCAAATCCACTCGCGTGCCGCCGTCCGGTGTCGGCGTGAATTGAATCTCGACCTCGCTCGACCGGGCGATATCTGGCTCATAACCCCACTCGTGCGTGATCTGCCACGCGAGCACGATCCGATTCGGCGGCTGCCAGACCAACACCCGTCCCCAGTCACACTCCGTGCCGTCTTCCTGCAACGTGTAGCAGCGGCCCCCCGCTTTGCCCTCGACGATCCCTCGCTTCATCGGCGACTTGCCGATGTGATGCGTGCGTGGCCACCAACTGTCGAAATCCTCGGTGAAGACGCGAAACGCACGCGCGACGCTCGCCTTCACGGTCACGCTTTTCTGAACCGGTGCCACGATCGACGTGTCTGTTGTGCCTGTCATCGTTCCTCCTTCGCGTTGGCGTCGCGTTCCACTCTCCTCTTGAACGCCGCAAGTGAGCGCGTCCAGAAGTCCTCGAAGTATCTGTGCAGGGATTCGATCGCCGCCGGGTTGACGGCGTACAGGCGTCGCGTGCCCGCGGCAGTGTCGACCACGAACTTCGCCTCTTTCAGCACACGCAGGTGTTGCGAAATCGCGGGCCGGCTGACCGGGAATTCGCGCGCCAGCTCGCCGACCGCCAGCGGCCCGTCGTCCGCCAGCCGCGCGAGGATCGCTCGGCGAGTTGCGTCCCCGAGCGCCTGAAACTGCGTGTGAGACGGCCTTCGGTAAGTCTTCACTTACGGTAAGTCATAACTTACCGTATGGCGCGTTGTCAAGCCGCTGAGGCGACGGGGTGAGGTTCAGTCGTGTTCCAGCACGGGCGGCTGAAGGGTGCGTCGGTTCCTCGATCGAGCGCCGCCGCGACTCTTGCGCCGGTGTGACCGCAGGCATTTGGTGCCTGTGGGGTGCTGGGGCATCGCGGGTATCCGCAGCACGGCGACGGGGAATCCAAATGGCGATCAGCGGCTCGGGCGTTCCTCGAGGTACGTATATCCACCGAGCCCGTCTTCATAGAACCGCAGCAATCGGCCGGACTGCTCGTAGCCGAGTCGGCCGGCGCGCACCGCAGACTCCACGTCCGACCGCAGTTTCGCAACCAGCACTTCGGCGTCGAATTCCACGTAATCGAGCACTTCGCGGACCGTGTCGCCTTTGATCACGGCGTCGAGGACGACCGCGCCGGTCGAATCGAGACTGATGTGCACCGCGTGGGTGTCGCCGAGCAGGTTGTGCAGGTCGCCGAGGATCTCTTGGTACGCGCCGACGAGAAACACGCCGAGATAGTACGGCTGCCCGTCGAGCCGATGCAGCCGAAGCGTGTGCCGCACGTCGCGTTGATCGATGAACTGATCGATCTTGCCGTCCGAGTCGCACGTGATGTCACCGAGCACGGCGTGGCGGGTCGGCGGCTCGTCGAGGCGATGGATGGGCATGATCGGGAACAGCTGCTTGATCGCCCAGCTGTCGGGAATCGACTGGAAGGTCGAGAAGTTGCAAAAGTAGGTGTCGGACAGCGACTCGTCGAGGGTCTCGAGGTCTTCGGGGACTTCGTCCATCGCCTGCACGAGCTTGCGCAGCTTCATGAGAATCGCCCAATAGAGGTTCTCGGCCTGCGATCGCTGGTCGAGCGTGAGATACCCGCCGGCGAACAGATTCATCGCCATGTCGAGCGCCTGCTGCGCATCGTGGTAGGCCTCGAGCGCATTTCTCGATGTCAGGCCGTCATGCGTCTCGATCAGATCGACGAGCGGCTGTTCCATGTCCGGCGTCACCGCGGTCGGCACCAGTTCGTCCCCGAGGCCGGAGACGTCGAGCACGTTGAAGACGAGGAGGCTGTGGTGTGCGACCGTGGCGCGGCCGCTCTCCGACACGATGGTCGGATGCGCCACCTTGGCTTCGTCGCAGACTGTCTGCACGTGATAGACGACGTCGTTCGCATACTCCTGGAGCGTGTAGTTGATGCTCGACTCGAAATTGGTCTGCGAGCCGTCGTAATCGACGCCGAGCCCGCCACCGACGTCGAGATATCTCAGGCCGGCGCCCGCCTTGGCCAGCTCGACATAAATGCGCGCCGCTTCGTTCAGGGCGCCCTTGACGATGCGGATATTGGTGATCTGGCTGCCGAGATGAAAATGGAGCAGCTGGAAGCAGTCCTCCATCCCGCGGGCCTTCAGTTCCTCGAGCGCACGCAGAATCTCGCCAACGGTCAGCCCGAATTTCGATCGATAGCCGCCTGACGACTGCCACCGCCCGCTGCCGCGGGCGGCCAGCTTGACGCGCATCCCGATGGTCGGCCGAACACCGATTCGCTCCGCATATTCCAGAATCAGCGCCAGTTCCGTGTATTTCTCGACAACCGGGATGATGTGCCGGCCGATCTTCTGCGCCAGCATGGCCATCTCGATGAATTCCGCGTCCTTGAACCCGTTGCAGATGATCGGCGTGTCATTGTCGGCGAGCGCCGCCACGGCCATCAGCTCCGGTTTCGATCCGGCCTCCAGGCCGAAGTGGAACGGTCGGCCGAATTCGAGCACTTCCTCCACCACCTGCCGCTGCTGGTTGACCTTGATCGGATACACGCAGATGTAGCGGCCGGTGTATTCCTGCTGCGCGATGGCGTTTCGGAATGCTTCGTGGATATCCTGCACGCGGTGCTGCAGGATGTCGCGGAACCGAATCAGGGTCGGTACGTGGATCCCGCGGAGCTGGAGATCGTCGACAAGCTGCTTGAGATCGATCGAGCGGCTCGTCTCCTTGGTGGGGTGGACGGTAACGTGGCCGTTCTCGCCGATGCCGAAGTAACCCTGCCCCCATCGAGCGATTTCGTACAGCTCCCGCGCATCGGCCACGGTCCATCGTTCGCCGACGTCATGCGGTGAGCGGCCGCGGGCAAGCGATTGGCTGATCATCGGCACATGATAGCGAGTTTCACTCTGCCGATACCGTACGCTGGTGCGCTGTTACACGTGTAACGACTCGACGACCCCCTCAGGCGCCGCGTCGTCACACAGGCGCGACGTGCCAGTCGCGGCGACGTTCGGCGGCATGGGGTGTCGAGCGGTGACGAATATCCCTTGCCTCGACGATGAAGATGACGTCCTCGGCAATGTTGGTGGCGTGATCGCCGATGCGTTCGAGGTGGCGGGAGATGAGGATCAGCTCGACTGACGGCTCGATGGTCGCGCGATCACCGAGCATGAACGTGAGGAGTTCCCGGAGAATCTGATCCTTCAGCGCATCGAGCCAGTCGTCCTGGCGCAGCACTCGCCGGGCTGGCACGACGTCCAGTGCCACGAACGCCTCGATCGCTTCCCGAAGCATGAGTCCTGCGAGCTCTCCCATCCGGGGGATGTCGATCAGCGGCTTCACCGGCGGATGGCGCAGGTACCGCAGCGCCGCTTCCGCGCAGTTGACGGCGAGGTCGCCGACCCGTTCGAGGTCGTCGTTGATCTTCAGGGCCGATACGACGAGCCGTAAATCGACGGCGACCGGATGCTGCAGAGCGATGAGCTTGAGGCAACGATCGTCGACCTCGATCTGCAGCGCGTTGATTCGCGCGTCCCCGGCGATCACCTCTTCGAGCAACGTCGGCTTGCGTTCGACGAGTCCCTGCAGCGCCAGGCGCAGGCGCTCTTCGGCCAGGCCCGCCATCGTGATCAGGCGCTCCTTCAGCTGATCGAGCTCGTCGGCGAAGTGTTGCAACCGCTGATTCATCATCGGACAGTGAACCGGTGCGGAGCGTGTGCGCGTTCCAGCATGTCCGTCAGTGTGGTCGCACGAGGAGCCGCAGTTCGCTGGTCACTGCCTCGCGCAGCAGCGACGCGTCGGTCTGGACGGCCGAACCGCGGCGACTCGGAGGAATCAGATCGCGGAGTCTGGGATCGACCGGGCGATGCGCAACGTTCCAGAGTGCGCGCGCCATGGCCCGTTCCAGCTCGCACTCGCCGTGCACTTCGACGACCAGGGCCACCAATCGATCGAACTCGCCGTCTGACATACCACAACCTTCTCGAGGCACGACCACCGATCGACCCCAGCTGAGCCGTGGCATACGCTAGCGATCTCATGTAACAGCGAGGTAACGAGACGCGTGCGGCCTTTCAAACGGCTCTACGGCAGCCTGAACGCGCCGGCCAGCCTCCGGGTGCACGCGGCGCGGCGCGGCTGATCAAGATGATTGTCCTATCAAGATGATTGCCCTGTTGCTGTGCAAACCGCTAGAACACTCGGAAAACGTCGCGTAACGTCGGAATGAGGGACGCATTTCGACAAGCTTTTCCACAGTTTCTGTGGAAACCCTGTCCTCCAAATTTGGCTGACTGACTTACGTGACGCCGGTTCGATGTTCGACCCGCGAAAAGCGCGACGCTGCACATCGCCTGTCGTGCGCTCCATTTCGGGCAACAGCCTAGCGGCGCAGCAGGCGCCACACGAGCGCGGCGCCCAGTCCGATCACTGCGACGATCATCAGGAAGACGATCAGAAAGCCGTTCGGGTTGTCGTGGAACGGCACCCCGCCAACGCCCATCCCGAACAGTTGCGAGATGAACTCGAAGGGCGCCACGATCGCGGTGAGGATCGTCAAGATGTAAAGCGTCCGGTTCGTCGCCTCGTCGAGATTCGCAGACAGCTCATCCTGAAGAATCCTGACACGCTCGATCACGGCGCTGGAATCGGCGACTGCGGTCGACAACTCTTCGGCCGAGCGGCGAAGGTCGGCGATGTCCGACTCGCGCAGCCATCCCGGTGGCCGATTGAGTAACCGGAACAGCGCCGCTGGTTCCGGGGCCAGGAGTCGTTGCAGTCTGACCAGCCTGCGGCGGATGACTCCGAGCGCTGATCGCTCCCTGGACGACGACGTCGTCTCCATCAGGCGATCTTCGATCTCATCGACCCGGGTCGTCGCTTCTCGGACGATGTCCATCAGCACGTCGGCCTGATCGCGCAGCAGATGCGCGAGCAGTTCCACCGGGGACTCGAACACCGCGCCGGCCTTGACGGCGGCGCGCAGGCGATCGACCGATCGGAGCTGCTTGGTTCTCGCGCTGACCATCATCCGCGCGTCGACACACAACGTCACCGAGATGTTCGGGTCGGACTCGGCGCCGAAGAACGGCACGTCCCGCATCACCGCGACGAGCGTGTCGTCGATCGCCTCGACGCGCGTCGACGGAGCGTCGCGGAGCGACTCGTAGAACGCGTTCGGCAGATGCAGGTGCTGCCGCAGCCACGGCTCGGATTTCGAGTTGGCGAGGCTGAAATGCAACCACAGGCAGCGAGCCTGACATCCCTCGCCGACGCGGACCGCGGCTTCGACGCTGCTGATCAGACGCGGTGCGCGGCCCGGGTCGAACTCGTAGCCCCACACCAGTCCGGTGGTGTTGTCCGAGCCGTACGCGCCGTCTACGAGGGTCGCGATGCCCTGGCGCGACTCCCCGTGCATCTCTGTCGTCAGCATCAAAGCGTCAGCGCGGATTCCGGTCGAGAGCCGAACAGCTCGGCGACCGTGCCCGAGCCAAAGCGGCCGTCGAGGAGCTCCAGCTGCGAAGGGTTCACGAGAGACGGATGCTCGACCCCACACGCGCGGCTCAGCGCCAGCAGCTCCTTGCGCAGGCTCACGATGTAGTTCGCAAGGCGCGTGGACTTCAGGGTCGGATCGAGCCCGCGCACCAGCCAGCGATTGTGGGTGGTGATCCCGGTCGGACAGTGGTTCGTGTGACAGCGCTGCGCCTGGATACAACCGAGCGCCAGCAGCGCTTCGCGGCCGACGTTGATCAGATCGCAGCCGAGCGCCAGCGCGAAGAGCGCCGACTCGGGAAATCCCAGCTTGCCCGATCCGATGAAGACGACGCGATCGCTGAGGCCGTGCGCCGTGAACACGTTGCGCACGCGCCAGAAACCGATTTTGAACGGCAGGGCGACATGATCGGTGAAGACCAGCGGACCGGCGCCGGTTCCTCCTTCACCGCCGTCGATGGTGATGAAATCGACGCCGCGACCGCCGCGACTCATCAGCCGTGCGAGCTCGTGCCAGAAGGTGGCGTCGCCGACCGCTGATTTGATGCCCACCGGCAGTCCGGTTTCGTCCGCGATCGACTCGACGAAGTCGAGCAAGCCGTCGACGTCGCGGAACGCCGAGTGCGCAGCCGGACTGATGCAATCACGATCGCGCGCAATGCCGCGAATCGCCGCGATTTCGGAGCTGATCTTCCGGCGCGGGAGCAGGCCGCCGACCCCGGGTTTGGCGCCCTGGCTCAATTTGATCTCGATCGCCTGGATCCGCGGACACGTCGCGACTCGATCCTTGAGCCTGGACATGCTGAAGCGTCCGTCGATCTCGCGGCAGCCGAAGTAGCCGGTACCGATCTGCCACACCAGATCGCCGCCGCGCAGGTGGTGGATGGAGACACCTCCTTCTCCAGTGTTCTGCCAGCACCCGGCAATGGACGCGCCCCGATTGAGCGCCTCGACAGCCGGACCGCTCAGCGATCCGAAGCTCATGCCCGAGATATTGACGAGTGAGTGCGGGACGAAGGCCCTCGCCCGATTCCGGGCGCCGCCCAACATCTTGAGGCACGGCACCGGATACTGCGGATCGAAATCGGCGTCTCCCGGATGCGCCATCTCGAGCGGAAATGCCGCGTGCTTGATGATCAGATAGTTCGGTTCGGCCTCCATGTCGTTGTCGGACCCGAAACCAAAGTAGTTGTTCGCCTGTTTGGAGGACGCATACACCCAACGCCGCTGATCGCGACTGAACGGCCGTTCTTCGTCGTTGCCGGTGACGATGTACTGCCGAAGCTCGGGCCCGATTGTCTCGAGCCAGTACCGGAAGTGCCCGACGATGGGAAAGTTCCGCAGGATCGCATGGCGGCGCTGAACGAGGTCGTGGGCCACCCAGGCCGCAACGACGGCAGCGATTGCGATCCACAGCATCGTAGCAGGACGCCGGGAGGCTATCGATTGCACGTATCGTCCGTGACACGACGACGTAACGACAACGCAACGAGGAACCGGCCGTCGGGTAACGCCGGGAGCGGGAAAGGGCGCTGCTGCACGCGGCAAGGCCTTGTGCAACTCGCCGATTGAGTTTGCGCCGGCGTCACCCGTCGATCACAGCCGCGTCACACCGGTCATCCATCGTGACCGCCCGAACGCCGAGGGTGCAGGTTGAGAACTGCCACGGTCGTGCTCGCACGCTCGGACGCGGCCGAGGATCAACTGGATCGATAACCGAGCATTTCCTGCGGGACTCGTTCTGAAGACAACGGAGTCACGACAACGTCGCTGGCAGGCGATCACAGCCGTGTCGCTGCTTGTCGGATACGCCGGCTACTACGTCTGCCGATCGAACCTGTCCGTCGTGACGCCGCAACTCCTGTCGGAGTTCGGGCCGACCGGCATTGACAAGGCCGCGCTGGGACTGGTGGCATCGGCCGGTGTGCTCGCCTACGCGGCCGGCAAGATCGTGACCGGTGTCGCAGTCGATCTCATCGGCGGACGCCGGATGTTCCTTACCGGCATGGTGGGATCGATCGCGGCGACGCTCGCGTTCGGCGCCGCCGGGAGCCTCCCTGCGTTCGTCGCGCTGTGGGCGGTCAACCGGTTCATCCAGTCGATGGGTTGGAGTGCGCTCGTCAAGATCGCGTCGCACTGGTATGCGCCCGAACGCTACGGCCGCGTGATGGCAGTGCTCTCACTCAGTTTTCTCTTCGGGGACGCGGCTGGACGGCTCTGGCTCGGAGCGCTTGTCGGACACGGCGTCGGCTGGCGCGCCGTCTTTGTCGCTGCAGCGGCAACGCTGGCGGTCATCGCGTGCGGGTGCGCTGTCTTGCTCCGCGAGAGCCCGCGCGATCTCGGCCTCGTCGAAGCGCCGGTCAGCCCGCGCAATGTCTTCGCACCGGACGGAAGCAGGTCGCGGGCGTCTGGCGTGGCGGACGTGCTGACGCCGTACGTGCGCAGCCCGGCGTTCTGGCTGGTGTGTCTCGTGTCACTCGGGCTCACGCTGGTGCGCGAGGCGTTCAACGCGTGGACGCCGACCTACCTCGCGGAGGTGTACGGAATGCCCCAGGGCGAAGCGGCGCAGACGAGCTCGCTGTTCCCGTTCGTGGGCGGTCTCTCCGTCCTGTGCGTGGGCGCGCTGTCGGATCGCGCGCGTACGCACCGTCTCGCGCTTGCGGTGCCCTTGCTTGCGGCTGGCGCGATCGCGCTCGTCGTGATTGGAAGCAGGGCCGCGATGCATAATCCGCAGGTCGGACTCGCGTTGCTGGGCACGGTCGCGTTCCTGGTGATCGGCCCATACTCGCTGCTGGCCGGCGCGATCGCGGTGGAACTCGGCGGACGCCGCGGCAGCGCGACCGCGGCCGGGCTGATCGATACGGCGGGGTACCTTGGCGCGGTGGCGTCGGGCGTCCTGATCGGCGCGCTCGCCCAACATCGTGGATGGAGCGCCGCGTTCCGGTTGCTCGCCATCGTCACGGCGCTCTCCGCCGTCGCATGCGCCGGATGCTGGTGGGAGCGACGCAGTTCGGAACATCGCACACTGGCAGACGTGCCCAGGCATGCTCATGGTCGTTGATCTCGTTGGATTCGACGTCAGCGAAGCGCCCGTCCACTGCGGCGACGTGGTGCATCAATGAGTGGACCAGGAGTGGTCAGGACGATCGGCGCGGTGCTGGTCGTCACGAGCCTCGTCCTGCCGAACGCTCCACGTTCCCCGCACGCCGCCGATCATCTGCTGCTCGTTGGCATCGATGGCCTCGGCTCGGAAGGGCTCCGTCACGCCCGGGCGCCGGCCATTCATGCGCTGATCAACGAGGGCGCACACACACTGGCCGCGCGAGGCGTCATGCCGACGGTGAGCAGTCCGAACTGGGCGTCGATGATCAGCGGCGCCGGTCCCGAGCAGCACGGCGTCACGTCGAACGATTGGGAACCCAACCGGCATCCGATCGATCCGGTCGCGACCGACGGTGCCAACATCTTCCCGACCATCTTCGGCGTGGTGCGCCACCAGATGCCCCAGGCTGCAGTCGGCATCGTTCACGAATGGGACGGCTTCGCCCGGCTGGTCGAACCGGGCGTGGCGACGATCATGCGTCACGAGGTCAACGCGGACAAGACCGTCGCGACCGCCGCCGCCTTCATCCGCGAGCGCTCGCCCATGCTGACGGTCGTCCACCTCGATCTCGTGGATCACGCTGGCCACACCGCCGGATGGTTGACACCTGACTACGTCCAGGCCGTGGAGAAAGCCGACGCCCTGGTCGCCACATTGCTCACCGCGATCGACAACGCCGGGATGCGAGCGGGCACGATCGTGATGATCTCGGCTGATCACGGCGGCGTCGGAAAGAGCCACGGTGGCCTCACCAGGGCCGAGATCGAAATTCCGTGGATCATCAGCGGGCCGGGTGTGAAGCGCGGACATATCATCGAGGCGCCCGTCAGCACTACGGATACGGCGCCGACTATTCTGTTCGTGCTCGGCGTACCTGCACCGGCGGTCTGGGTCGGACGGCCGGTGCTCGACGCCTTCGTCACTCACTAGACGCTCAAGGGTCGCCTCCCGACGACCGGAAGACACATCACCGCGGTGGATCAGGATCCCTCGCGCAGCGCTCAACTCAGCCACTGACACAACTTCAGGCGGCACGCAGGTGCGGATTGCGGCGATGGGCCCGCAGGCGGCCGACGTTGCCGCCGTTCGCGATCGGACCACTCACTCTTTAACCTACCGTCGTGCCAACGTCGCCGCGACGTCGCGCGACCCCTATATGGTGGTGTCGGTTAGCACGATGGCGGACGCGCGAACTCTGGCGTCGCGAACAACTCTCAGGGCCTACGCCCGTCGTGTGGATTGGAGCGTGTTTCGGTCGGCCGTCTCGTTGCATGCGCATACCAACAATTCGCGGGAGGTTCTGTCGGATCTCCCGTCGTACATCGTCCGAATTCCCCTCCTCGGCCGTCGATTCAACCGCGAGCTCGATCGACGTCGACTCGGGAATGAACCGGTCGACTTCACAAAAGGCTGGTGGCATCCGCCGGTTACGGCGCGCGAGGTATTCGACTCGGAGGCGGATCAAATCGATCGCCGATTCGGCATCGACTCGATCGTGTCAATCACCGACCACGACGACGTCGCGGCGGGACTCGAGGCGCAGCGTCTCTATGCAGTGCGGCGCGCACCGGTCTCGGTTGAGTGGACGGTGCCGTACGAGAACGGGTTCTTCCACCTCGGCGTGCACAATCTGCCCGAATCGGGCGCGGCCGCGTGGCTGGCGCGTCTCACCGCGTTCACACGCCGCCACCCGACAGATTGCCTTCGCGACATCCTCGACGACCTGCACGCCAGCCACACGCTGATCGTTCTCAACCACCCCCTCTGGGATCTCGCCGGCGTCGGAGAACGGATGCACACCGTTCGCCTGCGTGCATTCCTGGACGCGTACCACACGCGGCTGCACGCGCTCGAGGTGAACGGCTACCGATCGCGTCACGAAAACGGGGGCGTGCGACGAGCCAGCGCGGAGCGTGGCGTGCCGCTCATTTCCGGTGGCGACCGCCATGCCCTGGCGCCCAATGCCGTACTCAACCTGACGCGCGCCGGAACCTTTGCAGAGTTCGCCGCCGAGATCCGCGATGGCGTCAGCCACATCGTGGTGATGCCGGAGTACCGGCATCATCTCGCGGGTCGCATCCTCGGTTCAGCCGCCGACGTACTCGGGTCGTACCGGGTTCGTCCGGACGGCTGGCAGCGGTGGTTCGACCGCGTCTCCTGCGAATGGAACGGACAGGTCCGACCGTTGTCGTACCACTGGCCAGACGGTGGCCCGCTGTGGGTTCGCTCGGCCATCTGCATGTTTCGCGTGTTCGCGAGCCCACTGGTGCGGCCGACGTGGAGCGCCGCGCTGCGCTGCCTCGACGGGCCAGCGCCCGTGAGTCCGATTCCGGCCGGCAGCTGGCGAGGATCATCATGAGGAGCATGACGACCGTACCGCGTGTCGCCCTTTTCACCGATTCGTACTACGAAGCCAACGGCGTTGCGCGTACCGCTGGCGCGCTCGAGGCGTTCGCCGCCGAACGCGATCGCCCGTTGCTCATTGTCCACGGCGGCGGCGCGGATCAACTCATCGAATCCGGCTCGGTCACCCGGCTCGAGCTGGCCCGATGGCGATCGACGTCCTTCGCCCTCGAACACGACCTGCGCTTCGACATTGCGCTCTGGCGGCACACGCGACGGGTGGCCCAGGTCCTGCGATGGTTTCGGCCCGACGTGCTCCACTACACCGGACCGAGCGACGTCGGACAGATGGGCGCACTGCTTGGCCACCGCCTGACGATTCCGATAGTCGGCTCGTGGCACACGAACCTGCACGAATATGCGTCGCGCCGGCTGTTGAACCGGCTGTCCGCGGCTGACGAAGACACGCGATTGCGGGTCCGGATGTTGGTCGAACGCCACGCCCTTGCCATCACGTCGCTCTTCTACAAGATTCCGCGCGTGCTGCTCGCCCCGAACGATGAGTGGAAGGTGATCCTCGAATCGCGGACGCGCAAGCCGACGTTCGTGATGACGCGTGGTGTGGATACGGCTGCCTTCGCACCGTCGCGTCGAACGCGGACCGACACGGCGATCAACATCGGCTACGTCGGCCGCCTGTCGGTGGAGAAGAACGTGCGCGCCCTCGCGACCGTGCGGGACGCGCTCGCCGCCAACGGCCTCTCCGACGCGCGCTTCACGGTCGTCGGTGACGGAACCGAGCGCGCGTGGCTGCAGGCGCGCCTCCCTGGCGCGGAGTTCTGCGGTGTATTACACGGCGAGCGGCTCGCAGCTGCGTACGCGAACTTCGATCTCTTCGTGTTCCCGTCGGAAACTGAAACCGTCGGCAACGTCGTCCTCGAGGCGATGGCGTCTGGAGTGCCGGTCGTCGCAATGGCGCGTGGCGGGCCGAAATTCATCGCGGCGTCGCCGGCGTCCGCCGTGCTCGTCCACTCCGAACGCGAACTGGCCGAAGCCACGCTCCGCCTGGTGCGCGACCCGGACCGCCGCCACGCGATGGGCGCGGCGGCGCGTCAGGCCGCGCTGGCACGCGCGTGGGCGCCGGTGTTCGACACGCTGTATCGCGCCTACGGCGTCGCCATCACCGCGTCGAACGCGGCCGGCCGCGCCGCCGAGCGCTCGTTTGACGCTGTTTCCGAGGAGCATCCAGCCGCGTGACGGTTGGCGGTGAGCTTGGCCGAATCGCACGTCACCCGGCACGGTTCCTCGCGACGCAGTGGAACTGGAAGGCCGCGCTGCTGAGCGCCATCATGCGCGGGGCGATCTTCTTCACGTCGACGCTGTCGGTGGGCACCGGAGCGGCGATCCGCGCGCTCATCGTGGACGCGACCTTTCGCGTGCCGATGGCCGGCGTGTGCGCGGCGCTCGTTCAGGCGCTGCGTTGGGCGGAGCCGCGTTGGCTGGGCGCCACGATCATGCTGCTGGGCATTCCGATGGCGTCCCACGCGGTCGAAATCGCCCTCCATGCGGCAGCGGCGACACCTCTGCTGTCGCGCGCGGTCGCGCGATCGATCGTCCTTTCGATCGCGTCGAGCGCGGTCGAACTGGTGTTGATGCGCCGCGACCTGATGATCGTTGGTCCCGGCGCCGGGTCGCTCTCGTCAGATCTCCGACGCGTGCTGCGATTCACGCGGACGAGCGACGCATGATCCTCTGCGACCTGTCGTCGTTCTATTGCGAAAAAGGCGGCGGCGTGAGCACCTACCACCGCGCGCGCCTCGCCTGGTTTGCGCGACAAACGCGGCATCAGTACGTGCTGATTTCGCCCGGTCCGCGGCGTCACATTCGCCGCGTTGCACCCTGCGCGACGACCGTACAGGTGTACGGCGTGCGCGCGTCACGGGATCCCGATCGGTACTGGATGCTCACCGATTACGAGGGCGTCCGGACCGCGATCGAGCACTTCTCGCCGGACGTGCTCGAGGCTCACGACCCGTGGTTCAGCCTCCCCTTCGGCCTCCTGGTCCGGTATCGCGGGCCGTACCGGGGTTTGCTCACCACCTGTTGTCACTCTGATCCGATCCGCACCTACGTTGGCCCGCGGCTCAGACGATGGCGATGGCTGTCGGGTCCGCTTGCCCGATTCGAGCAATGGGCAGATCGCGAGCTGCACCGGATGCACACCGCCTGCCACGCTGTGTTCGTCGCATCGGAGGTGATGCGGCAGCGGCTGGATGCGTTGGGCGTTCGCCGCGTCATCACAGTGGGCTTCGGCGTCGAGCCGGCGCTGCTGACGGTCACGCGGCGACGGTCAGCCAGCGGACCGAAGCGTGTGCTCTACGCCGGGCGATTGGACGATGACAAGGAGTTCGCGCTCGTGCTCGACATCCTGCCCGACCTGCTGCGGCGAACCGACGTGCAGGTCACCGTTGCCGGACTCGGTAAACACGAGCGACGCCTGCGCGCATCCGCGCATCCGCGGCTTCGGTATGTCGGTCACCTGGCGGATCGCGTGGCGATGCGGATGCTGTACGGCTCCCACGACGTCCTGCTGGCACCCGGACGGTTTGAAACGTTTGGCCTTTCTGCGCTCGAGGGCGCAGCCGCAGGGCTCCTGGTGGTCGGCCCCGACGAAGGAGGCACCGGCGAACTGTTGCGCGAGTGGCGGTCACCCTTCACATTTCCCGGTGGCGACGCCGACGCGTTCGCCGATCGCGTACGAGCGGCGATCGACGCCGATCCTCGAGCGCTGATCGAACGCGGCCGGGCACTCGCTGCGCAGTACGGCACCTGGCCGGACGCGGTGGCGCGTCAGGTGGCAACCTACGAACGGCTCCTGCAGCACACCGCGGTCTGCATGTCGAAGGATTGGCTCTCCTCTCCGGAGGATGTCGCCGGAACGGAGTTGGCGGCGGAGGGCGACGGCCGCCGCAGCGAGCACGATGCTGATCGCACGCTGGTCACGGCATGAGGCGGCTGAACGATCCGGCGGTGACGGTGATTGTGCCTACGCCGCGCCGCGACGGTCTGCGTGATGGCATCGCGACATTCGACCATGTCTCGTGAGGCGTCGCGCACGACCCGGGCGGCGCAGACGGCAGTGGACGCGGTCTACGAGCGGCTGGCCCCTGTCTACGACGTCATCTACGGCGCGCTCCTGCATCCTGGCCGCAAATCGGCGATCGCCCGCCTCGCCCCGACTGCAGGTGAGTCGATCCTCGAAGTCGGCGTCGGCACCGGCCTGAGCGCGCTGCGGTATCCACCGACCTGCCGCGTCACCGCAATCGATGTATCAACCGCGATGCTCGGGCGCGCGCGCGCGAGATTGGAGCGCCGCGGTTGCCGGCACGTGCGGCTCTCCCGTATGGACGCCGGACACCTCGCGTTCCGCGACCACCAGTTCCACGCAGTGTATGCGCCGTATGTGCTCAATGTGGTTCCTGATCCGATCGCAGTCGTCCGGGAGATGCTACGCGTCTGTCGGCCCGACGGGCGCCTCGTCCTGCTGAACCACTTCGATCACGATGACGGTCCAAGGCCGTTGTGGATGCGCGCCGCCGGGCGGCTCGCGGTGTGGGTGACCGGCGCCGATTGGCACCTGAACCTCGACCGGGTGCTGGCGGCAACGGCACTGACCGCCGAATCGATTGAACCGGTCAACCTGCCGCCAGTGTCGTCGGTGGTGGTATGCCGCCGCGCGTGATGTGGCCGCTCGCGGCCCGGCGCACATCCTGCGAAGCGCCTGAGCGAAGCGCAGCGATCGCGCGGCCGCCCTGCAACCACGACGAAGCGGGCGTGCTGCTCGTTGCCCTGCACGACGTCACGCCCGTCCACGCCAAGCGCCTTCTGCACGCCGAGCGCCTGTTCGCGGAGTTCCATATTCCCGCCGTCACCTACCTCTTCATCCCGAACTACCACGGTCGATCGCCGGCGCATGAGCGCGCGGATTTCCTCACATGGTGTCACGCGCCGCGGCCGTTCGAGGTCGAGTGGTTTCTGCACGGCTACTTTCATCGTGAGGACCCCGGCCGCGACCGACACGCCACACTGAGCGAATGGTGCGAGCGGACATTCATGACTGCCGGGGAAGGCGAATTCCTGGGGCTCCGCGGGCGCGCACTCGAGAATCGGCTTCGTGTCGGGATGGAGTCGTTCGAACGCTGCTTCAACGACCCGCCGTCGGGTTTTGTCGCGCCGGCATGGCTGTACAACGACGAATTGCTGCCGGCACTCGAGCGCGCCGACGTGGCGTTCACCGAGAGCCATTTTCACGTATTCGATCTGCGAAACAGACGCGCGGTTCCTTCGCCGGTCATCACGTGGGCGGCGCGAGGTCTCTTTCGTCGGACCGCGAGTGACGTCGCAGCCCTTCTGCAGCGGCAGCTGTGGCGCAACAGCCGCGTCATTCGCATCGCGCTGCACCCGCTCGATTTCGATCACCCCGCCATCGTTGACAGCGTGCGCCGGACGATCGCTGCGCTCCGCGAGAACCGCCAAGTCGTCAGCTATGCGGCCGTCAGCCGGCCACCGCCGTAATCGGTCCGAGTCGCTGTCGATGCAGATCGCGAAGGTCCGTCTTCGTCGTGCGTGCGCGCAACCCGAAACGCCGTGTGCAGACGCGCCAGCTTCAGGGCAGAAGCACAGCGACGCGCCTCACGAGCGCAAGGCCGCCCATTCGAGGAGAACCATGGCCAGGCTCGTCCACACACCGATGCTGAAGTAGAGCGTCATCCACGGCACCTCCTCGCGCCAGAGCTCCCAGGCCAGCGACGGGTGCCGACGCAGCCGGCTGTCGCGCAATCCCGTCGCGAAGGATAAACGGACGCTGGCGGTCGTCATCGAGCGACGGACGTACATCCTGACGTCGTACGCCATCGTCAGTCCGGCGCCAATTCCGACCGCGAAACCCGCGATCAGCATCATGCGAAGCGGTCCCTGTGCAGCGATCGCGGCCGATCCGAACGCCGCCGACAGGATCAGCATGAGCAGCGCCCACAACGATTCCTCGATCGCGTGTCCGATATGGTTCAGCGACAGCACCGCGTACCAGCAGACCAGTTCGGCGAGGATGACGAGCGGCACGCAGGCGGTTGCTCCGGCGTGGAGCAGCGGCATGCCGGTAATGTCCGCCAGCCGCTGCACGAACAAGCCACACTGCAAGGCGAAGCACAATTCCGCGATCGTCGCCACGGTCCGGCCGATCAGGATGGTGGAGAGCCACGTGTCCCACAGGCAGATGCGTTCGAGATCGACGCGAGGAAACAGCGATCGGAAGCCGCACACGCCGACGTAGACACCGGACAGCAGGAGCTGCATCTCAGCGTAGCGTGTCCGGTGCGAGATAGAGCTCGCAATCCAAATCCAGAGCGCCACGTTGAACGCCGTCAGCGTCGCGAGCGAGCCGAGCCAAAGCGTGAGCTTCCGGTCAATCCGCGCGGCCGGGAGGAAACAGCGACGTAAATGCACGGTAACAACGGTACAACGAAACAGGCGCCTTGGCGATCGGCCATCGCCCGGCGAGCCGCCGGTCGCCACAGCCAGGTCGCGCGCGATCGACGATCGCTCGGCTCTGCCGTTTGGATGTTGACGCCTCTGCCCGCGGGGCGGCGTGGATCGAGGCCTATCCGCACAATAAACCGGACGCGAGCGACGCCAGCGATTTCCGCCGGCCGGGGTCCGTGTAGGACGCAGGCGGATTCGAGCCGATCACGGTGCGGGACCGTGACACCGAGTGCCACGAGCCTGGCTCGCGCGCAGGTTTGCGGTCTCACGGAACAGGGATGCTGTACAGATTGCGTCGTGTCGTCTTTCGGGTAAACGCATAAACCGACGACGATGTTCCGGGAAACACATCCTCCTCCGCGATGTCCCAGGCTCCAGGCACGGCCAACAGATCGCGATGAGACTGCAACCCGGAATGCGGCAAGGTTGGCAGCGCCTCTCCCGATCGCAGGGGCACGACGAACGTCTTGTGATCCATGCCGCCCAGGATGGATTTGAAGAACATGAACTGTTGATCGCGCGTCCAGCTCACCATCGGCCCTCCGGGATTGTACGGTCCACTGATCGCGCACGCGTTGCAAATGAGTTGCTTCGGGCCTCCACGCGTTGGATACGCCACGAGCGCCTGGGTACTTTCATCCCTCCCGTACGCGATCCAAGCGACCAGCCAATGACCATCGGGCGAGACTGCGATCAAGTAAATGATCGGGTCCGCGACGACTTTCTCACTGAGTGAATTTCCCTCTTTCGTGCGGTAGACGTACTGGAACTCTCCCTCCTTGCCCAGGAAGTAGACGTCGCCATCACGGCCGAAGAACGGGCGCGAGGCCTCGAGTGACGTCACCTGTCGCGGCGAGGAGCGTGGTGTACGCGATGCGCGCGCCGTCCGGAGAGAAGACAGGGCTCATCTTTGCCACGCCGTCGTGCGTGAGCTGAAACGGCGGCCCGTCGGGGAGGAGCTTGACGTACACCTCGCCAGGGCCACGGAACCTGTCCGCGCCTCGCAAGAACACCGGCATCCGGCCGTCAGGAGACAGTGCAGGGGAAGTTACCGAGTCTGCGTAATTCGTGAGCTGCACATATTCCGGGGCAGGAGATCGTCTCAGACGCAGCCAGGTCCATCCACCCGCCACGATCAGCGCCCCGACGACGACCGCCATGGATTTGAACCAGCGAGCACGCTGGGCCTGGGACAACGGTTCAGCGTCCGCACAGTTTCCGTATACGCTGCCGGGCGCGGGCAATCCTGGCGTGTGGGTCCCGACGCTCCCCGCATTCGCGGCGGCGTTGCGGCCAGGCTGGGGCACAGTAACCCCATGGGTCATCCGGCGGGGATCGCAATTCCGCCTTCCGCCTCCGCCGCGAGTCAATGGCAACCGGTACGTGCACGACGTCGAGGAGGTGCACGATTTTGGTGCTCTCAACAGCATCGTCCGCACGCCGCATCAGACCGATGTGGCGAGGTGGTGGACTCCTTCCGCCGTCATCCTGTGGAACCCGGTCGCGCGGCAGGTGGCTGCAGCCAAGGGTCTGAGCATTTCCGACAACGCACGGCTGTTCGCGCTCCTGAACATCGCTGCAGCCGACGCGGCGATCGCGTGCTGGGACTCCAAGTACACCTACAACGTATGGCGTCCGATCAGCGCGATCCGCAGCGCCGATGGCGTCCGCATTTCACCGGATCCAGGCTGGGGGCCGTTTCTCGCGACGCCGGCATTTCCCGAGTATCCCTCCGCGCATAACGAAATCAGCGGCGCCATGGCCCAGATCCTGACTGCGCTCTTCAGTGATAGTCCAGGCGTGACCATCGTGGCGCACACCCGGCCCACCCGACCTTCGATCATCTCTGGACGCAATTCAGTCAGGGCATCGACGAAGTGATCAACGCACGTGTCTGGGAAGGGATCCACTTCCGCCACTCGGACGAGCAGGGCATGCGCGCCGGTCGATGCGTCGGTCGATTCGTCGTTCGTCATGCGCTGAGGCTGCGCGACGAACACGACGATGTGAATCGTGGAGAAGCCGACGAGGACGCCGGCCTCCGTTGTGGCGAACTCGGCCAGGTCGAGAGCCACCACGATGGCAAAGGCCGTTGAGTTTGAAGAGTCGCCCAGCAGGAACGCGGCGGCACGTTTCATCGCATACGCCGAATCAGGTTGGCTGGCGTAGAATGAACGGCCTTTCGATGGATTTCAGTCGAACGGCGTACTGGACTGATTTCCGAACGGCGTTCTCGCTCTCCGTCCCACGTGATCGTCTCAACGCGAAACCCTTCTAGACCGAGAACCCGAGGCACTCTCGCCGCGATCCCATGCGTCCTCTCCAACGTGTGACAACAGGGCGACGAGACCACCGGTTTTTGGCCTACAGAGAGCCCCGTTGACACTGCTGATACCTGTCTTCATACTATCTGTTTATGACAGGTATCAATACCCGCGCCCTGGATCGCGAACTGAAGAGGGGCTCTGCCGAACTGCTCATCCTCTCACTGCTCGAGGCGCGGCCCCGCCACGGTTACGAGTTGAGCAAGCTGATTCACATGCGGTCCGGCGGCCAGCTGACGTTTCACATCGATTCCCTCTATCCGCTGCTCTATCGCCTCGAGGAGCGCGGCTGGATCACGGGCGCGTGGGTCGAGAAGGCCGGGGAGCGGCGCCGCCGCTTCTACAGGGTGACTGCCGACGGACGGCGCGTTCTCGCGCTGCAGCGAAAGACGTGGAACGCGTTCGTCGAAGCCGTCCGCCGCGTGACGGGAGTCGAACATGTCGAGGGATGACTGGGCGCGGGAGGTGCGCGAACGGCTTTCGTCGCTGCGTCTGACGCCGACGCGCGAGCTCGAGATCGTCGAGGAGCTCTCGCAGCATCTCGATGACCGCTGGCGCGAGTGGATCGCGGAAGGCGTGTCGTCGGACGAGGCGAAGCGGCTGACGCTAGCGGAGTTCAGGGGTAGTGACGGGCTGGCGCGGCACATGGCGCCCCTTCGTCAGGCGCATCTGTCGTCCCCAATCGCGCCAGGAGCGCCGCCCGGCCGCCTGGCCGCCGACCTCGGACAGGACCTCCTATACGGACTGCGCACTCTTCGGAAGCGACCCGGATTCACGGTCGTGGCGGCCCTCACGCTTGCGCTCGGGATCGGATCGAACGCCGCCATCTTTTCAGTCGTCAATGCAGTGCTGCTTCGACCGTTGCCATTTCCAGCCAGTGAGCGCCTGATGGCGCTGTATTCGCGGTACCTGCCGACCACCGGTGTGGACTTTCCCTACTTTCCGCTCTCCGGCCCGGAGTTCAGCGACGTCCGCAGCCGCGTCGATGCGTTCAGCGGCGTCGCCGCCTACGACTTCACCAACCGGAATCTCACGCGCGACGGAGGTGACGCTGAGCGCCTGCTCATCACGCGCGTCACTGCGGGATTCTTTAACGTGGTCGGTGTAAAGCCGGCGCGTGGACGAATCTTCACCGAGGAAGAAGCTCGTCGACCGGAAAGCTGTCTGGCGATTCTCAGTCACGAGACGTCAGAGAGGACCTTTAGCGCGATCGGCTCGACGATCAGGCTCGACGATCAACCGTGTGAAGTGATCGGCGTCATGCCCGACAGCTTTGCGTTCCGCGACGATCGAGTGAGTGCGTGGATCGCGCTACCAGTCGATACCGCAGAAACGCCTTATAACCGCGGGAGTCATCCGTTCGTGGCCATTGCACGACTGCGCGACGGTGTCACCCCCGGGCAGGCCGACGCGCAGCTGCAGTCGCTCCGTGCGTACTGGTCGGAGCGGTTTCCGGATCACTACGCGAAGGGCCACTTCGCCGTGATGCGACCGCTGCACGAGGATGTCGTGGGCACCCAGCGCGACGCGCTGGTCCTGATCACCGGCGCCGTCCTATTCGTTCTGCTAATTGTCTGCGTCAATCTCGCGGCCCTGCTCATTTCGAATACGCAGGCGCGACGTCGGGAATTTGCGGTGCGGCACGTGCTCGGCGCGAACCGGCGCCGTCTGGTTCGCCAGCTGATCGTCGAGGCGATGTTGCTCGCGGGGCTCGGCGGCGCCCTTGGTCTCGTTCTCGCGAGTTCGCTGCTCACCGGCCTACTGACGCTCTACCCGCAACGGCTGCCGGTCTCGCAGCCGATCTCAATCGACCATGCGGCGATGCTGTACACCTTCGCGTTGATAGTCGTCACCGGCCTGCTGGTCGGCATCGTGCCGGCCCTGCAGGCGACCGGCGCGCGGATGCAGGAAACGCTACGAGCGGAATCGGGAACGTCGACGACTTCGCGTCGCGCTGTTCCCGCTCGCTCGGCCCTCGTCGTCGGACAGCTTGCCCTGAGCATCGTGCTGCTCGCCGGCGCGTTGCTCTTGATCCGGTCGTATCAGCATCTTCAGCGGATCGATCTCGGCATCGACCCGGATCACGTGTTGACATTCGGCATCTCGATTCCGCCCGCCCGCCAGCGAGACGCAGCTGCGGCGCGGCGTATCCTCTCGACGATCGAAGCGCGTCTGGCGACCGCGCCTGGCGTCGGCGTGGCCGGCGCAGTGTCGAATCTCCCGCTCGTCTCGACCGGACCGGCGGACAGTTTCACGATTGAAGGACGACCGGTGCCGGCAACCGGAGCGCCCGGGTTTAACGCGCGATACCTGTTGGCGACGGCGCGGCTGTTTCAGGCGCTTCGCCTGCCGCTGAAGCGCGGGCGGTTGATCGATGAGGCTGACGTGGCAGGGCGGCCGCCCGTGGCGGTCATCAATGAGACCGCCGCGCGCCTCTACTGGCCGGGCGAGGATCCGATTGGCAAAGCGATTCGCTACTACCCGCCGGAGACGAATCCGTCGATTCGCATCGTCGGCATCGTTGGGGACGTTCGATCGCTGGGCGCTGCCGCGCCGGCGCCGCCTGCTGTCTACGCGTCGTTCGAGCAAGCGCCGCGGCCACCCATTCCCGGGCGAAACATGACATTCGTCGTCCGCGTGCCTGGAAATCCGGCGGATGTCGTCGCCTCGGCGCGGGCCGCCGTGGCCTCGATCGATTCTGGTTTACCGCTCGCGAATGTCCGGCCGATGGCAGACATCGTCGCGGCATCCGCAGGCCAGCCACGGTTCACGACAATCGTCATGTCGTTCTTTGCCGCCGTCGCGCTGCTGCTCGCCGCGCTCGGGCTCTACGGAATTCTCGCCTATGCCGTCGAGCAGCGGACGCGCGAGATCGGCGTCCGGATTGCAGTCGGCGCAAGCCGCCGCCAGATCTTCCGGCTGATTGTCGGGAGCGCGATGGGTCT
Organism: Vicinamibacterales bacterium; assembly: GCA_035315685.1. Lineage (GTDB taxonomy): Bacteria > Acidobacteriota > Vicinamibacteria > Vicinamibacterales > CAVVIG01 > QHWK01. Next base: position 2,040 of record DATFXR010000778.1, on the reverse strand, counting down.
TGTCGCCGCGGGCATCGTCATCGGTGTTCCCGCAGCGCTGATGCTGACGCGGCTGATGAGTGGCCTGATGTCTGGGGTTGCGAGCACCGATCCGATCACGTATGTCGCGGTCGTGGCGATGCTCGCGGCCTCGGCCCTGATCGCGAGCTACCTGCCGGCTCGGCGCGCCACGCGTGTCGATCCGCTCATCGCCCTACGATATGAGTGAGCCCCAGACCAAACCAGCACCGAGTCCCGTCGCTCGACGATTAGGAATTTCTGGGACACATCGAGTCGCTCGCCCAAACGGCGTTATACGCGACCTTACACGAGAGTCACCAAAGGCGGACAGTCCATCGTCGTGAGATCCATTGTCAGGTTTGAATAAAGTGAGGCCGCACTCAAATCGATGAAGAGCCACAATTTTGCATCACACTTCCGGTACGGTGGGCGCGCACTTTGCCGCGTCTTAGAGTGGTTTGTTGCCGTTGATGTCGAACTTGAAGTGGACGCCAACATCGAGCGAACCGTCCTGCTTTTGCGGCCTGTATTCCACATCTACCTGCGCGAACTGTAGCGCCACGTTTTCCGATGTCGTTGTCGCCGCGCCGTCAGCCGCGGCGTTCGGCGCGATGCCGGTGATCATGACGTCGGCCATCCTGACGATCAGGAATTCCTGCTGCCCTTTGCCAGCCTTGCGGACCGTGATGGTCGCTTCCTTGATGTGCTCGCCGATCGCGCACGCCAGCATCAGCTGCGGCGAGGCCTTGTCGACGTGGTGGGTGAAGTTGAAATCGTTGAAGTTGGCCTTGCCCGCCCCGCCGCCGCCGCCGTGCGCGATGGTCCCGCTCTGGGTGAACCCCCACGACCACGAGAGCACTTCGATCTCGTCCGCGTGTTTGGCGTCGAGCGACTCACCCCTGATGTCGCCGATCTTCGCGAAGATGTCCGGTGGCATAACGAAGCTCCTGTTTTGCTGTTCGTTTCAATCGACGGCTGTCCGCTGCACAACTCGCTTCCGCGGAGACTGTCGCGAGCGCTGTCCGACAGCTTCCGTCGCCGTCCTGCGCCGGACGGCGTGGACGATTTCAATCCGTCGACGATCAACACATCACTGAGTGTGCGCCCGACGCTGAAGACCGTCGTCCTCTTGTTCTGGTGTCATGACGTATCCCCAGAATTGAGTGAACCCCGCAGGATCGAAGACCGTGATGTTCGTGACCGGAAACAAGCGGCCAGAACGCAGATCTATACCTGAAATCGTTAGCCGCGCTTGATCCTCTCTCCCAGTAAACAGCGAACTGCCGTCCGTGTTCCATTCGATCCGGAATTCCCCAGGGCAAGGTCGAGCAGTCGACTGTCGGCCGCGGCCGGTCCGCGCCGAGTCGAGCGCCGGGCGCGAGCACCATGACGAATCGCGATCAGAATGTGGTGCCCTATTGTAGATGGCTCCTCGTGCAGACTGAAAGCGCAAAGGGCGAGCCGCGGCTATCGATTGGCGCTGGGGCTTCCGCGGAGCCGGCGGCCGCGACAACGTTTGATTACGACCGGCGCGGTCGTTCGCCGCGGTCGCGGCATCGCGATGTCGCGCGTGACTCGACGCGTGCGTCGAATGCTCGACGCGGTGTGGCGCGACGGAACCGCCTTTTGTCCTGGTGATGCCGTCACGATACGCGTGACTGGTTGGGCACTTGGCCATGTTGTTCGATCACTCACGGCCGGTAGGCAGCACGACGGAAGGCGGACGTCTCCGCCTCGAACGCGTCGCCATCCGCAACGGCCAGCGTGGCGCCGCTCAGCTCGTGCGGGCCGTCATCTTGACAGCCTAAAGGAGTAGGAGAATCCTGTGCGTCATCTCGAAGCCCCGAAGGAACGGCGTGCAGAAGCTGGACATCCCGCAAGGCACACTCGATCTGATGATCCTGACGATTCTCGCGCGCGAGCCGCTGCACGGCTACGGCATCTCGCAGCGTCTGGCCGCTCTCAGCCACGATCACTTCCATGTCAATCCGGGATCGCTGTTTCCCTCGCTCTATCGTCTGGAACAGGATGGCAAGCTGA
>DATFXR010000777.1:0-2090 GCA_035315685.1 Vicinamibacterales bacterium | reverse complement strand
GTTGCCAGCCACAGCGCCACCCGGTCATCGCGTAGGCTTTCGACGCCGACCCGCACAGTACGGTCTGCTCGCGGCACGTCTCGGTCAGCACCTTCGGCAGATTGTGGGGCACCTGGTCGTAAATCAGTTTGTCGTAGCAGAGGTCGGCGACGACCCAGATGTCGTGGCGCGCGGCAAATTCGCCGATCTGGCGCACCTCGGACTCGGCGACCAGCGCGCCGGTCGGATTCCCCGGCGAATTGAGGATGATGCCCCTCGTCCGCGGCGTCACCGCGTCGAGAAGCGCCTGCGCCCGCACCGCAAAGCCGTCTTCGGGGTAGGTACGGACCAGCACCGGGGTCGCGTCGGCCAGCTTCACCTGTTCGGTGAGCGTCGGCCAGTACGGCGCGTGGGTGATCACCTCGTCGCCGGCGCCGAACAGCACGAGCGCGGTGTTGTAGAGCGCCTGCTTGCCGCCGGCCGTCACGATCGTTTCCGACTCGGTATAGTCGACGCCGTAGTCGGCCTTGTAGCGTGCGCAGATGGAGCGCCGCAGGTCGGCGATGCCCGGCACCGGCGTGTAGCGCGTGAAGTTCGCGTCGAGCGCGGCATGCCCGGCGTCCTTGACCGGCTCGGGGGTGGAGAAATCGGGTTCGCCTGCGCCGAAGTCGATCACCTCGACGCCCGTACGCCGCAGGCGATCGACGGTTGCGGTGACCTTCATCGTCGGTGACGTGGCAATCCGGGTCGTCCGATCGGCGAGCTTCATGCTTCCTTCGCCAGACCTTTCTCACGCAGCCGGCGTTCGACGAGCTCCGGCACGAGACCGTGGACCCGACCGCCGAGCGCGAACACTTCCTTGATGAGACGCGAGCTGATGTAGGTGTACTGCTCGGCCGGCATCATGAAGACGGTTTCGATCTGCGGATTCAACCGCTGATTCATCAACGCCATCTGGAATTCGAATTCGAAATCGGACACGGCACGCAGGCCGCGGACGATCACCTGCGCGTTGCGGTGCTCCACGTAATCCACCAGCAAACCGCCGAACGTGTCAACCTCGACGTTCGGGTGCTGCCGGAACACCTCCCGCGCGATCTCGACACGTTCCTCGATCGAGAACAGCGGCGCCTTCTCCGCATTCACCAGAATCGCGACGACGATCCGGTCGAACAGCCGCGCCCCCCGCGTGATGATGTCGACGTGTCCGTTCGTCAGCGGATCGAACGATCCCGGGTAGACGGCAAGCGTCGCCATTACGCCATGTACAACGCGAGCGCGCTGTCTCCGGACGTGACCTCGCGCGATCGCGGCAGCACGCCGATCCGATCGGGCGGCGGCCGCCGCCGTGCGTGCTCGACGACCAGTACACCACCAGGTGCGAGCCGCTCCGCCGCGGCGGCGAGGACGGCCTCGACCTGTTCGTCGTACGGGGGATCGAAAATCATGATGTCGAACGACGCGGGGTGGAGGTCGTCGAGCGCACGTCCAACGCTCGCGCGGATAATAACATAGGCGTCCTGCGGTACACCGCAGTGCGCCAGGTTGGCGGCGATCAGCGCCTGCGCGCGTCGATCGCGCTCGATGAAGGTGACGCGCGACGCGCCGCGGCTCAACGCCTCGATGCCCACGGCACCGGTCCCTGCGTACGCATCCAGTACGCTCGCCCCCGTAATCCGCGGCGACAGGATGTTGAACAGCGTCTCGCGCAGCTTGTCCGAGGTCGGGCGCAGGCCCTCCCATGTCGGCGTCTGCAGACGACGGCCCTTCAATGATCCGGCGATCACGCGCACGGCGGCTGCCGCTGCCGGGCCCACCAAGGCTCGAAGGAACGAAGACGCACGAAGAACATATCTTGACGAATGACTCGCCTCGCAGCCGGTACGATCCGACCCGCCCGACCCACCTGGTCCACCTGACCTACCCGACTTCGATCAGCTTGAAGCGCTGCTCCCAGCTCTCGAGCAGCTTGTCCAGGCCGTCCGCGCGCGGTGTCGACTGCGCGAACCAGCGTGCGGCCTCGCGCTGCGCCAGATCCAGGAGCTCGCGGTCGCGCACCAGATCGACCATCCGGAACGTCGGCACGCCCGCCTGTCGCGTCCCGAAGAAGT
>DATFXR010000776.1:0-8042 GCA_035315685.1 Vicinamibacterales bacterium | reverse complement strand
CCCGTCATCATCATCCCGGGCGTACAGTAGCCGCACTGCAGGCCGTGCTCCTGCCAGAACCCTTCCTGGATCGGATGCAGCGTGCCGCCCTGCTCGAGGCCCTCGACCGTGCGCACTTCGCTGCCGTCCGCCTGGACCGCGAGGACGGTGCACGACTTGACCGGCTCGCCGTCCACGATGACGGTGCAGGCGCCGCAGTGCGTCGTGTCGCAGCCGATGTGTGTGCCGGTGAGGCGGAGATCGTCGCGCAGGAAGTGCACCAGCAGCAGGCGCGACTCGACCGGCTTCTCGTACGGGGTGCCGTTCACGCTGACGCGAATCGAGTGCATCGCCATGTCAGTGTCCTCCCGCGCGCTCGATCGCCTTGTTGAGCGCTCGTGCTGTCAGCACGCGCGCCATCTCTCGCTTGTACTCGACCGTGCCGCGGCGATCGGCCGCCGGCTCAGTCGCCGCCGCCGCCAGGCGCGCGGCGTCCGCGATCGACGCCGGATCCGGTTTCTTGTTCAGCAGAGAGTTTTCAGCCGCTGTCGCCCTGATCGGCATCGGTCCGGCCGCGGTGAGGCCGATGCCGACGCGTTCGATCCGGCCGTCGGCGGCGAGCGTCACCTGCACGGCAGCAGCCGCGGTCGCGAAGTCGCCGACCTTGCGCTCGAGCTTCACGTACGCGCCACCGCTTCGCGCTGGAGGAACCGGCACGCGGATCTCGGTCAGAATCTCGTCGGGAGTCAGCGCGGTGGTGAAGAACGAGGTGAAGAAACGGTCGATCGGAATGGTCCGCGCGCCTTTCGAACCCGTTGCCGTCACCTCCGCACCAAGCGCGAGCATCGTCGCCGGGTGATCGTTGGCGGGATCGGCGTGCGCCAGGTTGCCGCCGACGGTCGCCCGATTGCGGACCAGCGGATCCGCGATCACCAGCGCGGTGTCGTACAGGATCGGATACTTCGACTTGATGATCTCGGATCGTTCCAGCTCCGATTCCCGCGTCCGGCCGCCGATTTTCAGGAATCCGCCTTCTTCCGTGATGTACTCGAGACCGGGAATACGCCCGATGTCCACGAGATGGCCGGCCCCGCCCAGACGAAGCTTCAGGAGCGGCAGCAGGCTCTGACCGCCCGACAGCACTTTGGCTTGATCGCCGTGCTGCTGCAGCAGCGCAATCGCCTCCGGCAATGTCGCCGGCCGGTGATAGTCAAACGGAGCGGGAATCATCGAGACTCCTTTCTCATCGCATCAATCAGGGACGTGGACTAGGCAGCCAGATCCGGCAGTATCCGTTCGAGCGATTCGAGGTTGTGAGCGGCGGCCAGCCGATCGACGAACGGCAGCGCCGCCTGCATGGCGCGCGCGGTCGGTTCGTAGCGCGGATCGCCGGCCAGCGGATTCAGCCAGACAATCCGTCGCGCCCGCGACCGAATCGCGCGCATCGCGCCGGCGACCAGCGTCGTGTCACCCCGATCGAGGCCGTCACTGACGATGACCACGACGGTTCGCGGCGTGAGGAACGTCTGCGAATAGGCGCGGACGAACTCCATCAGGCTCTCGCCGATTCGCGTGCCGCCCGACCAGCCTGGCACGTCGGCAGCCAGGCGATCGAGCGTGTGCCCGATCTTGCCGGGCAACAGGAACGGCGTGAGTCGAACGAGCGACGTGTTGAACGCGAACACCTCCGTGGTCCGCGCGATCTGCTTGAGCGCGAGCACGAACGCCAGCAGGAACTTCACATGGGCGTCCATCGATCCGCTCGTGTCGCACAGGACGACGACCTTCGGGTCGTCGAGCGGGCGGGCGCGGTGCGCCAGCGCGATCATCTCGCCGCCGGTGGCGACTGCGCGGCGCAGACTGCGGCGAAGATCCGGGAGACCGCGGCCACGAACCGGCGTCAGCCGGCGGCTCCTCCGCGCCGCCCAGCGAGGAGCCAGCCGCGCCAGCACCCGCTCCATCTCCGCTAAATCGCGAGCCGAACATTCCTCGAACGGCTTGCGACGGAGCACGGCATCTCTCGTGTAGCCGGGCGCGCTGCCGTCGGCCGGCAATCTCCGCCCGTCGTCGACGCCGACGGCGCGCACGTCGCCGTCCGCGCGCGCACGGGGCGGAGTGTCCCCGATGCGCGCGGCTCGACGCGGTTCGGGCGGAGGCGCCTCAGCCCGCGTGACCGTCCAGAACGAATCGAACAAGGCGTCGAATTGCGCGTCGTCGCGCGGACGAATCTTGAAGGCGATCCGGAACGCACGGCGGACCTCGGCTCGGTCGAAGAGATCGATCAGGGTCAGGGCCCGAGCGGCGTCGATCTCGTCGCCGATGCCGACGCCGATTCTGTGCGCGCGCAGCACGGCGCCGAACCGGGCGAGGTGAACGATGAGATCGTCGTGGGTCGTCACCTTACGCCTCGATGCGTCTCGCGTCTCCGACCAGCGCCTCGATCCCGGCGCGATCGAGATCATCGATATCGTGGCGATCCTTCAGGAAGCAGCCGAGCGTCTCCGCGACGGCGGCGGCGTCGAGATGCGGGCGGTGCAGCCGCACGAGCGCCTGCGCCCAGTCGATCGCTTCCGCGACGCCGGGCGCCTTCGAAAGGCGGCGGCGGCGGAGCGCCTGCATGAAGCGCGCGATCTCGCGCGTCAGCTGCTCGGTCGCGCCCGGCGCCTTGAGACGAAGAATCTGTACTTCCTTCTCGAGCGTCGGGTGATCCACGAACAGATACAGGCAGCGGCGGCGCAGCGCGTCGCCGATCTCGCGGCTGCGGTTCGACGTGAGAATCACGTGTGGTACATGCTCCGCGCGGATCGTCCCGAGCTCCGGAATCGTCACCTGGAAGTCCGACAGCACTTCCAGCAGGAAGGCCTCGAATCCTTCGTCGGCGCGATCGATCTCGTCGATCAGGAGGACTGCTGGACCGGCGCGCCGGGTGATCGCGCGCAGCAGCGGCCGCTCGAGCAGGTAGTCGCGGCTGAAGATCAGCGACTCGATCTCGGACGCGCTGCGGCCGTCGCGTTCGGCGAGCCGGGCACGCAGCATCTGGCGCGGGTAGTTCCACTCGTAGAGGGCAGTGTTGACGTCGAGCCCCTCGTAGCACTGCAGGCGAATCAGCTCGGTGTCGAGCAGCCGTGCGAGCACCTTCGCCAGCTCCGTCTTGCCGCCGCCCGCTTCGCCTTCGATGAGCAGCGGCTTGCGCATCTCGCGCGCGAGGAAGACGGCCGTCGCGATGGCTTCGTCGGCGACGTAGCCGACCCGTTCCATGGCGTGCTGCAGCGACTCGATGTCGGGGTTCACGGCGGTGTCACGAGACGGGTGAGGCATCGTAGCGCTCGGGATCCGCCACGAAGCGCTGCTGGCAGCCGCCGCAGCAGAAGTAGTAGGTGCGCCCGCCGTGCTCGGCGCGATGGCGCGTGGTGTCCGCGACGACGGTCATGCCGCAGACCGGATCGCGCTCTTCGCGTGACTCCGTCGCGATAACCGCCTCGGCGATGGCCCGTTGGCTCGCTGCTCGGCGCACCTGGACGATCTCTGCGAGGATGCTGAGGGCGACTTCTTCAGGCGCACGCGCGCCGATGTCGAGGCCCGCAGGACTCGCAATCGAGTCGAGCGCGCTCGCGGACGCGCCGGCCGCAACCAGCGTGGTTCGCATCTCGGCGAACCGCTTGCGGCTGGCGACGACACCCAGATACGCCGGCTCGACACGGAGCGCCGCGAGCGTCGCCTGTTCGTCGCGCCGGCCGAGCGTCGCGACGACTGCGAACAGGCGGTCCTTCTGCGACGCCGGTCGCGCGGCGAGCTCGTCGACGTTCACTGTCGCGGTGATGCGGTCGGCATCCGGGAAGGTCGCGCGATCTGCCTCGGGATCGACCGCATCGACGGCATAGCCCATCACCTTGCCGAGCCGGACAATCGCCTGCGCGGTTGGCGAGACGCCGAACACGAGAAGGCGGGCCGGAGAGAGGACCGGTTCGAGGTAGATGTCCACGCTGCCTCCGCTGTGGCAGGTCATCGGAAAGGACATGATGCCGGCCCGGCGATCGCCGTCCGGATCCGGAGCGAGCGAGATCAGCCGCGGCGACGCCGCGGCGAGCGCCGCGGCCGCTTCGCGCAGCACGGTCGACTGAATGCAGCTGCCGCCCAGCCAACCGTGACACTCGCCGGCTTCGGTGATGACGGCGGTGTTGCCGACCTGCGCAGAGCTCGCCGATTCGCGGCGCACCACGACCGCCAGCACGAACGCTTCACCGCTGCGCGACAAGTCGGCCGCGAGCTGCAGCATGTCGGCGCGCATGTCACTGCCGTCCTGCGGCCGTGGCGGTGACGCGCTGGAAGTCTTCTGGCGTGTCGAGATCGGTCAGCGCCTCGACCGGCCACGACGCCGATTCCGCCTCGTGACGATGCTTCTCCACGACGTGCTTGCCGCAGCCCTGGCCCTCCGACATCGCCAGTTCGCCGAACAGCGCCCGGTCGTACAACATCGGCGGAGCGTTGACACCCTCGTAGTTCGAGATCACGAGCGGCGCGTCACTGTCTCGATATTTTCTCATCAGCGTTTCGAGCATCGCGGTCGTGACGAACGGCATGTCCGCGAGCACGACGACGGCTGCGCGGGCGTTCGAGTGGGATGCGGCCTGAATTCCGGCTCGCAGTGAGCTGTTGACGCCGCGCTCGTACTCGCCGTTGACGACCGGCTGGTAGGCGATGCCATCGAGCGCACGCCGCACGCGATCGGCTTCGTGCCCGAGCACGACGATCAACGGATCGAAGCCGGCCTTCGCCGCGCGCCCGACCGCGCGACGCACGAGCGGCTCGCCCTCGAGCTCCATGAAGAGCTTGTTCTGCCCCATCCGCGTGGACGTGCCGGCGGCCAGCACGACGCCCGCGATGCCGCCGGCCCGATCAGGCATGAATCGTCTGTCTCCTTTCACGCAGGTGCCCCGGCGGCTGACGCGCGAGCACGGCGAGCAACTCGCCGACGACGCTGATCGCGATCTGCTCGGGGCCGTCGGCGCCGAGACTGAGTCCGACCGGCGCGAACACCCGGTTGTCATCCGCGGCGCCGATCTCGCGGAGGATCTGATCGGCGCGCGTCCTCGGTCCGAGCAGGCCGATATACGACGCGGTCGTGTCCACGAAACGCCTGACCCAGTCGCGATCGACGTTGAACGAATGCGTCTTGATCACCGCGAGCGTGCGCGCGTCGACGTCGAGGTCGCGCGCGGCTGCCTCGGGTCGAATGTGCAGGAGCCGCCGCGCCGACGGAAACCGCTCCGGCGCGAGCAACGCCTGACGATGATCCACGACGGTCACGGCGAATCCCGCGTCCGCCGCATACGCCACCAGCGGCCGCGCATCGTCGCCGGCACCGCAGACGATGAGCGGGGCCGGCGGCGTCAGGACTTCGGTGAAAACCGTCCGGCCGTCGCGGCTCTCGACGTGCGTCGCTGCGTGGGTCGACCCGACGTCGAGCACGATCGTGCGGCCGACGTCGGCCGGACCGTCCACGATCGTCGAGATGCCGAACGCCGATGCGCCCTCGAGTCGCGCGCGAACGTCCGCAAGGACGTTCAGGGTGTCGGGTTCGGTCGCGGGCTGAACGAAGATGTCCACTGATCCATTGCAACCCAGGCCGAGGCCCCAGACCGTGTGATCGTCGGCGCCGGTGTCGTAGTGCAGCAGCTGCGGGGCCGAGGTCTGAATCACGTGCAACGCGATGTCGCGGACGTCCGCTTCGAGACAGCCTCCGCTTACGCCGCCGAGCGTCCGCCCGTCGTCTTCGATCAACAGCTTGGCGCCGGGGCGGCGATACGACGAGCCTTCGATGCGAATCACCGTGGCGATGGCGGCGCGTCGCCCGCGCAAGGCGAGCGCGGCGACACGGTCGACGATCTGCGCCGTTTCGCGCCAGTGCTTCATGATGCGGGCGAGCCGGACCGCGGTTATATCTCCCGGCGTGAGCAGTGTCAACGAGAGTTGCGGGCGAGCGCATCGTTTAGATCGACGCGATCCATGAGAACGTTTTCAGTCGGGCGAGATGCTGAGTCGATCCACGAGCCGCGCGGCGCTGCTGAACTGCGACGCACCTCGTCCAATCCGTACGCGTCCCTTCATTCGAATCGTGCGCGCGGCCTCCACCGCGAGGTCTCTGGCAGTCAGGCCGCGGCTCTTCGTGGCGCCAGGGCCCGCACGATTCGAGCGGCGAATATTCGCACCGCCATCACGGATTTGGCTGTTTCATCCTGAGCCACGGCAGCCCGTCGCCAGGGCAGCAGCACCAACCCGCGCCCTGACCGTAGGTTACGAGTGGCGGTCCGCGCCGCGCGAGAGGCACTTCCCTTGCTGATATCAGGTGTGTGCGGGACTCGCCGGGACACTGCGGGTACGCGTGACGACCATGAAGAAGAGATCGCGACCGATTCAGTACTTGCTGTCTGCAGACCAGAAACTCCGGAGGCTTTCGTTGAGACGACTCGCGAAGCACCGAAAGGCCACGAGGAATCTGCACCGGGCGACCCGGCCGCAGAAAGGACGACGAGCGAAGACGTCTGCACCCTCGCCGGCGACCAGCACGTGGCCGATTGTCCTGTCAGTAATCGGCATCATCGCCGCCGGTGGGTTTCTCGCTGCGCGGCAGCCCTCTCGTCAACCTGACACGGCCATCGCCGATCCGCAGCCGACGCTGCAGGCGCAGATGCTGCCGATGCCGGCGCCAGAAATCTCCGACGCGAAGAAGATCGTTCCGTCGAAGCCACCCGCTCCGATTGCCGCCGCCAAGACAGATCCACCTGCGCCGACAATGGCAGTGAAACCACCACCTGAGCCGGCCGAACGAAAGAAGCCGGCACCCGAGGCAGTGAGCAGGAGCCAGCCCGAGCCCGCCAGCCTTCCAGCGAAAGAATTCGCGGCAGCGCCTGTGGGTGTGGATTCTGCGTCCAGGGCGAAGCCAAACACCGACGAATCGGCAGTCGTCACCGTTACCGGCTGCCTCGAAGCCAGCGAGTCAGGGTTCCGGCTCAAGGACACGAGCGGCGCCGACACGCTCAAGTCGCGAAGCTGGAAGACCGGCTTTCTGACGAAACGCTCGTCGTCTATCGACGTCGTTGATGCGGCCGACACACTGAGGCTACCAACGCTCGTCGGCCAGCGCGTGTCGGCGACGGGAACGCTCATGAACCGCGAAATGCGGGCGCGATCGCTGCAGAGCGTTTCCCCTTCCTGCCGCTAATCGACGTCCCTCGCGCACCGGACTCTCTGAAGTGGTCCGGGCGGCGCCGTGCGGTCGAGGCGTGTTGCCTCGACCTCAGGGCCGCGGAGCGTAGATCTTCGTGTCGCGGTGGAACTCAGACCAGGCAAACCAGTACTCGGGCTCGAGAATCAACGACTCGAGCGTCGCGCCCTTCATGGGTCCGGCCGCACACTCGCCGTAGGGGTTCCATCTCGAACCGGTCTGCTCGTCGGTGAGCTCGGTGACGTTCGCGTTCGCGGCCTTGAACGTCAGCGCTTTCCCGCGGGCGTGGGCGATGAACGCGGTCGTCGTATCGGATGACGGTTGGTGGACGACGAGAACTGGCTGGCCGCCCAACCGCTCGTTCACGACTTTCACTTGCTGCAACGCGTCGCGCGGAAATGCCATGCTCTCCCCGGCGACGTCGAGCCCGAGCACCATCGCCTTCGGCTTCAGGCGATCGTCGTGATAAGTGACGTCGGAAGGCGCGGAGCCTTCGCCTGAGAACGCCTGACGGATCTCGCGGTTCTTCTCGGCAATGCGATCGGCGTACCCTGGCAGCGGCTTCAGCACGAGCGTGGTTGGGTGCAGCCGATGCCACTCTTCCCAACTGGTGAGCAGAAACGGGTACAGCTTGAGGTGCGTACCCTGCAGCGGACCCGAGATCGCTTCGAGGCTGGACTGCTGCCAGCGCGAGCCGGTCTCACGGTCCTTGAAGACTTCGTTGCCGCCGACAACGCCGGCGTTGTCGAAGTGGAGCGCCTGCCCCTTGGCTTCGGCCCTGAACACGAGGGCCGTGTTGCAGTACGATCACCAGGTGATCGCGATCATGCCCGATCGC
>DATFXR010000775.1:0-3516 GCA_035315685.1 Vicinamibacterales bacterium | reverse complement strand
AAGGAGATCTGCCGGCTGGCGCGCGAGCGCGGCATTCTCACGCTCGTCGATGGCGCGCAGTCGTTCGGGCTGTTCGACGTCGATCTCTCGGATATGCAGCCGGACTTCTACAGCGGCAGCGCGCACAAGTGGCCGTGCGGGCCGAAAGAGAACGGCGTGCTGTACATCAACAAGAGCGCGCAGCCGAAGATCTGGGCGAGCATCTTCAGCGCCTACCCCGGCCGCGTCGGCGTGTCGCGCACCTTCGAAGGATTCGGACAGCGTGACGAGCCGGCGATGATCGCCTTCGGCGAGGCGCTCACGCTCCAGACCAAGATCGGCCGCGCGCCGATCGAGAAGCGATCGCGGGAGCTGACGACCGCGTTGATCGACGGCCTGAAGACGATCGACGGCGTGAAGATCTGGACCAGCCCCGATCCGGCGCGGCGGGCGGCGGTGCTGTCGTTCCAGCCGGGCAACCTCGACGTCCGCAAGCTGTCGGCGGCGCTGTATCAGAAGGACCGGATCGGCTGCGCGACCCGCGGTGGCCAGGATCGTCCGGGGCTGCGTTTCTCTCCGCACTTCTACAACACGCACGCCGACGTGGAGCGGACCATCGCCGCGGTGAAGCGCTACATGGCGACCGGCGTGTAGGTCAGGCAGGTCCCGCGGGTCAGGCGGGTCAGGCGGGTCGAAATCGCAGCGGCGGCTGGTGGGGGCGCGAATCAATTCGCCTCCGCCGCTCGAGGATTCTCGAAATTACCAAGCGCCCGACCTGCCCGACCTGCCAGACTTGCCCGACCTGCCAGAGCCACCCGACCCACCTGGCTGACGCGACCAACGCGACAAAAAGAACTTCACAGTACAAAGTAAAACGGCTATCATCGCGCCATGATGAAAAGCGCGCTCACGATGATGTGTGTGCTCGTCCTCATGGCGGTGAGTTATCTGAGCGTGTCGCTCATCGTCCTCAACCCGCCGCGCGCGAACGTCGGCGGCTGGTTCGCGCTGGCTGCGTTCCTCGCCGCCCAGACCATCCTCACACTGCTGGCGTTGCACGTGCCCGGACTGCCCGCGCCGCTGCGCGCGGTGGTTGTCGCTGGCGCATGCGTGCTCGTCGGAATCGCGGTGTGGCGAGTGCAGGCGAGTCTCGGCGGCACGCACTTCGAAGGCTACAACCTGCTCCTCGCGGCGATGCTCGTAGTGCAGGCAGCGCTGACGATCATCGTCGAAGGGCGTGCGGCGCTATCGCATGGCGCCCTGCACTGACGCAGACAGGCCGGGTGGGTCAGGTAGGCCGGGCGGGTCAGGTAGGCCGGGCGGGTCAGGTAGGTCGGGCGGGTCAGGTAGGTCGGGTAGGGCCAATCGGCCGGATGCTCAGACGTTCCAAGCCAACTGACTCACCCGGCCCGCCTGGCCCGCCTGGCCGACCCGGTCTATTGCGGCGCCGTCGTCGTCGCGGCGGCGCCGGACCCCAGGTCGTTCCAGTTCAGCACGGTGTTGAACAGCATGTTGAACTCGCCGAAGTTCTGCCAGCGGTAGCAGGGGTTGCCAGCGAACATGATCACGCGTCCTTTGCCGGACAGTTGATCGACGATCGCCGGCCGGTTCCGGATTTCGTTCGCGCCCCGCATCAGGCCGCTGAGCACGTGCTCATCGCCGCCGGGATATCGCATCAGCACGCTTGGCGGCGTCGGCGGCGGCCCCGGAGGCGGCGGTTCGAACGGGTTGGCGTTGGTCTGCATCGTCAGCAGCGGCCCGTTCGCGTACCGCACCGGAATGGTTTTCTTGTCGTAACCGTAGAAGATCGGATGCTCTGGTTGCAGAATCTCGGCGTCGATAATCGCGCCTGGTGAGTAGAACTGCGCGGACGTCCGTGCCGCGTCCACCTTCGGCGCAAGGCCGAACTCCGCCGGAAAAAAGCTCGACGTGCCGAGCGTGACGAGCACACCACCCGCCTTCACGAACCGATCGAACTCCGCCACGCCCTCGATGCCCATGCCGCCGGTGATGTCATCGGACTCACCGTACATGCCGAGATACTTGAACTGGTCGCTTTTCTTGTAGGCAATCGCCGTCCCGCGCGCGTCGATGTCGAACACCAGCCGCTTCGCCGTGCCCGATTGCTGCGGGATGACGATGAGGTCGTAGTTCGATTTCAGATCGCCGCGCTTCACCTGGTCCTTGTAGATCAGGTCGTACGGCACCTCGAACCGGTCGAATGCATAACGTACCCAGCCGACGTCCTGCGTGCCGCCCCACGTCGAGTACACAGCGAGCCGCGGCAGATCGATGTCGTGCAGCGTCACCGTCGGCGCCGACGGGAGTGCGACCGCGGTCAGGCCAAGCGGCTCGATTGCCGTGCGCACACGCGCCGCATCGGCGCTGATCACGAACGAGCCTGCCGGGAACGTCGTCTCACCGCGCCTGAATTCCCTGTCGGCCGCCTGCACCCTCACGTCCTTCAGGCGAGCGCGCAGCGTGATCATGTTGTTCGATCCGGAGTGCGCCACCGCGAAGAGCGGACCGGCGCCGGTCACGCTGCCGACGAGCTTCACCTGCGCCACCGGCTCCACGCCAACATCGAGAATCGCCTTGTCGGCAACCTCCCTGACGTCCGTGTGGTTCATCAACCCCATCGTCCACGCCGCGTCGTCGTAGGTGCGCGTCGTCGAATCGGGATAGACCTGCTTCTCGAGGAGAATCTTCGCGAGCCGCGCATACGGCTGATCGCGTTTCACGACGTAGGAGCCGGCAGGAAATGCGCCTTCCGTCAGTTTGATCTCGCGCGCCGCCTTGCCGACTTCGATCCCCTGCATGCGGAGCAGGTTGACGAGAAGAGCGACGCGTGTCTGATCGCGTTGTCCCGCCGGGATGACGTAGCCGGCGACCGTTTCCTTGCGCCCGGTCTCGATCGAGTTGCGCGACTTGACGTAGAAGTTCTCGAGGATCACTTTCGGGAACTGCGACGTGTATTGCAGCGCCGTGAGCACCCCGGTCTCACCGTAGTTGGTGTTGTTGCGGAGCGACCAGTCGAATTCGCCCGTCGCCGGCCATGGCCGATACCATTCGCGCTGGGCCTGGTTGGCGCGTCCGGCGGTGATCGCCGCGGCGTCAGGCTGCGGACCGCCGCCGCGGCCGCCGGGCGCGTTCGGATTGCCGAGCCGCAGCTTCTGCGTGTTCGCGCCGCTGAAGCCCTGAATCTCGTACATCCGGATCATGCCATTGTGGTTCGACGACATGAACGCGAGATAACCGGGCGACCACATGTCGACGTAGCCGTGCGTCCATACGCCCGGCATGCCGTACTTCGAGAGCTGCGCCATCTCGAAATTGGCCATCATCGGCAGCTCGGCGAAGAGAATCGGATCGAGATTCGGATTCTGCGGCGCCTGGCCGCTGAAGGTGTAGAGCAGCGTCTGCGACTGGTGCAGGTCGTGCATGATCGGCGGGTGCCACTGCAGGTACCAGTCGAGCAGCGCGCGCATTTCCACCTGTGAGTAGTTGATGTCGCGGTTGTCGTCGTGGAAGACGTAC
>DATFXR010000774.1:0-2252 GCA_035315685.1 Vicinamibacterales bacterium | reverse complement strand
CGGCCGGCGAGGATCACGATCGAAATCCACTTGAGGACGGTCGCGCTGCGTTTGGCATCGCGCGGCAGCAGGACGAGGAACGGGATCAGCCAGTTCAGCCCGAGGTTCAACAGGAAGACGCCGATCCATGGCTCGCTCGTGCGGCTGATGTAGTAAGGCGTCTCTTCGGGCAGGTTGCCGTACCAAATCAGCAGATACTGCGACAGCCAGATGTACGCCCAGAACGTGCTGAAGGCGAACAGCAGCTTGCCGAGGTCGTGCCGCCGCTCCTCATCGGCGATCCCGACGAGATGACCGCACCCGGTCAGCAGCACAACGGCGAGCGTGATCGCGGCGGTGCCGCCCGACAGCACGCCTGCGAACCAGTACACCGCGAAGATGGTGCTGCTCCAGTGCGGCACGACGCTCATCAGCCAGTCGAAGCTGGCGAGTGAAAACGAAATCGCGAACACGACGATGAACACCGCCGAGTAGGTGACGAGACGCTGGTGATGCTTCGCCGCCGAATCGCGATCCAGCCGCAACGAGGTGCGCCGGATCAGCCATGCGAAGAGCGTCCATGCGGCGATGAACAGCGCCATCCGGCCGAAGAACAGCGGGGCACCGAAGTAGATCGGTGTCGCCGCGGCCACGCCCTCGGCGGCAGGCCGGCTCCACGGATACAGCCGCTGCCGTCCGAAGAACAGCAGCAGCATCACGGCGCCGGCAAACGGCAGCGGCGCCATCATCGCCTCCGCGATGCGACGGAGCCTGGCGTTCCACGACGCGCCAGAGAGCAATTGCAGCGCGATCCACACGAGCCCGGCGAGCCCGAGCGCGAGCGTGAAGAACCCGTTCATCAGCAGGTCCGGCCAGGTGCGATCGGGATCCACGGCAAGCCCGATGGCGACCGCCAGGACCCCGATGCCCGCCGCGGCGCGCGCGATGTTCCGCAGAGGCGGCGCGAGCACGAACCGCTCGGCAGTCATCGGCGCTCCTGCAGATGCTGCAGCTGCTGCACGTGCGCGGCGATCAGCCATCGATCGGTCACTGACAACTGCGACGCGTAGGACGGCATGCGTCCCGAGCCGTAGGTGATCACGTGGAAAATGCGGCCGGCCGGCATGCTGCGGACGCGCTCCGACGTATACGCCGGTGGGTTGGGGATCCTCGGGATCAGCGGACCGTCGCCGGCGCCGGTCGTTCCGTGGCAGACGACGCAGTAGATGTCGAAGAGCGCTTGTCCTTCGGCTGCGGTCCGCGCCGTCGCCGCGATCGGATTCTGCAACTCGCGTCCGGCGCGCTCTGCGTCGTCCTGCATGGCACCGTAGTGCAGTGGCAGATGTCCGCGGGCGATCGTGCCGCGAGGCGGGCGCTGCAGCGTCAGCCCGTCGCGGGTCACGGGATTCGGGGCGAAGCTGTCGTACGCGAGCGAATAGGTCATGTCCCTCACGTACTCGAGGCCGCGCCGGTCCGACGCAGGACCGCAGCCGGCGAGCGAAATCGCACCGCACAGGGCGAGGAACCGCAGCCGCCCCGTCACAGGTCGCTCGCAGTCTGGATGATCCGGATCGCGCCGCTCTGAACGAGCAGATGGCGCGCCGATCCGGTATCGAACGCATTGGGCCGCCATCGCAGGGCGACGGCGAATCGGTCGTCGGTAACGCCCGGCGTGGTCAGCGGCGGTTGCGCGCCCGGAAACAGACGGCTGCGCAGCAGGAAAGCCGCAACCGTCGCCAGACCAGCGGCCAGCACCGTCATCTCGAACGCGATCGGCACGAACGCGAGCGTGGAGTTGTCCGGCTTGCCGCCCACGTTCAGCGGCCAGTCGAACACGGCGGCGTAGAACTCGAACGCGATCGTCGCCGCGAGCGCCAGCGCGCCGGCCACGAGGGTGACGTAGGGCAGGCGCGTCCGCTGAATCCCCATCGCCTCGTCGAGACCGTGAATCGGGCAGGGTGCGTAGACGTCGTAGATCTTGAAGCCCTGGGCGCGAGCCGTCGTGACGGCGTCGAGCAGCGCCTCGGAGTCGGCAAAGGTGGCGACGAGATAGGTTCTAGACATCGCTGGCTCCGTGCGCGTCCGCCAGACAGCCCGCCTTGACTTCCCAGATCGCAATCATCGGCAGCAGCCGGATGAAGAGCAGAAAGCAGGTGAAGAACAGGCCGAAGCTGCCGACCAGCGTCCCCACTTCAATCGCCGTCGGCTGATAGCCGACCCAGCTCGAGGGGAGATAGCTGCGATGCAGCGAGGTGACGATGATGATGAAGCGC
>DATFXR010000773.1:0-2874 GCA_035315685.1 Vicinamibacterales bacterium | reverse complement strand
CTGGCTGGAGGACGTGGATCTCGTGGCGTCGAAGCAGAAGCGCTACAGCTTCACCGACCCACTGCTCCGCGTCTGGGTGCGCCTGCACTGCCGCGCGTCGGCGCCGACCGACGACGATCTCGCGCGCGAGGTGCACCGCTACGCGCTGCCGAGGCTGCCCCAATCCACCGAGGCGCCCGCCGCGCCGCAGGCCGAGCCGGCGTTTGCGATGGCCGGCGGCCCATCGTCGGGGATTATCGAGATCGACTGAGAGGACCATTCGACGATCGATCGAACCGATGAGGGCGCCGCCTTCAGAGCACCTTTAATTGCGGTGGCCCTCTGGGGCTGTCCACGCGGCCGGATAGCCGTCCTGCGGGCCTTGCTGCCCCGCGCCCTACGCCGATCGATGCATTGTTGAATTCGCGCGTTGATAGTCTACTGGCAGGAATGGGTTCGCCGCCCAGTCATCGCCCGGCTCGCGAACTCGCCGCCTGCGCCGCCCTCTTTCTTTTTCTTCTCGCCGGGTGCTCTTCGCCGGCGGTCACCTCACCGTCCTCGGCGGCCGCGATCGAACAGCGGATCGACATCCTCGACTACCTGATCGGCGACGCCGGGTTGTGGCCGCGCCGCGGCAGCCATGGACAAAATCAGATCGTCGATCGCGCGCGACAGGAAGTGTGCTGGACCAAGTACGGCAACCCGCGCCGGTTCGAGTGCTGGCGCTGGGACGACGACTTCGTCCGCCACGCCGTCGATCATGCGCTCGACGGGGACAGCGAGGAATCGTACGTCCTCACCGACGGACGCTGGATGCCGCGCTTCCTGCCGTCAGCCGCAACCGCCAGCATGCCGTGGTCCCTCGACGTCGCCGGCAACGCTCTCACGTGGTTCGACGCCGCATGCCGCGTCGACCCGAGCCGATCGCATCTCTTTCCCTATCGTCTTCGCGCGTGGGTGGAGCGCGGCGTCGACGCCGGCGTCGACCTCGGCGTTCGCGAGACGCTGCTGTTCGAATACGAGCCGTACGATCCGGCGACGCCGACGCCGGGCCACACCGAGCGGTTCTACTTCGGGCGGGGCGCCGGATGGTATCGCTGGGAGCGGGCCGGCTTCGTCGATCTGTTCAACCGTCTGGGTGGCCCGGCAACGCAGATGAATCGCGGCGTATGGTGCGCGGGCGCAAACCCCTGAGTGTGGGACCGATGGGCCCATAGGGTGGGTTGGGTAGGACCGATTTGCGCGAAGCGCCGCCCCCCACCAAGCCTGCGGGCCTATCGGTCCCACACACCGCGTGAGGGGCACCGTGTAACATCTTCCGTCGCTAAACCCGACAGTTGAGCCTGCCTTCAAAAAAGTAAGTACGTCACTCCACGGCACTTCGTCCGGTCGGGTCGTAGGTCGGCCGTTTGCCTCGTCCGAGGCATGGCTACCAGACGCCTCCGTTTCGTGATCTTCCAGGACGCTCCAGGGTTGTGGGTGATTCGCGGGCTCGAGCACGATCTGGCAGTTGAAGCGCGCACGATCGGTCAAGCGGTCCGCTCGATCGCACGACTCGTTCAAGCGCACACCGAATTCGACTTACGACACGATCATCTGCCACTCTCGGCGTTTCCTCCATCTGCTCAGATTTACTGGAACGCGTACGCCGCCGGTACGCAGGTCGCGCTCTCGCAACTCGGGGTCGTCCCGCCCGCAGGCTGGGAGATTCAGGCGGCGTTCGCGACCCGGCTGCCCTGCGAGGAGCGCTACCGGCCGGCCAGGTTTCGCTTCGCGCGGCTAAGCGCGTAGCCGCTCGAGCGCGGAGCGGGCCGCTTCCTGCTCCGCGTCCTTCTTGCTCGATCCGGTCGCAATCGCCAGCGACTCACCGCGGACGACGACCTCGATCTCGAACTGTTTGCGGTGGTCGGGACCGAAGGTCGACACCAGCCGGTACTCCGGCAGCGGCAGGTCGCGTGCCTG
This sequence comes from Vicinamibacterales bacterium, assembly GCA_035315685.1. Classification (GTDB taxonomy): domain Bacteria; phylum Acidobacteriota; class Vicinamibacteria; order Vicinamibacterales; family CAVVIG01; genus QHWK01. The sequence goes on along the minus strand of DATFXR010000773.1, from coordinate 933 downwards.
CAGCAGCTCCTGCAGTGCCGACTTGAAATCCTGGCCGGTGACCCCGGCGCTCCTCGCGTCGCCCATCAGCGGCGCGAACTCGCGTACGATGAACGCGCGCGCGTGCTCGATGCCGCCGTCGAGATAGATCGCCGCAATCAGCGCCTCGTATCCGTCAGCCAGCAGCGCCTGCTTGCGCCGCCCGCCGGTCTTCTCTTCGCCCCGGCCGAGCAGCAGGTGATCGCCGAGCTGCAGGCGCTCGGCCTGGCGCGCCAGCGACGCGGTGGACACGACCGCCGCCTTGGCCTTCGACTTCTGCCCCTCGTCGTAGTCGGGAAACTCCCGGAACAGCATGTCCGCGATGACGAATCCGAGCAGCGCATCGCCGAGGAACTCCATCGACTCGTTGTCGACGACGCCGCCGCTGACGTCCTCGTTGGCGCGTGAGGTATGCGTCATCGCGTGCTCGAGCAGGCCGCGGTCGCGGAAGCGGTAGTTGATCGCCTGCTGCAGCGACTCGAACTCGTCGCGCAGCCGCACCACCTGGCCGTTCTTCAGCTCCGTGCGGTGCGCGTCGATGATCCGTTGAGCGTCCTCCGCCTCCTCGGGATGGACCGCGATGCGCACGTCGTTGAGGCCGTCCATCGACAACGGGAAGATCGACTGCGGCACATCGGACGAGACCACCGACATCACCCCGTGCGACTCGAGCAGGCCGCGGACGATCCGCGCTTCGATGTCAGAGTGTGTGCGGAAGATGACGACCAGATCAGGCAACGGCTTCGGACACCTCGTCCACCTTCAACAGGATCATCGTCATGTCGTCGTGCTGGGGTGCGTCGCCGACGAACGCGGCGATCTCGCGCAGCACGCGCTCGCGCAGCTCGTCCGATGGCAGATGGGCGTGCGTTTCGACCAGCTGGCCGAGCCGCGCTTCGCCGAAGCAGTCATCCC
>DATFXR010000772.1:0-4907 GCA_035315685.1 Vicinamibacterales bacterium | reverse complement strand
TGACCAGTGCCGTGCCCGTGCGGTGGGCCCGCTCATGGATTGCCGGTCCGAGGCGCCGATCATCGGCCGCGATGTCGTAGGCGACGATCCGATCGACGCCAGCCGTCCGCAGGCCGCCGGCGATCGTCGATCCCGCCTCGCCGAAGCCGATGAACCCGACGATCACGCGTCCTTCCAGACCTTGCGGGCCGTGTCGACGACCAGCTGCAGCTTGCGCCACTGCTCCTGTTCGCTCAGCAGGTTCCCTTCCATCGTCGACGCGAAGCCGCACTGCGGGCTGAGCGCGAGGTTCTCGATCGGCACGTAGCGGCTCGCTTCGTCGATCCGCCGCAGCAGATCGTCCTGCGACTCCAGTTCGGGCAGCTTGCTGCTGATCAGGCCGAGCACGACGCTCTTGGTCTTCGGCACGAACCGCAGCGCCTCGAACGTGCCCGCCCGCTCGGACTCGTACTCGAGCAGGAAGCGATCGACATCGAGCTTGTTGAAGAGGCGCTCTGCGATCGGGTCGTAGCCGCCCTCGGCGTACCACTGGCTGCGGTTGTTGCCCCGGCACAGGTGAATCGCGTAGGTCACGCCGTCGCGCTTGGCGCCGGCGAGGCAGGCGTTGTCGACCTCGATCGCTTCGTCGAGCGCGCGCTCGGGGTCGACACCCATCTCGTCCTGCACGTACTTTCGCCACTTCGGATCGATGTAGTAGCTGTAGCGGGGCGCGTCGATCTGGATGTACTTGACGCCCTCGTTCACGAGCGCCTGAATCTCCGCCTTCATGATCGGCACGATGTCCCAGAGGAAGTCGGAGTAGGTTGGATACACGCGATCGCTGACGCCCTTCTTGTAGGCAATCGCGGGGAACTGGTTCGCGGTCGGCAACGTCATCTTGATGTCGCCGGGGGCGTGCTGCTTCAGGAACTCGACTTCGTCTTTCGTCAGCCGGCGTGTCTGCCGCAGCTTCGCGACGACCGCGCCGCCGGGCGCACCGATGCCCCTGGCGACGACCGCAGCTGACGGCGCGCCTTTCCAGGTGCGCTCGACCTCGAAACCGCTGTCGAGTCCCTCGACCGACTCGTAGAAGTCGCTCATGAAGCCGGTGCGCCGCAGCTCGCCGTCGTTGAAGATCCGCAGGCCGATGTCTTTCTGCCGCTTCAGCACGTCGAGGACGTAGCGATCCTCGATCGCGGTCAGCTGCTCATGTGTGACGGCCGGATCTTTCCGCGCAGTGAGCAGCTCCGCCGGCCGCAACAGACTGCCGACCTGATCCGCTCGGTACTGTGAACCCATATCTGATCCTCTTCAGCGGCAGGTCACGCCGGATTACGATATCCACACCGAGCCGCCAGAACCGCGGCTGGAACCACAGAGACACGGAGACCAACGAAGACGTGGCGCGACCGCCCGCGAAGCGGGCCACGCGACGGCTGGCTCCGCCAGCCGCTGGTCGCGCCGCCCCTCTGCGCACTCTGCGGCCTCCGCGGTCAAGGCACACGCAGCGCACTAATGCACCCGCTCCGAGGCGACCGGCGGCTTCGCCGCCTGGTGCGACATCGAGAAAATCACGTGAAGCGACATCAGCGCCTGCAGCGGATGTGCGCCGGCCTCGACCAGCGGGCCGACGTGCTCGCTCACCAGTCCACCTTTTCCAACCGAGATCAGCTCCGCGGCGGCGCGGCGCTGCTTCGCATTCAGGTCGTACTCCTTCGCGACGGCATCGAGATCGGCAATCACCCGATCGCGCAGCTCACCGCTGTGCCGGATCTCGAACAGCAGGCGATTCAGCCCGTAGGCTTCGGCCGGCGGATGTTTGTAGAACTGGAACCCCTGGTTCTTGAACTTGAAGCCGCCGTACTGCTCCATCGCCTTCGCCGTCGCCGCGTGCTTCGCGCCGTGCGGCAGGAAACGCATCATCGCAAGACCGTGATGCCAGGTCGGAATGTAGTCGACGAGCGCGCCCGGCTGCGGGCCGATGGCGCCGAACATCATCGCCCACGTCAACATCTCGGTGTTGCCCACTTCGTCGAGCTGTGTGCCGGTCATCTCGAGCAGCGCGTCGGTGTTGCCCGCCTCGAACTGTGCGACCAGCCAGCGATCGAAGTCGAATTCCGGCGACAGGTACTTGGTCGTCCCCGGGAAGTGCGACATCCCGCCGCTGGCAATCACGGCGACCCGCTCCTTGCGTCCCTTGACGATCTCGGCGATCGCCCTGCCGAGCGCGGCGCAGCGTTTCGGCGTCGGCAGCGGCGGCACGTAGACGTTGGTGAAAAACGGGATCACTGGAATGGCGCGCCCGCCGATGACGTGCTCGAACGGCACCGCGAACGCGTGGCCGAGCTCCGCGTCCTCTGAATACGCGACGTCGAAATCGTGTTCGACGACGAGCTTGTTCAGCAGATCCTCCGCCATCTCGCGATGCACCGGCAGGTCGTATTCGCGGCCGGCGAACTTCGCGATCGCACGGCTGCCGGCGATGATCGCGAACGTCGGGATGCAGGTGACCGAAAAGGTCTCGACGTGATCGCTGCCCATGAAGATGATCACGTCGGGCCTGGTCTCGTCGAGCACCTTGCCGAGTTCCGCCATCCCGCGTGCGGCCTGGTCGAGCTCGTCCGGGTTTTCGTCAGGCGGCCGCGTGAACATGTACGGCGTATGGCACGTGCCGACCGCTGCGACTATCTCTCCCATCGCTGTCTCCCTCGGTCTGATAGGTCAGGTGGGCCAGGTGGGTCTGGTAGGTCGGAACTCTCGACCTGGCTGACACTCCGCGACGACCAGACCTCTCGAAGGTTCCGACCCACCCGACCCACCCGACCTACTCCTCGTCTACGTATCGCACGCCGAGCTCGGCGAGCTTCGCGCGGAACCCGTAGAAGTCTAGACCCAGTTCGCCGTTGCGTAGCCGTTGCCGCGTCTTCTCTTCCTTGGCCACGCGATCGTTGCCGAGCCGCGCCACCTCGGCCGCCGTTTCCCGCGGCACGACGCAGACGCCGTCCGCATCGCCGACGATCACGTCGCCGGGGCGTACGGCCGTACCGGCGCAGACGACCTCTACGTTGACCGATCCCGGCGTCGCCTTGACCGTGCCCTGCGCGCTGATTGCCTTCGCCCAGACCGGAAAATCCATCGCGGTGATGTCAGTGACATCGCGCACGCCCGCGTCGATCACGAGACCGACCACGCCCCGCGCGCGCGCCGATACGGCGAGCAGCTCGCCGAACATCCCGTCGGTCGACTCCGAGGTGGTCGTCACCACGAGCACGTCGCCGGCCTGGCACAGCTCGAGCGCCGCATGAATCATCAGGTTGTCGCCCGGCTGCGAAGACACCGTCACCGCCGGCCCGGCCACGCGCGCGGTCGGATAAATCGGCCGCATGTAGGGGCGCATCAGACCGGTCCGACCCTGCGCTTCGTGCACCGTTGCGACACCGAGCTGCCGGAGCGCGGCGACGGCTTCGGCATCGGGCCGCTGAATTTTCCGGACGATGGTCGGCTTCATGCGATCGCCTTCGCAATGCGCGGATAGACCTTGCGGGCGTTGCCTGTGAAGATCTTGCGCTTGTCGGCGTCGCCAAGCGGCAGCGCCTCGACGTAGCGCCTGGTGTCGTCGTAGTAGTGCCCCGTCTCCGGATCGACGCCGCGAACGGCGCCCACCATCTCCGATCCAAAGAGGATGTTGTCGATCGGAACAACCTTCGCGAGCAGATCGATGCCGGCCTGGTGATAGACGCAGGTGTCGAAGAACACGTTGTCGCGTATCAGCTCGGTGAGCGGCGGGCGCTTCAGATCCTGAGCAAGCCCGCGGTAGCGGCCCCAGTGATAGGGCACGGCCCCGCCGCCGTGCGGGATCACGAAGCGCAGCGTCGGGAAATCCTTGAACAGATCGGCGGTGAGGAACTGCATGAACGCCGTCGTGTCGGCGTTGAGGTAGTGGGCGCCGGTCGCGTGAAAGTTCGGATTGCACGACGAGCTGACGTGGACCATCGCCGGCACGTCGAGCTCGACCATCTTCTCGTACAGCGGATACCACACACGATCGGTGAGCGGCGGCGAGGTCCAATGACCGCCGGACGGATCGGGATTCAGGTTGCAGCCGACGAACCCGAGCGCGCTCACGCAGCGCTCGAGCTCCGCGATCGATCCGTCGAGGGTCGCGCCGGGCGACTGCGGCAGCTGGCACACGCCGACGAAGTTCTTCGGATACAGCGCACACACACGTGCGATGAGGTCGTTGCAGTGCTGCGACCAGTGCAGGCTGGTCGTCTCGTCGCCGATGTGATGGGCCATCGCCGAGGCGCGCGGCGAGAAGATCGTCACGTCGGTGCCGCGCTCGCGCTGGAACTTCAGCTGCGCGCCCTCGAGGCTCTCGCGGATCTCCTCGTCCGAGATCGAAACGGCGCCTTTCGTCCGTGCGCCTGGAGCCGGGGCGTTCTTGAGCTCGGCGATCTGCGCGTCGCGATAGGCCTGCAGCGCCTTCGGCGCCGTCGTGTAGTGACCGTGGCAGTCGATGATCATGGGTCTGGTAGGCCTCGTAGGCCGGGTAGGCCGGATAGGTCAGGTAGGTCGAACGGCCACGTGATCTCAGCGTCGTAGTGATTCCGACCCACGTGACCCACCCGGCCTACCTGACCCACCCGACCTTAGCCGGCCATTGCCTTGTCGATCCGATCCAGCAGTGCCATTGTCGGCAAACAGCTTTGCGCGCTCGATTCGGGCTCGCGGCCTTCGCGGATCGCGCTCGTGAACTCGACGTCCTGCCGGTCGAACGCCGCCGTACCGTCGAGCGGTACTTCCTTCCCCTCGCTGTCGGTCATCGAATCGCGATACACCTTGTAGGTCTCCTCCTCGCCGATGTACCGATAGAAGCCGCCAAATGGGCCCTTGTTGTTGAACGACATCGCCATCGAGAAGAGCGGCCC
>DATFXR010000771.1:0-4268 GCA_035315685.1 Vicinamibacterales bacterium | reverse complement strand
CTCTCGCAGAGCGCCGCTTGGGCTGTCAAGCGCGCGCGCAACGCTATTCGCTTGATGCGACAGCACTAAGACGCACGTGGATGCGCTTCGGTTGCGTGCAGGTGTGTTACCATGACCGAGCCTTCCTCGAGGAGATCCTTCACTGAACACGGAAGCTGCTGGCACCAGGTTTCCTGCCACGTTCGGACCGTTTCGTGTTCTTCATCAGGTTGGTGCAGGGACCTTGGGGCCGGTGTTTCGCGCGCACGATCCCGAGCGCGATCGCCCGGTCGCCGTCAAGCTGTTCACCCTCGATCTGCCGCCCGAACGCGTCCATCAGCTCGTCAGTGAATTCGAGTGGCTCATCGCCGCGACGCTCGATCATCCGGCGCTGAGCGCGCCGATCGCGACCGGCATCGTCGAGGCGTCGGCGTACCTCGTGCAGGATTTCGTCGACGCTCAATCGCTCGACCTCGCGGTCCGCGAGTTCGGGCCGGCGCCGGGCGCGCACGCGGTACGCGTCGCCGCTCAGCTGGCCGGCGCGCTCGACTTCGCGGCGGCAGTGAACGTTACCCACGGCGCGTTACATCCACGCGACGTCCTGTTGTCGGCGGCCGACATGCGGATCACCGGCATCGGGATCAGCCGCGCACTCGAGGCCGTCGGTGTCACGCCGCCGGTGCGCCGGCCGTACACCGCGCCGGAGCGCCTCGAGAACGGGCAGTGGGATCGGCGGGCCGATGTCTTCAGCCTGGCGGCGCTCGTGCACGAGGTGTTGTGGGGGCGCCGAATCGGCCTGTCCGGCAATGAGGTGACCACGACGATCAGCCCGACTGCCGGCGGCGATCTCGCCGCGCTCCGGGCCGCGTTCGCTCGCGCGCTGGCCGTCGATCCCGCCGCGCGCTTCGCAACCGCGCTCGAGTTCGCCGATGCGCTGAGCCAGGCGTTTCCAGATCTTGCAGGTCAGGACACTGATATCACGCCCGCGAGTCAGGACACGGTCATTGCGGCCCGGAGTCCGCAGATCACCGACGTCTCGTTCGCCGAGGAGAAGCGGCCGGCACGTTCGTCCACGCCCACGCCGGCGCCGCGATTGCCGCTCGACGAGGACGAGCGCCGCGACGGGATCGCGACGGAGACCGCCGTGAAAGGCGCGGACGCGACCGACGTAAGGTCAGCGGATGTGATCGCATCCGACCTGAACACCGCCGACCCGAACGCGACGGACCCGAACGCGACGATCGTCAAGGCGATGTCGACCGAGACGATGTTGCACACGGAGGCGCCCGACGTAGACGAGGAGCAGACGCTCGTCGGCGTCCATCCCGATTTCTCGGGCCGACGCGGAACGTCGAAGATCGAGGCGCCCGACGCGCGCGCGAACGTGGAGGCGCGCGACCTGCCGCTGAAATCGGCCGAGGAGCCGCCCCACCAGTACGTCGAGGCGGCACCGGCCTTCGTCTCCACCGAAGACACGCACCCGGCCGCGCCGCGATTCCGAGAGCGTGCCGCGCCGTTCGCCGTTGAAGAACGTCACCAGCGGTCGATGCTGGGTCCCGTCACCGCGGCACTTGCGATGGGCATCGGGCTCGGATTCCTCGGCGGCTACAACGTCGGATCGAAGGGGCCGTCGAAGGAAGCCGGACCAGGAGCGCCTGTGGCGGCGGCGACGCCCGCTGCGCCCGCACGACCTGCATCGGCCTCTGGTCGCGAATTCACCGAGAACACAGTGACGTCTCCGCAGTCCACGGCCACTCAGACGCCGCCTGTGCTTCGACCTCCGGCGGCGTCAAGCGGCAGCCCGGCATCGACGTCGGATCGGCAAGCAGCAGCCAAGGGGCGCCTGCTCGTACGGTCGACACCAACGGGCGCTCGAGTGGTAGTGGACGGGCGCGACGCCGGTGTAACGCCCATTGCCGTGCGCGATCTCGCCAACGGCGCTCATCTCGTCCGCGTCACAGAGGACGGATATGTTCCGGCGGAGCGGCGCGTCGTGATTACCGCCGCTCGGCCGGCGCAGTCGTTGACGGTACCGCTCGATCGCAATCGGACGAGCGCGCCCGCTCCGGCACCGCCGTCGGCGTCTGATGCTTCGCAGCGGTTCGTCGGCACGCTCTTCGTCGATTCGCGACCGTCGGGTGCGCGGGTGTATATCGATGGCAAGTTGGCCGGCAACACTCCGCTCTCGATGCGTGACTTGCGGGCCGGTGAACATGCCATCCGCCTCGAGCACGACGGCTATCGCCGTTGGTCGTCATCGGTGCGCATCGTCGCAGCGGAACGGAACCGGGTGACGGCGTCGCTGGAGGAGCGATAGCGCGGGGACTGGGCACTGCGGACTGGTAACTGGCGGCTGGGGACTGTGGCGCACGTTCGATATCGGGCTTGAAGGCGGCGTTTTCTTCCCAGTCCCCAGCCCCCAGCCCCAAGCCCCTCAGCGAAGTGAGGAACATGGAAGCAATTCTGGCACTCGAGGACGGGACCTGGTTTCGCGGAGAGGCAGCGGGTGCGGCTGGGGAAGCGCGCGGTGAGGTCGTGTTCAACACCAGCATGACCGGCTACCAGGAAGTCCTCACCGACCCGTCATACGCCGGGCAGATCGTCACGATGACGTGCCCGGAAATCGGCAACTACGGCGTCTCCGCGGAGGACGTCGAGTCGCGTGCGCCTCAGGTTGCCGGCTTCATCATCCGCGACGAATCGCCGATGGCGAGCAACTGGCGGGCCGAGATGACGCTGCGCGACTACCTCGTCGCAAACCGGATCGTCGCGATTTCTGACATCGACACGCGCGCGCTCACCCGTCAACTCCGATCCGGCGGAGTGATGCGCGGCGTGATCGCGACCGGCGCCGCCCTCGATCCACACGCGCTGGTGGACAGCGCCCGTGCCATTCCACCAATGGAAGGATCCGATCTCGTGCGCGGCGTCACCGCGCGGGCGGCCTTCGACTGGCCGGCAGAGGATCCCGGCGAGTTCGGTGTGACGCCGGCGCGTCTCGCAACGCGTCGCCTGAAGATTGCCGCGTACGATTTCGGCATGAAGTGGAACATCCTCCGCCGTCTCAGCGCCCACGGCTGCGACGTTCGCGTCTATCCTGCGACCACGCCGGCGTCGGAGTTGCTGGCGACGGACCCTGACGGTGTGTTTCTGAGCAACGGCCCGGGCGATCCGGCGCCGCTCACCTATGCGATCGACAACGCGAAGACGCTCGTCGCGTCGAGCGTGCCGGTGTTCGGCATCTGTCTCGGACACCAGGTGCTCGGCCTCGCGATGGGCGGTTCGACGTTCAAGCTGAAGTTCGGCCACCGCGGCGCGAATCATCCGGTGAAGAAGCTGGCCACCGGCAAGGTGGAAATCACCTCGCAGAATCATGGCTTCGCGGTCGATCCGGCGTCGCTGCCAGACGACGTCGAGGTGACGCATTTGAATCTGTACGACGGAACGGTCGAAGGCCTGCGACACAAGACGAAGCCCGTCTTCTGCGTGCAGTATCATCCGGAGGCTTCGCCGGGTCCGCACGACGCCGATTACCTGTTCGACGATTTCCTGACGCTCATCGAGGGGAGTCGGGGCTAGCCCCTGCACAGATGCCGCGAAGAACCGATCTGAAACGAGTGCTGATCATCGGCTCCGGTCCGATCGTCATCGGCCAGGCGTGCGAATTCGACTACTCCGGCAGCCAGGCGTGCAAGGCGCTGCGCGCCGAGGGACTCGAGGTGGTGCTCGTCAACAGCAATCCGGCGACGATCATGACCGATCCGGAGCTGGCCGATCGCACCTACGTCGAGCCGCTGACGCCGGAGGTGCTCGCGGCGATCATCGAGCGCGAGCGGCCGGACGCGCTGCTGCCGACTGTGGGCGGCCAGACCGCGCTCAACCTCGCGGTGGACGTCGCCGCGGCGGGAACCCTCGACAAGTACAACGTCGAGCTGATCGGCGCGTCGATCCGCGCGATCAAGGTCGCCGAAGACCGTCAGCTGTTCAAGGACGCGATGCGCGAGATCGGGCTCGACGTGCCGCAGAGCGGCATCGCGCGGTCGCTGCAGGAGGCGATCGAGCTCGCGAAGACGCTCGGCTTCCCGCTCGTGATCCGTCCGTCGTTCACGCTCGGCGGCGTCGGCGGCGGCATCGCCTACAACATCGAGGAGTTCCGCGACCTCGCGGAGCGCGGCATCGAGCTCAGTCCGGTCCACGAGATTCTCGTGGAGGAGTCGGTGATCGGCTGGAAGGAGTTCGAGCTCGAGGTGATGCGCGACGTCGCCGACAACTTCGTCGTGATCTGCTCG
>DATFXR010000770.1:0-4912 GCA_035315685.1 Vicinamibacterales bacterium | reverse complement strand
GCGCTTCATGTTCATGCACCTGACGCGGGAGCTGGCGCGCGCCGAGCGCCTGAAGACCGAGGTCTCGCTGCTGGTGATGGACCTCGACAGCTTCAAGGAGATCAACGACACCTACGGCCACCACGTCGGCGACCGCGCGCTGCGCGATGTCGCCAGCGTGCTCCGAACCGGCATCCGGCCGTACGACATCTGCGTTCGTTACGCCGGCGACGAGTTCATCGTCGTGCTGTCGGGATGTAACGCGGAGGAGGCCGAGCGGAAGCGGCTCGAGCTGCAGTGCGCGGTTGACACGCTGCAGTTCGAGGCGCGTCCAGGCAAGATGCTGCCGCTGGCGATCAGCGTCGGCGCCGCGGTCTTTCCCTACGACGGAGACACCTACGAAACGCTCCTCGCAACCGCTGACAGCAGGATGTATCGCGACAAGACGCGCCGCAAGCGCGACGCGAGTGCCGGCCGCCATGCCGACGAGCATCTTCGCCTGCCGCGATCCGACAGCGGCTTGTCCGAGGGCGAAGTGCAGCGTGCCGCGGTGGGAGTCCTCTGACGTGGCTGATGGCTAATGGCTGACGGCAATGGTTCATGGCTCGAGATCATCTGCCATAGCCATCAGCCATCAACCTTCAGCCAGGTCGCGCCTCATCATCCACCCAGTCCGGCGCCACGCCCGTCAGTCCCGTCCAGAAGATCGCGATTCCTGTTGCGCCGACGACGAGCGCGAGCCCGTCCTGCCACCACACGCCGTAGCGACCGCTGAATTCGATCCACGCCGCCGGTACGATCAAGGCCGCACCGATGACGACCGCGAGCGCGCGTCGGCGCACGAGCCGCAGAAGGAGTCCGCGACCACGACGTAGAGACATCACGATGCGCTCGCGCCGTCGCTGCAGGGGCTCGGGGCGCGGGGCTCGGGGCTCGCTGTCAAATGGAGACTTCCGATCATCGGTGCGGGCCTGGAGCTGCCTGTCAATCGAGAATTCCGATCGTCGATGTAGCGAGCTCCCAGCCCCTAGCCCCCAGTCCCAGCCCCGACTGCGAACGCTGCGTGCGCTAGCATAGCTGTTCGTGCTGACGCTTGCCCTGCGCGAAGTGCTGCCCGCGACGCCGCGCGCGCGCATCGCCCGCATCGACCTCGACAAACACCGATTCGACTATGCCGCCGGCCAGGCGGTGATGATCGCGTCGCACGGCGCGGAGACGCGCCGCCCGTACTCCATCGCCTCTGCGCCGGAGGATGCGCGGCACGACGGTTTTGTCGAGCTGTTGATCGGCGTCAACGACGAAGGTATGCCCGGCCCGCATCTCACCCTCGATCCGGGCGCGCTCGTGGACGTCGAGGGACCGCTGGGTGCGTTCACGTTTCCGCCTGCGCCCGAAGAGATGCGCTTCGTCTTCATCGCCGGCGGCATCGGCATCGCGCCGCTCCGGGCGATGCTCCGCCACGCGCTGCATGTGCCGCACCGGAACATCGGCCTCTTCTACAGTGCCCGGACGCCGGACGAGTTCGCGTTCGAGAAGGAGTTCCGCGATCTCGCGGCGGCCGGCGAGATCGAGCTGCGGCAGACCGTCACGCGCGCCGCCGACGCCGCCGAGTGGGTCGGCGCACGCGGACGCCTGGATCGCTCCGTGCTCACCGAGCTCGTCCACGATCCCGAGACGCTCTGCTTCGTCTGCGGCCCGGCGCCGATGGTCGATGAGATGCCGCGGGTGCTGGAGGAGATTGGTATTCCGAAGACCAGGATAAGAGTCGAAGAGTGGTGAATCTTCGCTGCAATTAAGAAGTAGGAATTAAGAAGTAGGAATTACGAATTAGGAATTAAGAATTAGGAATTCGCGTTGGCGTGCGACGAATCGCGATCTCGAGACAAATTCGAACCGTTCGAACACGTGTACGAATTCTTAATTCTTACTTCTCAATTCCTAATTGTCAGAATCCCACGGTATGAAACCCCGCATCGACCATCAGGATCTCACCCGTCACAGCGCGGCCTGCGTTGGACAGCAGGAACACCGCGGCGTCGGCGACTTCTGATTGATCGACGCCGCGACGCAGCGGCGCGCGGTCGCGGTAGACCTGCAGGATGCTCGAGAACCCGGAGATTCCCGCCGCCGCGAGCGTCTTGATGGCGCCGGCGGAAATTGCATTGACCCGGATGTTCTTCGGACCGAGATCGCTCGCGAGATATCGTACCGACGACTCGAGCGCCGCTTTCGCGACACCCATCACGTTGTAATTCGTGAACACACGCTGGCTGCCGATGTAGGTGAGCGTCAGGACGCTGCCGCTGCCACGCTTCTCCATGAGCGGCACGACCGCTCTGGTGAGCGCGACGAGGGAATAGGCGCTGACGTCGAGGGCCATGCGAAACGCGTCGCGCGACGTCTCGACGAACGGCTTGCTCAACGCATCGGCCGGTGCGAATGCTGCGCCGTGCACCAGGAAATCGAGGCCGCCGAACTCGCGGTCGAGCGTGGCCGCCAGATCGGCAATCTGCTGATCGCTGGCGACGTCACACGGCGCGAGGACAGGGTTCTTCAGGGCCGACGCGAGCTCGCGGACGTTTTCTTCGAGCCGCTCGCTCGGGTAGGTGAGCGCAAGGCGCGCGCCTGCAGCGGCCGCCGCCTGGGTAATCGCCCAGGAAATCGATCGTTTGTTGGCGACGCCGACGATGAGGCCCTGTTTCCCGGAGAGGTCGGGCATGCGGAGAGGCGACGTTACTTCGAACGCTTGCGCCCGCCGCCCTGCTGGCCGTGACGGCGTCCGGACATGTTGCCCTGCGGAGGTCGCCCACCGCCCTGACGCATCCCGCGAGGCGCTCCACCGTGGACGTCACCGTTGGATCGGTTGCTTCCGAACTGGCCTCCGCCGCCACCGCGTTGATGACGGGGACGGAATCGGTTGGGCCGCCCGCCAGGCTGGCGAATGGTGAATTCCGGAATCGGGCGCGCGGGTGGCTGTTGTCCTTCCGGGCGCGGCAGCGACGCGCGAATCAGCCGGCGGTGAATCGGACCGTCTTCCTCGCCGCGCTCGCCGTCGTGATCCTCGTCGTGCTCCTCGACATCCGCGTCGACCACGTCGTGGACGTCTGCGGCGGGCTCGGGATGTCCCTGTTCGGGTGCCGCCGCGACGGGAAGCGGTTCCTCGACCGCAGGTTCCTCGACAGCTTCAACCGGCGGGACGGCAGCAGTGATCTCCTCTTCGACGCTGCCATTCGCGGGTGCAGCCTCGTGCGCGACGCGTTTGGGACCAGTCGCGGCGACCTGCGCATAGAGTGCAGCCGGTGTTTCGCTCTTGCGGCGCTGGCGTGGGACTTTCGCGTGCTTGTACTCGTGCTCGGCGTCGCACGTCGTGCAGCGCGTCTGCTTGACGTCGTCGCCAATCATTGCGACCACGGCGTGGTTGGTTAGACGCCGCTCACGCGGACAGTAGTCGTCCAGAATGTCACCAAGCCGTAGCTGGCGCTGCTGCATCAACGCTCCCGAAAATCCACTGGCAGGGATTGAATTGCGAAGGCGCCTCGATCTTAGCAGAGCGCGCCTACGCCGTCCAGCCATTGCCGCACGTCGGCCAACTTCGCGTGCACGGCCGCTGGCGCCGTCGACTGGGGCGTGCGCTTGGCCGCAACTGATACACCCGGCGTCACGCGCTCGACGACGTCGGCCTCGAACCGATCGCTGGCGGCCCTCCACTCCGCAAGCGACAACGATGCGAAATCGCGCCTTTCGGCCACCAGCTTGCGCACGAGCGCCCCTACGATTTCGTGTGCACGCCTGAACGGCACGCCGCGGCCGACCAGATAATCGGCGACATCAGTTGCCAGGAGCAAGCCGGATGCCGCGGACGCCGCCCGTTCCCGATTCAGGGTCAACCCGCCGACCACCGATCGCACGACGGCCAGACAGCCGGCCAGCGTCTCCTCCGCGCCAAAGACGGCTTCCTTGTCTTCCTGCAGATCCTTGTTGTAGCCCGTCGGCAGCCCCTTGATCGTCGCGAGCAGCCCGACCAGGTGCCCGATGGCGCGCCCGGCCTTTCCGCGCACGAGCTCGAGCGGGTCCGGGTTCTTCTTTTGCGGCATCATGCTGCTGCCGGTGCTGAGGGCGTCGGAGAGCTCGAAGAAGCGGTGCTCGTCGCCGCAGAGGATCACCAGGTCCTCAGCCAGGCGACTGAGATGCACCATCGTCATCGCGCAGGCGTAGAGGAACGTCGCGGCAAAGTCGCGATCGGACGAGGCGTCCATGCTGTTGTCGACGATGCGCGAAAACCCGAGGTCCCGGGCGAGCATCTCGACGTCCACGGCATAGGCCGTACCGGCAATCGCGCCCGAGCCGAGCGGGAGCGCGTCCGCTTCGTCGCGGGCGCCGGCGAGGCGCGCGAAGTCGCGGCGCAGCGGCGCCGCGTGCGACAGGAAGAAATGCGCGACCAGTACGGGCTGCGCGGGACGAAAGTGTGTGAACGCCGGCATCAGGGCGTCGCCTGCGGCGGCCGCCTGCGCCGCGAGCGCGTCGACCAGTGCGGCGACCGCACGCTGCAGCAGCGGGAGGCGCCGCCGCAGGTAGAGGCGAAGGTCCAGCGACACCTGTTCGTTGCGCGACCGCCCGGTATGCAGCCGCCGGCCGGTATCACCGAGACGTTCGACCAGCACCCGCTCGACGAAGCTGTGCACGTCTTCGTCGGGGCCGTCGACGAACGCGGCGCTCGCGCGGCCCTCGCGCAGGATGTCGGTCAGCGTCTGCTCGATCCGCCGGGCCTCGTCTCCGGCCAGCACGCCGGCCTTCGCCAGCGCGCGCGCCCACGCGATGCTGCCCGTGACGTCGTCCTCGAACAGCCGTCGATCGAAGCGGAAGGACGCGCCGAACTCGAACGCCGCCGCATCGGGCGCGGTATCGAAGCGGCCTGACCAGAGGTTCGTCATGC
>DATFXR010000769.1:0-8089 GCA_035315685.1 Vicinamibacterales bacterium | reverse complement strand
GAGCCCTTGCCCTGCGGGTCGACCCGGAACACCTTGCCTTCGTTGCCGGTGCCGACAAACAGCGAGCCGTCGGGCGCCGCGATCATCGACCAGAGAAACGGCGCCGACGTTTCGTAGACGAGGTCGGTGGCGGGACCCAGCGTCAGCTGGCCGTGGGCATCGATCGACAGGTTCTCGACGTCGCCCTTGAGGAACTCGTTTTGCGTGGCGGCCTGAAAGAACTTCGGGGAAGAGGCCTGCAGGGCAACCAGCGAGGCGGCAGCGATCGCGGCCGCCGCCAGAGCACGTGACCGAATATGCATCAACTCAGTTCTGCGAGACCGTGATCGACAGCGTTCGCGAGCCGGTGACGGCGTGGTCGGTCGGGAGCTCCCATTCGCCGATCGTCGCGCTGTGGAGCGGGTTGAAATTGCCGCCGTTCCGGTCGCCTTCCAGCACGCCGAGGACCGACGGCGGCAGCGACGAGAGCAGCTCGCCGTTGACGACCGCGCCGGCCTCGGAGCCGAGCAGCTTCACATACAGCGTATTGTTGCGGCGCGCGCGGTTCAGCGCCTTGATCGCCTGGTCGACGCTGCGCGGCTGCGGCAGCCGTGCCTCGCGCTGCTCGGTCTGCCCGAGGCGCCCTCCGTCCGAGACCAGGATCGAAAGCGAGCCGCTCGCGTTCGAGGGAATCTCAATCGGCAACGTTCGCACGACCTCGTCGCCGCGATAGGTGCGGAAGAGCACCTTGAGCGGCACGGTGCGACCCGCGCGCGGGCGCGGATCGTCGAGCCACACCCGCTCGAGCGTCGCCGTCCTCGGCTCCTCGGCTGTCGAGAACGTGACGTCGACGCCCTCGATGTCCACCTTCTCGTAGTCGTTGCTCATCAGGTAGGTGACCGGCGCAACGATCGACGCGGCGGCGGCCATCGACGCCTGCTCGCCGGAGTAGATGTTGCTGAACGCGATCGCATCGTGCTTCTTCACCTTCGCGGTGCCCCGCACGGTGAACGTGGCGGATCCGTACTGCCGCTCGTAGGAGCCGAGGGTGTTCAAGATGCTCGCGTAGGTCATCAGCGGCCCGAACAGCGGATCGTTGACGACCGTGAAGTTGAAGGTTTCCGCGGGACGTCGCGACGAATCGAGCGTGAGCTTCACCGGGATCATCCGTGGCGGCGGACCGAGCCGTCCTGCGATCGCGGTCGCTCGATCCTGAAGGACGGTGCCGATTACCTCGCCGGTCGACGACAGCTTCATCGACGAGAACAGGCTCGGCAGCACGGTGTAGACATAGGCGCGGGTCATCGGGAACTCGGTCGGGCCGAGGTTGTACATCGGGTGGCCGAACGCGTACACGCGATCGCCGTCGATGTGCGTGACCGTGCCGGTCGCGCCGAGCTGCAGATCGCCGCCGACCAGCATCACGCCGACCGCGTCGCCCGGCTTCAGCGGGCCCTCGTACGGCTTTTCTCCGAATCGCGCGTTGGCTGCCCCGCTGCCACCAGTCGGGATGAAGCCCTGGTCGCGAAACGCGCTGGTGAACACCTCGGCGACGTCGGGCTCGAAGCCGGACATCACCAGCGGAGTCGCGATCGGACGCAGCAGCGTGCCGAGATCGCCACCGCTGACGCCCATCACGTTGTTGTCACCCGCCAAGTGCGCGTCGCCGGGGCGCTCCGCGAACGGACGATTCCAGTTCAAGGCCTTGCGAAACGCGGCTGTGAGGCCCTCACGCGTGAGCGGGTACTCGACTTTCACTTTGGCGCCGGGCGGACGCACGTCCGCGAACGTGGTGGAGTCGGTCATCTCCGCGATTGGCGTGATGCCGGCGATCGGTTCTTTCGAGAACGCGCCGAGCGCGTACGACACGGCGCCGACGAGTCGTCCGTCGATGTAGACCGGGCTGCCGCTCATCCCGGCGATGACGCCGGTGTTCGCGAGTGGACCGCCTTCGAGCTTCGCGAGGATCAGATTGCGATGCGTGCCGATGACGTTCTCGAGCACGCCGATGATGTTTGCCTTGAACTCTTCGACGTGCGTACCGTCGAACACCGTGTGGCCGATGCCGACCATGCCCGGCCGGACTTCACCGATCGGCATCTGCGCCGCTGCGCCGGACAGCGCCGCCGGGCGCGACAGCACAGCCGTCGCGGCAACCGAGATCACGACCAGACAGAACAGAGTCCGACGTAAGGGCATGGTTCATTTTGACACGGATCCCTGGCGTCTGGTATGGTCTGAGGCTCTGATGCCACAGTCATTTGGCCTCAACCAGACCAGCGTGCGCCCAGCCGCCGGGTACGACCGCGCGGCGTGGTGGTGGTATTGGGGCCAGACTGAAGAGGCATCCGCCTTGGCCTAGTTGCCACTGCGCGAACGAGTTGTCGAGGCCTCTTCAGCCATCCGGTTGAAGAGGCCTTTTTGTTTTATTGACGTCTTTCCAATTGCGATGTCCAAGCCGCTGCTGTGCGTCACCGTGACCGCCGAGACGACGGCCGAGTTGCGCGCCCGGCGCGACGCCGTCGTCGATGCCGACCTCGTCGAGCTGCGGCTCGACACGGTCCGCGATCCGGCGGCGGCAGCCGCACTCGACGGACGCCGCCGGCCGGTGATCGTCACCTGCCGCCCGACATGGGAAGGTGGATCGTTCGCGGGATCGGAAGAGGAGCGGAAACGCATTCTCGCCGACGCGCTGGCGCTCGGCGCCGAGTACGTGGACATCGAGTGGCGCGCGGGCTTCGACGATCTCATCGCGCAGACGGGCGGCCGGCGAATCGTCCTGTCGTCGCACGACTTCGCCGGTGTGCCGGCCGATCTCGCCGAGCGGGTCCAGGCAATGCGTGCGACCGGTGCCGAGGTGGTCAAGCTGGCCGCCCTGATGACGCGCCTGGGCGACTGCGTGCGGCTGCTCGAGATCGGCGCGCAACGCAGTCGCCATGGCGGCACGGTACTGATCGGCATGGGTCCGTACGGCGTCGCGACGCGCGTGCTGGCCGGCAGATTCGGATCGGCCTGGACCTACGCCGGCGGCGTGAGGGACGTGGGACAGATCAGCGCTGAATCGCTGCTGCGGGACTTTCATTTCCGTTCGCTGAGCGACTCGACGGAGGTCTATGGGATTGCCGGCGGATCGGCCGGGCACTCGGTCTCACCGTGGATGCACAACGCCGCGTTCCATGCGTCGCGCATCGACGCGGTGTATGTGCCGATGCCGGCGGTGAGCGCCGACGATTTTCTCGAGTTCGCGCGCGCCATCGGCATCAGCGGGGCGAGCGTGACGATTCCATTCAAGGTGGCGCTGTTCGACGCAATCGACGAAGTGTATGCGGTCGCCAGGCGGATCGGCGCGATTAACACGATTCGCGTCGAAGGCAAGCGCTGGGTTGGCGGGAACACCGACGCGAGTGGTTTCCTCGAACCGCTGCAACAGCGCGTGACGCTGAACGGGATGCGCGTTGCGGTGCTCGGCGCCGGCGGTGCCGCGCGCGCCGTTGTCGTCGCCCTCGGATCCGCGGCGTGCGCGATCACGGTGCATGCGCGCAATCGCGCGAAGGCAGAAGAGGTGGCGCGGCTCACCTCGGTCCAGGTGGGTTCGTGGCCGCCCGGACCCGGAAGCTGGGACATTCTCGTCAACTGCACGCCCGTCGGGATGTACCCCGACGTCGACGAGACGCCGATGCCCGCGGATCAGTTGACGGGGCGCTACGTCTACGACCTGATTTACAACCCGACGACGACGCGGCTGCTGCGGGACGCCGAAGCCGCCGGATGTCAGCCGATCGGCGGTCTGGAGATGCTCGTCGCGCAGGCGCGCGAGCAGTTCGAATGGTGGACCGGCACGAGGCCACGGCCCGGAGTGATGCGGGAAGCCGCGCAGCGGCGGCTCGCGGAGTTTGCACGCGATGAAAATCACGACGTTTGACGAATTCAAGGAGCTGGCGCGGCGCGGGACGTTCGTGCCGGTCGTCAAGGAAATCGTCGCCGATCTGCTGACCCCGGTCTCCGCGTTTCTGAAGGTCGCCGAGCACGCGGACTACGCATTCCTGCTCGAAAGCGTCGAAGGCGGCGAGCACGTCGGCCGCTACTCGTTCCTCGGCAAGGACCCGTTCCTGATCCTGCGCGCACGCGACGGCCGGACGACGATCGAGCGTGGCGGCGTCACGTCCAGCACCGACCAGCCGTTCATCGAGACGCTGCGGCGGCTGATGGCTGATTTCCGATCGCCATTCGTCCCGGACCTGCCGCGATTCACCGGCGGCGCGGTCGGCTATCTCGGCTATGGCGCAGCATCCTGGTTCGAGCCGGTCCTCGGCGAGCTGGGCGTCTCCGACGACGGCGCAGACCAGGCCGGATTCATGCTGTTCGACACCGTGCTGGCGTTCGATCACGTCCAGCATCGGATCCTGATCGTCGCCAACGCCCGCATTACGGCCGACGAAGATCTCGAGTCGCTCTACCAGTTCGCGTGCGCGAAGATTCAGTTCCTCGAGCGCGAGCTGGAACGCAATCTCTCCCGGAGCAATCACGCCAGCCAGCAGCCGTTGCAGTTCGCGTCGAACCACTCGAAAGAGAAGTTCGAAGAGCAGGTCCGTACGGCGAAGGAGTACATCGCCGCCGGCGACATCTATCAGGTAGTGCTGTCGCAGCGCTTCGAAGCCGACGTCGCGGCGGATCCGTTCACGGTGTACCGCGCGCTGCGCCACGTGAACCCGTCGCCGTACATGTACTTCATCCGCATGGGCGGCGTGTCGGTGGTCGGTTCGTCACCGGAGATGCTGGTGCGCGTCGAAGGTTCCCGCGTCGAGACGCACCCGATTGCCGGCACGCGGCGCCGCGGGCGCAACGACGACGAGGACATGCGGCTGGCCGAGGAGCTGAAGCGCAACGAGAAGGAACGCGCCGAGCATGTCATGCTCGTCGATCTCGGCCGCAACGACGTCGGCCGCGTGTGCGAGTACGGCTCGGTGCGTGTGCCGCAGTTCATGGGCCTGGAGCGCTTCTCGCACGTCATGCACCTGACGTCGATCGTCGAAGGCAGGCTCGCCGACGATCGCGATCGGCTCGACGCACTGGTCTCGTGCTTCCCGGCCGGCACGGTGTCCGGCGCGCCGAAGGTCCGCGCCATGCAGATCATCAAGGAGCTCGAGCCGTCGGAGCGCGGGCTCTATGCGGGCGCGGTCGGCTATCTGGATTTCGCCGGCAACCTCGACTTCTGCATCGCGATTCGCACCGTGATCATGTCGAAGGGCAAGGCCTACGTGCAGGCGGGCGCCGGGATCGTGATGGACTCGAATCCGACGGCCGAATTCGAGGAGACGCGCGACAAGGCGAAGGCCCTGCTGCGCGCCCTCGATCTGGCGCAGCAGGGACTCTAGACATGGCTAATGGCTGATGGCTGACCGCTCATCGCTGATGGCTAAGGGCTGAGTGCTGATGGTTCTCGTCATCGACAACTACGATTCGTTCACCTACAACCTCGTGCAATATCTCGGCGAGCTGGGCGCCGAGGTGCAGGTGATGCGCAACGACGCTGGATCGGTCGACGACGTCGCGAAGACCAACGCCTCCCGTATCGTCATTTCGCCGGGCCCGGGGCGGCCGGAGCACGCCGGCGTGACGATGGAGGTGATTCGCCTCCTTGGTGAGCGGACGCCAATCCTCGGCGTCTGCCTCGGCCATCAGGCGATCGGCGCGGTATTCGGCGGGGACGTGGTGCGTGCGGGCCTGCCGATGCATGGGAAGACGTCGACCATCGAGCACGATGGCCGCGGCGTCTTCAGCGGGATCGTCGGACCGTTTCAGGCCTCGCGCTACCACTCGCTGGTCGTTGCGGAGAAGACGCTGCCGGAGGCGCTCGAGATCACGGCGAGGACGCGCGAGGACGCGAACATCATGGGCCTGCGGCATCGCCGGTGGCCGGTCTACGGCGTGCAGTTTCATCCAGAGTCGATTCTGACGGGCGAGGGCAAAGTCATCTTGCGGAATTTTCTTGGTGATTGTTCCGGTAGTGTCCGGCTTTAGCCGGACCGTGTTGCGGTAGTGTTCGGCTTCAGCCGGACCGTGATCTTCCGATGTTCAAAGAGCTGATCGAAAAACTGACGCGCCACGAGGATCTCACCGCCGACGAGGCCGCTGCGGCGATGGCCGAAATCATGGGGGGCCGGGCCGCGCCGGCGCACATCGCCGCGCTGCTCATCGGTCTCGCGATGAAAGGTGAGCGGCCGGTCGAGATCGTCGGCCTCGCCCGCACCATGCGCGCGCACGCGATCCAGGTGTCGCAGCGCTACGACGATGTCGTGGACACCTGCGGAACCGGCGGCGACCGTGCGAACACGTTCAACATCTCCTCGTGCGCGGCGATTGTGGTCGCCGCCGCTGGCGTGCGGGTTGCGAAACACGGCAATCGATCGGCATCCAGCCGAACCGGAGGAGCCGACGTCTACGAGGCGCTGGGGATTCGCGTCACCGCGCCGCCCGCCGTCGTCGAGCGCTGCCTGAGCGAGGCGGGGATCGGGTTCTTCTTCGCGCCCACCTTTCATCCGTCGATGCGCCACGCCGGGCCGGTTCGCCGCGAACTCGGGATCAGGACCGCGTTCAATCTGCTCGGTCCGCTGACCAATCCGGCCGGCGCCGTCCGTCAGCTGGTCGGCGTGCCGCGACCGGAGTTCACCGAGTTGCTCGCGCGCGCGCTGGCACTGCTCGGCGCGCGGCGCGCGTGGGTCGTCCACGGCGCAGACGGGATCGACGAGCTGACCACGACCGGCTACACGAAAATCTCGGAATGTCGCGACGGCGCCGTGAACACGTTCTATCTCCATCCCGCCGACGTCGGGCTGCCGAAGGCGCCGCTCGGCGCGCTGCAAGGTGGCGACGCGCGCGAGAATGCGGAGGTGATCGAGCGCATTCTCGACGGCGAAGGCGGGCCGGCGCGTGACGTCGTGCTGCTCAATGCCGGCGCTGCGCTGCTCATCGCCGGCGCAGCACGCTCGGTCGAGGACGGCATCGCGATGGCATCGCGCGCGATCGACAGCGGCGGCGCCCGGCAGACACTGCAGCGGCTCGTCACGCTGTCGACGGCCGAGGCACTCGCGACGGGAGCCGGCGCGTGAGCGCCGATCTCCTCGAAGCCATCGTCGCTGGCACCCGCCGCATTGTCGACGTGCGCGAAGCGGCGAAGCCGCTCGGTGCGCTGGCCGAGCGGGCCGCCGCATTGCCGGTGCGGACGGGCCAGTTCTTCGGCGCGCTGTCGGTGGCGGACGACGTCAACGTCGTCGCCGAATGCAAGCGGCGGTCGCCGTCGAGGGGCGTGTTGCGCGAGGACTACGATCCTGTGGCGATTGCCACGGCGTACGCCGACGCAGGAGCAGCGGCGATTTCCGTGCTGACGGAACCGACGTTCTTCGACGGCGCGCTCGATCATCTCGCTGCTGTGCGCGCTGCAGTCGACATCCCGGTACTCCGCAAAGACTTCATCGTGTCGGAGTATCAGCTGCTCGAAGCCAGGGTCGCGGGTGCCGATGCCGTCCTGTTGATCGTGGCGGCGCTCCGGCCGGCCGAGCTGAAAGTGTTGCACGATCACGCGACGCGGCACGGCCTGGACGCGCTGGTCGAGGTGCACGACGCGCGCGAGCTGGCGATCGCGGTCGACGTCGGCGCGCGGATCATCGGTGTCAACAACCGCAACCTGCGGACGCTCGACGTCGACATCCACGCGTCGGATGAGCTGATCGCGCAGATGCCGCGGGACGTCGTTGCCGTCAGCGAGAGCGGGTTGAAGACGAGCGAGGATCTGATCCGGCTGAAGGAACTCGGCTACCGCGCGTTCCTCATCGGCGAGCGTTTCATGGCGTCGCCGGCCCCCGGCCGGGAGCTGAACACGCTGCGTGCCCGCGCTGGCGCCACAGGCCGCGCCAGAGCACTCGGGGACGCCGACGCCAGACGCGCCACCGTCTTGAGAGTCGTGCACTGATGTTCGTGAAGATCTGCGGCGTCACGCGCGTGGACGATGCGCTCGCGGCGGTCGAGGCCGGCGCGAATGCGATTGGCTTCGTCTTCTGGCCGCAGAGCCCGCGGTTCGTCGATCCGTATCGTGCGCGCGCGATCGCGGCGC
>DATFXR010000768.1:0-2619 GCA_035315685.1 Vicinamibacterales bacterium | reverse complement strand
GAAGAAAGGATTCTTCGCCGCCGTCAACCGCTCGTGTTCGGCCAGCCGCAGCGGCGGCACCCAGTGCGGGTCGGCGGCGTTGCGTTGGTACGCGTAGTCGATGAAGCGCTTGAACTCACGTCGCCCCTCGACGCGGCGGATGTCGGTCACGGCAGCCGATACGTTAGCATCACGTTCAGATCGTGCGTACTTCCGAAGCGCTGGCGTTCTGGTATTTCGCCGCGTGCGTCGTCGTTCCCTGGCTGCGGCCGCTGCCGTGGAGGAGCCGCGCGCAGATTGCGATCGCGGGCGCGGCGATGTCCGCGGCGATCCTCGCGATCGCCCATCACGCGCCGGCGGTCGTCAGGGACTGGGCGCCGGGCGCGAGCATCCTCGTCGCCTACTACGTGTCCGGCTGGTTCTTCGTCCGTCCTGCACGCCGAGTGGAGCAGTGGCTGATGTCGTGGGATCGCCGCCTGCTCGGCGATCCGACGACGCGCTTTGCGCGATGGCCACGCGCGCTGCTGGCGTACTTCGAGCTCGTCTACATGGGGTGCTTTCTGCTCGTGCCGGCTGGATTCGCGATCCTGACGGCGATCGGCCGCGTCGATCTCGCCGATCGCTACTGGACCCTCGTGTCCGCGGCGGAGTTCGGCGCCTTCGCGCCGCTCGTCCTCATCCAGACGCGCCCGCCATGGATGCTCGAGCGCAAGCCGGTGCTCGCCGATCGCACGCTGCACCGCGCCGCGTCGCTGATGGTCGAACACGTGACGATTGGTGCGAATACGTTCCCGAGCGGCCACGTTGCCGGCTCCCTTGCGGTTGCCTTCGCGCTCGTGGACGTCACTCCCGCGATCGGGATGGCCATGCTGCTGCTGGCCGTCAGCATCGGCGTTGCGACCGTCGTGGGGCGCTACCATTACGTGATTGACGGCATCGCCGGGGCCGGGCTCGCCTGTGCTGTTTGGACGATCACAAGGGCGGCGGGCGTCTGAAACCTGAGCCGCTACCTCTGCTGGGACGAATCGTTGCGACCGATACGTCGATCGAGTCGTCCAATAAAGATGTAGGACGCACTATAGATTTCGCTGTCATATAAACGCCTTACTTTCTTCACACGCTCACGCTGGACACTCGGAGATCCGGCGGGAGACAATAGGTTTCCTGCTGGATGCTCCGATCCCTGTATCTGGTTCTCGCCGCTCTCCTTGTGACGTCGTCGGCGTTCGGGCAGACCCGCGCTGCACCGGGCACGATCGACGGCTACGTCACCACGCAGAGCAAGACGATCGCGCTCAGCGGCGCGCAGGTCGTGATCCGCAACGCGCTCAATGAGGAGATCTCCACCGTCGTCACCGAAGGCGACGGTCACTTCCGTGTAATCGCGCTGCCTGACGGCCGCTACAGGATCACCGTCACGCTCGAGGGCTTCGAGGCGACGACGGTGCAGGCGAGCGTCGCGTCCGGCGCGGTGGTCGAGCTCGCGATCGATCTCCCGATTGCGACGATCTCGCAGACGGTCGACGTCGTCGGCGCGGCCAGCAGCATCGCGACCGGGGCGACGCTGGCGCCGACCGACTCGATCGGCGGACGAGATATCGACCAGTACGCGGCCGGCGGCTTCCAGGCGGCACTGCGGCTGCTCGCCAGCATCATCGAGGTTCCCGGCGGCCTGAGTATCAAGGGCGGACGCCCGAGCCAGGCTGGCGTCCAGATCGGCGCCGGCACACTCGTCGATCCGTCCACCGGCCTGCCGATCGTGTCGCTGCCCGACGATGCCATCGATTCGGTCGCCGTGTTGCCGAACCCTTACGCCGTCGAGTACGGCCGCTTCTCCTCGGGCCTCGTCGTGATCCAGACGCGCCGGGCCGGGGACACGTGGAGGACGCGGCTCAACAATCTCGATCCGACCTTCCGCACTGCACGCGGCACGATGTTCGACGTGAAGGGCATCAGCGCGTTCGCGCCGCGGCTCGAGACTGGTGGCCCGATCGTCAAGGACCAGCTGTTCCTCGAACAGACCGCGCAGTTTCGTTACGGGACGAGCGACGTGCCCAGCCGTCCCGAAGACGAGCTGAAGACGACGCGCTGGTTGAGCTCGTTCTCACGTGTCGACTGGAATCTGTCGCCGCGGCACTCGGTCATCGGCACCGGCGGATTCTTCCCCAGCGTCGAGACATGGGCGACGCTCGGCACGTTCACGCCACCTGACGCGACGGTGGACATCCACGCGCACGTGAATCACGGCGGCATCAGCGAGCGAGCGTTGTGGAGCGACTCGCTGTTCAGCGAGACGACCGTACAGGTGCATGAGGCGCAGACCGAGGTCCTGCCGCAGGGCATGCTGCCGATGGCGCTGCTGCCCGAGACGACGCTGGGGAACTTCTACAACACGCAGTATCGCCGCACGGCGACGTATCAGTTCGTCGAGACCGTGTCCGGGTCGCGAAACATCAAGGGCGGCCTGCATCTGTTCAAGGCCGGGTTCGACGCGCTCTACAGCAGCTACGACGGGACCAGCACCAGCCGGCCGGTGCTGATCGAGCGGTCGGACGGCAGCCTCGCGCGCCGGCTCGACTTCACGGGACCGTCGACGCAGTCGGTCGGCAGCACCGACATCGCGTTGTTCGCCCAGGACCG
>DATFXR010000767.1:0-2631 GCA_035315685.1 Vicinamibacterales bacterium | reverse complement strand
CTGATCGAACCGTCCCGGCTTCTGATCGTTCAGGTCGATGTGGAACAGCTTGCCGGCTTCGAGCGCCTGCGCGACGACGTGGCAGAAGTTGAGGCCGATCATGTGCTCGTGCGCGACCTCCGGGTTGACGCCGACCATGTCGGAATGCGCCAGTGTAGCGATGAATCCCAGGTACGCGGCCGTGGTCGGGAAGTAGATATCGCCGCGCGGCTCGTTCGGCTTCGCCTCGAGCGCGAAGCGCAGCTGATACTTCTGATCGATCGCGTACTCGCACAGGTAATCGATCGCTTCCCGGAACCGCTTGATCGCCTCGACTGGATCCTTGGCCGCGTCGACCTCCGCGCCTTCGCGTCCGCCCCAGAACACATAGGTGCGCGCGCCGAGCTCGACGCCGAGGTCTATCGCGCGCATGGTTTTCTGGACTGCATAGGCACGGATGCGCGGATCGTGCGACGTGAACGCCCCGTCCTTGAAGACCGGATCGAAGAACAGGTTGGTGGTCGCCATCGGTACGGTCATGCCGGTACCTTCCAGCGCGCGGCGGAAGTTCGCGACGATGCGGTCGCGTTCAGCGGCCGGCGCGTCGATCGGCACGAGATCGTTGTCGTGAAAGTTCACGCCCCAGGCGCCGAGTTCCGCCAGCTCGTGCACCGCCTGCACGGGATCGAGCGGCGGTCGCACGAACTCACCGAACGGATCGCGGCCGCGGTTGCCGACGGTCCAGAGACCGAACGTGAAGCGATCAGCAGGAGTCGGTTCGTAGGTCATAGGTTTCGGCCGGATGAAGGATATGCGCGCGCGTGCCCGCGGTCGCTTACGATAGCGCGAACATGGACCTGACGTGGCGACGTTTTCTCGGCGCGGTGCTGACAGCGTGGGCGATCGTGCCGGCCGTTCCGGCCCGGGCGGAAACCGGCATCGACGCGTGGCTTCGCTACGAACGCATTGGCGATCCGGCGGCGCGCGCAGCCTATGCGGCGCTGCCGGCCACGGTGGTCGCGATCGGCGACGGCCTCATCCTGCGCACGGCGCGCGACGAAATCGTGCGCGGCGTCGGCTCGATGCTCGATCGGCGCCTGACTGCGGCGCAGCAGGTTCCTGCTGCCGCGGCGATCCTCCTCGGAACGGCCGGTGACGTTCGGCGCGTGCTGCCGGACGCCGGTGTGCCCGCCGACGTGCGCGCCGATGGATTCTGGATCGGGCCGTTCACTCGCGGTGGAGCGCAGGCCTCGATCATCGTCGCCGGCGGAACGGAGCGCGGCGTGCTCTACGGCGCGTTCGCGCTGCTGCGCCGGATCGCGCTGCACCAGCCGCTGGTGGCTGCGGCGGGGCTCGACGAACCTGCGGCGCCGCTGCGCTGGGTGAACGAGTGGGACAATCTCGACGGCTCGATCGAGCGCGGCTACGCCGGACGCTCGATCTTCTTCGACGGCGATCGGGTGGTGGCCGATCTGACGCGCGCGAAGGAGTACGCACGCCTGCTGGCGTCGGTCGGCATCAACGCATGCGCGGTCAACAACGTCAACGCGAACGTGCGCGTCATCACCGACGCGTTCGTCCCCGATCTCGTCCGTCTCGCTGAGGCGTTCCGTCCGTGGGGCGTCGGCCTTGCCGTGGCGATCGACTTCAGCAGTCCCGAGCGCGTCGGTGGGCTCGACAGCTTCGATCCGCTCGATCCGCGGGTGGCGGCGTTCTGGAAGGGGCGCGCCGACGCCCTGTACGACGCGATTCCGGATCTGGCGGGGTTCGTCCTCAAGGCCGATTCGGAAGGGCGGCTCGGGCCGTCGGCGTACGGCCGTTCGCACGCCGACGCGGCGAACGTGATCGCGCGCGCGCTCGCGCCGCATCACGGCGTGCTGTTCTACCGCGGGTTCGTCTACGACCACCACATGGACTGGCGCAATCCGAAGAACGATCGCGCCCGCGCCGCCGCCGACAACTTCCGGGCGCTCGACGGCCGCTTCGACGACAACGTCGTCCTGCAGATCAAGCACGGCCCGATCGATTTTCAGGTCCGCGAACCGGTATCGCCACTCTTCGGCACGCTGACCCGGACGAATCAGGCGATCGAGCTGCAGATCACGCAGGAATACACCGGCCAGCAGCGTCACGTCTGTTTCCTGGTGCCGATGTGGAAGGAGGCGCTCGATGTCGATCTCGCGGTGCGGCCGGATGGCGCGGCCGTGCGCGACATCGTCACGGGCCGCACGTTCCGGCGTCCGCTCGGCGGGTTCGTCGGCGTGTCGAACGTCGGCCTCGACGCAAACTGGCTCGGCCACGATCTGGCGCAGGCGAACCTCTACGGATTCGCGCGCCTGGCGTGGCGGCCGACACTCTCGGCGGCGCAGATTGCCGACGAGTGGACGCGGCTCACCTTCGGCCACGACCGCCGCGTTGTCGAGACCATCACCGGAATCCTGCTCGATTCGTGGCCGGCGTACGAGCGCTACACCGGTCCGCTCGGGGCCGGCACGCTGACCGACATCATCGGCGTGCACTACGGGCCGGGTATCGAATCGTCCGAGCGCAACGGCTGGGGACAGTGGCATCGTGCCGATCACGACGGCGTCGGCATGGACCGGACGGTTGCCACCGGCACGGGATACATCGGGCAGTACTCGCCGCGCGTGG
>DATFXR010000766.1:0-42192 GCA_035315685.1 Vicinamibacterales bacterium | reverse complement strand
CGGGTTGGCGATGAACGTGCCGCCGCCCGATCCGAAGACGCCGCGCCAGACGTGCGCCGTGTAGTAGCTCTCCACGATCGTCTCGCGACCATAGCGCAAGTTGCCGTCGCCGAGCAGGAAGCCGAGACCTCCCAACCGGAGATACTCGCGGTGTACCGAGGAGAGCCCGTTGGAGACGAACGCGGCACCGACCCGGTCGGCGCTCCGATGCCATCGCCCGCCGGAGATGTCACCGCCAAACGCCGCCGTGTCGTTCACTTCGGTGTACGCGAACGACTCGGTGTCACCACTGTTCCATCCCGTTCGACCGAACAGGCGAACGCCGCCGCCGAGCGAATACTCTGCATTCGCGCCGACGCCGTACTTGACCCGTCCCGCGCGTCGATGCGCCTCGATGTCCGGGACCGGATCAAGGCCGCTGTGAAACGCATCGATGGCCTCCTCGTAGCTGCCCATGTTCGCGTGGTTGGCATAGCCCACCAGCCGCAGTACGAGCCGCGGCCACTCGTGCAATTCGACTTCGACGTTTTCGCCTCGCGATTGCGCAAGATGCCAATCGAGATCGATCCCGTTCGCGACCGTCGGCATGAGCGCCTCGGCCCCTCGTATCGACCACCGCGGCGTGATGTACTCGACGATCAGACCGTACGTGTAACCGCGCGTGTCCGCCGCGTAGTCGTACGCGCCGTTGTTGTCGACGGCCCAGTTGGTGAACTGCAGGTGGCTGTCGCTGCCGACGGCGTTGACGTCGAAGAAGTCGACGATGCCCAGCTTGCCGGCGCGAATATCCAGCCGCCTCACCGGCACGGTCGGGGCCAGCGTGAACGGCCCACGGCTCGCGGATGCCGTCTCTGACGTCAGCGGAATCGACACGTGGATCATCGCCCGCGCGAGGTACGGCGTTGCACCCAGGTCAGGGTTCCGGACCACGTCGAGGTTGGTGAAGCCCGCGAGGCCGAGCGCGTCGCTGATCCCGTGGCCGCCTGCGCTCTCGATCGCGACGAGCACATCGGCATGGTGCGGAAGCTGAACGCCCGCAAAGACCGTCCACAATCGGGACAACGCCCGTTCATCGATCGCTCGCAGGCTGTGTTCGCCTTCGTACGGCGAGTCGAATTCGCCATGGGCTTGTCCGATCAGATTCACCTGCGCCGACAGCCACCAGCGCTGGTCGTCGCCGTGAGGAAGGAGCGTCGTGGTGGCTGGCGGTTCGGGCGCTGGCGAAGCTTCCTGGCTTCGAGCGCCGGACGGCAGGCCTAACAGAAGCAGCACCATGACCTTCACACAGCTCGGAACGCAGCGTCGATTCATCGCGGTGCCACAGCCTACACGAGCGCCGCGACATCGGCTTCACGATCGAGGGTCGCTTGCCGGCGGCAAACGCGCGCGATAGCATCCGGGCGGCGTGCTCTTCCTCGAGCCGATCTGGCGGTCCACTCTCATTCCTACCGGCTTCGCACTGATTCTGCTGGGTGTGTCGCTCATCGTCCGGTACTGGGGCCGCGGCGCGGTGGACAAGGCCGCACTGCTCGCGGCGGCGGGCCTGAGTGTGGCGTTCATGATCGGCGGAGCCGCCTTCGCGGCCCTGATCGCTGCGTTCGTCCTGATCATGCACTCCATCGCGCTCGCGATCGAGCGGACGGCCGGCCGGAATCGTGATGCCGCGCATGGTCTGCCGCTCGCTCGCGTGTGGCTCGCTGTCGGCGTGAGCCTCTCGGTGACGATGGTCGCGGCGATCTCCGTCGCGGGCGTCATCACCGGGTCGCTGCAGTACGCCCGCGGCATGCTCCTGCCGTTCGGAGTGTCGTACTTCGCGTTCCACGCCATCTCGTATGTCGTCGACGTCTCCCGCGGCCGCGCACGGGCCGAGCGCAGCCGATCGCAGCTTGCGGTGTATCTCCTGCTGCTGCCCCAGATCGTCGGCGGACCGGTGGCGTACGAAGGCGTGGCGCGGCAGCTCGCTCGCCGCTCGCCGAGCATCAGCGACTACTCGTACGGTGTGCGGCGACTGCTCATCGGCGTGTGGAAGGTGTTCGTCATGGCCGCACTCGCCGGCGCGCACGCCGATGCGGCGTTTGCGAAGCCTGGAGAATTGACCGCGTTCACCGCATGGGTGGGCCTGATCAGCGCGACGCTGCAGATGTACTACGGGTTCTCCGGCTATTCCGACATGGGAGTCGGTCTCGGGCGAATGATTGGCATTCGCCTGCCTGAAAACTTCCGCTGGCCCTACGTCGGCGACAGCGTACGCGAGTTCTGGCGGCGCTGGCACATCGGCCTGTCCGCATGGTTCCGCGAGTACGTGGATGTATCGATGGACGCCGATCACGTTCCCCCGCCGTCGACCGGCCGCGAAGCGCTCGTCGTGTTGCTGTGCGGAGCGTGGTACGGCGTCGGGTGGACGTCCGCTGTCTGGGGTCTGTGCCACGCGATGCTGATCGTCGCGGAGCGGCGCGGGGTCGAAGCGGCGTTGAAACGATTGCCGGCGCTGCTGCGGCATGTCTACCTCGTCCTGATCGTGATGGGCAGCTGGGTGATCCTGCGCAGCGCGACGCTCGGCAGCGCAATGCAGTTCTTCAGGGCGCTGGCCGGGATGAACCCGTCGCCTCTGCGGGTTCAACCCGCCGCGTCTGCCGCGCTCTGGATGGTGCTCGGCGCCGGCGCCATCGGATGCGCACCGCTCTTCCCGACGATCCGGCGCTGGACGGTCGCCATCGACGCACTGATCGTGTCGCTGCTGATGATGCTGTTCGCAAGCCTGCTGTTCGCGTGGCGATGCGTACGGATCATCGCCGCGCCGGTGCTCAGGGGATGGCGCTGGTCGCTGAGTCGCGCCGGCCGCCTCTGATCGCAGACTGCGATCTCGGCTTCAGAATGGCGGCGGCGAGACTCGATCGCTCTTACCGCAACTTGACGACCAGTCCCGCGGTGAACTCGGCCTGCCAGGCGATGTTGGCGTGGATCACGACGACACAGCCCCCCTGGACGCAGGCCAGCCCTCGTCCCTCGACGTCGACGAACGTGGCAAAAATGCGACCGTCGAACCGCACGCCGACGTGGCGCGACGGAAAGAGCTTGGCGCCCCCACCGCCGCCGAGCGTGAACCGTATCTCGCTGTCGGCGTCCGCCGCGTAGCGCGTGAGGCCGAGGGAGCCGGTCAGAAATGGCCGGATCCGTCCGACGTCGAGCTCCTGCAATCCCCCGGCTTGCCAGTGATCGACCGACAGCCGCCACCGCACGGGCGGCCCGGCCACGTCCAGCGGCGCCAGGACCGTCGCCTCCTGGTGGCTGAACAGCGCCTCGAATTGCGAGCCCTCGGCGATCGGCACGTCGAGCGCGAGGCCGACGGCCGGCGCACCGTCGATATCGAACCGGTGCCCCGCTGCAATCTCGAAGAGATCGCCGCCGAAGCGATAGCCGCCCATCGGCGTGAGCTCAACGCCCTGTGCAGCAAGCGGCCCCGCGCAACCCACCAGGATCGTCGCGACAATCGCCAGGAACACGAGAGCGCGTGTCAGTGGCTGAAGCGTGGTGGCTGATGGCATATGGTCGATGGTTGATGCATCGAGTGGGCAAATGCCCGCGCGTTCGTAAAGAAAGCGGAAATCGCGAGATTTGACAGTATCGTACGTGTAGCGGACCGGCAACGATCTGCGACACTTCGACCGTGCGGAGCGCTCTTTCGCCCGCGGCGGCATCCCGGGTGGTCGCGCTAGGATCGAGCACATTCGATGCGTGAACGACACGCGCCGGCGCCGGCGAAATCCGATCAGGAGCCGAGGTGGCCGGCGCTCATCGCGGTTCTCGCGGTGGGCGGCTTGTACCTGGCGCTGCCGCCGGGACTCACGTCTGGTCCGCGTTGGATCTTCCCGACGCTGGTCGGTCTGCTGCTGGTGCCGACCGTGATCTCGCATCGCGTCGGCCGTCACCATCTCGATCGCCTGCTCGGATTCTCGGTGACCTCGCTGGTGACCGCGCAGATGGTCCTGTCGGTAGCGCTGTTGATCGCGGCGCTGCCGTCCCACCGCGAGGCGCCGGACGCGTTGCTGGTCTCGGCGGCGTCACTCTGGATCACGAACATCCTGGTGTTCGCGTTGTGGTACTGGCGGCTGGACGCCGGCGGCCCGCACGGGCGCGACACGCGGATCAGGCACACCTCGGGCGCGTTTCTGTTTCCGCAGATGACGCTGTCGCCCGAGGCGAAGCTGGCGAGCGGCGTGGACCGCTGGTCGCCGAACTTCGTCGATTATCTGTTCCTGGCGTTCAACACCAGCACGGCGTTTTCGCCCACCGACACCGCCGTGCTCTCGCGGTGGGCAAAGATCCTCACGATGATTCAGGCGCTGATCTCGCTGACGGTGCTCGCCGTGCTCGCGGCCCGCGCCGTGAACATCCTGTAGCCGCCGGCGCGCTATTTCTTCCCGGCGGTCGCCGCGACTTTCTTCTTGTCGGCGCCCAGCGCAACCTTCGCGTCTCGCCGCCGCGCGTTCTCTTCGCTGATCAGCCGGTACGCGAGATAGTACTTGTAGATGTTGCTGACGTAGGTCACGGTCTCGCGCCCGATCTTCTCCGATGCGACCTGCTCGACGTTGCCGAACCACACGTTCGGGTTGAGCCCGCGGCGCAGCGCCTCGCGCCGCAGTTGCCGGATTCGGCCAGGCCCTGCGTTGTAGGACGCAAACGTGAACAACCCCTTGTCGAGGTCGGTCATCGGTTCGTCCTGGAAGTACTCGTCGCGCATGAAGCGCATGTACTTCACGCCGGCGTGGATGTTTGGTTCGACCTTGGTGATATCGCCGACTTTCTGTTCGCGTCCGGTGGCCGGCATCAGCTGCATCACGCCGACTGCGCCGACGTGGCTCTTCGCGGACTGATCCAGCCCGGACTCCTGGAATCCCTGCGCCGCCATCAGCAGGTAGTCGAACTTGTAGCGGTCGCCGTACTGCTTGAACAGCGTGACCATGCTCTGGAACTTCTTGCGCTCGGCCTCCGACGTCGCGTTCTTCGCGTACTTCGTGCTCACCAGGTAGCGCTTGTTCAGAATCGCGCTGAGCGCGTTGTTCATCGAGTACTTGGCGATGAAGCCGTTGATCTCGGCGGCCAGCTTCGGGCTGTTCTTGCGGATGGCGACCGCCAGGTCGCCCTCGCTCCTGAGCACCACCGTGTCGTGCACGTTCAGGTCCGTGAAAATCTTCTTCCAGAAGTCGGCGAAGTAGTCGTCCATCACCGTTGCGGGTATCAGGTCGGCGTTCACCATCTCGAGCACGTCGTCGTCTTCGAGACTCTCGCTCAGTTCCTGAATATCTATTGGCGGCTTGCCCTGCTGCGCGAACCGTTTGTTGAGCTCCACCAGGCTCTGGTAGTAGCTGGACGATTTGCGGGCGAATACCTCGCGCCCGGAGAGATCGTCGAGTGTCGAGACCGCCGCCTCGCCCGGACCGGTCACGACCACTTCATTGATGCCGCGCCGCGTGGGATTACTGAAGTCCACGATCGCCTGGCGCTCCGGCGTGATCGTCATCTGCGCGACCACCATGTCGATCTTGCCGTCGCGGAGCGCCGGCAGCAGCGCATCGCGCCGCATCGGGACCGGCACGACGTGGACCTCGAGATTGCCGGTCTTGAGCGTCTTGTTCAAGTCGTCCTCGAAGACCTGCAGATATTCGTAAGACAAGCCACGCTGGACGCCCTGATCCACGAAGTAGAACGTGCGATTGAATGTCACGCCGCAACGAATCACTCGTCCTTTGACGAGCTGGTCGAAGTCGCCCGTGAAGGTCTTCTCCACGATCGCGCGGAGATCAGGAGGAAGGTTGAGTTCGGCGGCGGGTGGATCCGAATCCGGTTGATCCGTGTCCCGCGAGTTCGCGGCTGGAACGGCCGCTGCCGCCGGCGCTGCCGCGCCGGGCTGCGCCGCGGCCGGAGCTTGCGCAGCCGGTTCTTTCTCATTCGTTCCCGAGCATGCGCTCAGTGCCGCCGCCGTCACCAACAACACGACCACCTTGTTCAGCATCGTCTCTATGCTCTCTGAAAAAATTCCGCGCATGGCGCTCGCCGACTGGGACTGTGGGCGGGCCGCGCGATGACGTACAACTGCAGAGCTCGCACGCATCGTGTGGCTCGGAAGTATCGCACGCTCAGTTTACTGCGCACGAGGCGCAACGCGCATGTTCTTCGCGTCCGGTTCAGCCGGCTTGCGCGGCGCCGCACTCTTGACGCGGCACTCGTCGCCGCCGAGGCCGTACAGGCAACGGTCCTGCTCGGTCAGCGACCGCTGGGACAGCCATGCGGCGAAACGCATCATCATCGATGGCTGGAGCGGGATCAGCGTCGCTTCGTTCCTGAACTGCGTCGTCACTGGCGCGAACTGAACGCGGAGCAGGTCGCCGGTCAGGAAAGCGACGCTGTCGATCGCCAGCGTCGGATCGAAATGGAAGAGGATCTCCGCTCCGGGCAGATCGACTACCTCGAGGCTGTGCTCCTCCCTGGCCCACACCGCCAGCCACCGGTCGTCAGCGCTGAAGCGATACGCAGGCGAGCGGAGCGTGAAATCCCTGACGACCTTCGAGTCCGACCGCCTGAGCACCCGGACGCCGCCTGGCTCCTGATTCTGATCCAGGCGGATCTCGTAGCCGCGCATCGGGCTCACCACCGTCGCGTCGCCCGGTGCGCGATCTGGCGATTCGGTCGTCGTTGGTGTGGCCCCGCCATGGGCGGCAGCAGCGGGATCGGTGACACGCCACACGTGGCCGGTCGTACCTTCAGCAATCGACCGTCCGTCGTCCGCGACTTCGAGAATCGTCGCACGCGGGCCGACATCCGGGATTCGTCCCGCGAACGTGATAGTGCGATCGCGGACGGCATAGAGGCTCGCCTCGAATCGTCTCGACCCGTTCGCGTGGATCAGCGCGAACGCGCCTCCCGCAGACGACACCTTTGGGAGCGCGTTTCGCTGGTCGAGTTGCGGCACAGCGACCGGCGAGCCGTCGCTCGTCTGGATCACCTGCCACGCGGCGCCGCCAACCCGCGTGAGGAGCCATTCACCGCCGCGTCCAAGCGGATCCGCACTCCCGGGCCGTTCGAAACGAAGCTTGCCGGTCGCCGCCTCGAACACGCGCGTCGCCTCAGGCTCGCGCCAGACCGCGACAACCGAGTTCCGCGCCGCAAGGAGGCGATCGGGCGGCCGGTCGAGCACGATCCGCGTCGATGCTTTCGAGGGCTGATTGGGCGTGAACGCCTGCACGAAGCTTATGACGTCGACTGTCGTGCTGTTCCCATCCAGTCCGGGAGTCGACACCGCGATCCAGCTGCCGTCAGGTGCGACGACGAACGAATCCGTGGGGAGCCGTGACAGGAGCGGCTTGTGATGCGCCAGCGAGTAGATCCGCACGAGATGGTCGTCGTCGCTGTCGATGACGGCCACGCGCGTGCCGTCGTCGCTCACGGAGATGATATGCGACTTCTCGCTCGTTGCCTCGTTGGGATGCGCGCCCTTGATGTGACTGGTCTGGCGCTCACCGTTCCGTTGTCTGCCGACGATGAGATCCAGCGAGCGTTCCTGCGGCAGGAGCTCGGCGAATCCGTAGCCCTGCACGCTCCAGACGATGTCCGAGATGACGAGGTCCTTGATGTCGGGGTCGGACTGATTCGAGCTGACCTCGTAGGTACACGCGCGAGGTTTCCACGTGGCGGAGAAATAGACGGCGCCCTGGGAGACCGATTGCGGCTTCATGCAGACCGACAGATCGAGATTGACAGGCGCCGCCCAGCTGCCATCAGCCTTCCGGTCGATCGCGTACGCCGACAGGCCGCTCGGCGGTTGTGCGACGGCGACGATGCGCCTGCCACCGGCGCGCAGCGCAAAACCGGTCAGCCCCGGCGGCACCGGCGGAGGCGGCACCGCCGCCCAGGTGTCCTCGTGTCGATCCCACACCTGCATGCGTTGCTGACTCAGGCTCGCGGCGAGCGAAACGTTGTCCGGGCTGAAGGCGACCAGGACCTTGTCCCGGTTCTGCTCGAGGTCGGCCGGCAGCGCGCTCCTGACCGTCCCGGTCGTCGCATCGAGCAAATCAACCGCTGCGGAACGGGCCACTGCCACGAGTGTCTTGTCGGGACTGACGGTCAGCGTCGTCGCGTCCGGCACGGCCCTGCTCCACATCAGCCGCGGGTCTCCCTCGCCCACATTCCACAGCTTGATCGCGCCGCCGGATGCGAGCACGGCGAGCTCGTTTCCGTCCGAGCTCAATGCGACAGCGACGGGGTCTCCGCCGAGGTGTTCCTTCCCGTCCAGCGCCACCGACGGCCAGGCGTACTGGGCGGCGTTGATCAGAGCCGACCTCGCTTCGACGGTGTCGTATCGCTTCAAGCCTTCCAGCGCCAGCGCGATGGCCAGTTCGGGGTCGTGGTTCATGGTGGATGCCGCGTGCGCCGCGAGCTCGCGCGATCGCGCCGCGTCACGCGCCCGCGACGCGGCCAGCGCCATTGCACCGAAGCCGATGGCGACGATCAGACAGGCGGCGGCAAAGCCAAGCATCTTCCAGCGCTGCCGGCGCTCGCGCTGGAGCCGTTCGGCCGTGCGGCGCTCGTCGCGCCCGTCGGCGACCGCCTTCGTCAGGAGATCGTGGGTCAGCTCCACGCGATCGGTCCCGAGATGATGCTCGTGGCGCAGGAGGTGCCGGTTGATCAACGTCGTCAGCTCGCGGTCGCTGATCGACCCCCTCGCGATCGCGCTCTCGATCGCGTAGCTGTTGCGGAAGCCGTGCTCGGTGATCAGCTCGTCCTCGATGAAGCGGCGCACGCGCTCGGGCTGATCGGCCACGCTCGCGCGATAGAAGTCCGCGACGATCGTTCCCTTGCCGCCCTCGACGAGCGCCTCATCGAAGGAGCTCTTGCCATCGCGCTGGCGGTGCTCGTTCACGCCGCGGCAGAACAGGCTGAGCAACGCCGGTTCGACACTATCCCCTGAATGGTCCGAGGCACCGTCGTCGCTGCCGGCGCCGGACGAGAGGAATGCGACGATCCCGCGCGCGATCGGCTCCGACACGAGGTGGCTGGTGCGCTGGTTGAATACGGCCTCCAGCGCCTGGTCGCGGCGCATCGGCAGCAGACGCATCCGGTTGCGCCGGAGCGATGGCATGCTGAGCCGCCACTCCTCGAGGTCAGCGAGGAAGTCTTCGCGCAGCGCGATGACCATCTTGTACGGCCTCGCCTGGACGTCGAGACCGACCTCCACGGGCGCGCGTTCGCAGAGGCGATCCGCCAGCGCGGCCGGAATCCGGTTCTCGGCGAGGTCTGCCAGATCCTCGCGCAAGCGATCGACGGCGGCGGGCATCGCGCCGCCGAGCGTGAAGATCTCCTCGAACTGATCGAAGACGAGCACCGGCCGAACGAGACGG
The DNA here is from genome assembly GCA_035315685.1 of Vicinamibacterales bacterium. GTDB lineage: Bacteria > Acidobacteriota > Vicinamibacteria > Vicinamibacterales > CAVVIG01 > QHWK01. The sequence continues at coordinate 32,797 of DATFXR010000766.1, read as the reverse complement.
TTCTGCGACGTCCAGAACTCCTGGCGGGCGCGGTGCAGGTATTCCCACAACGTTTCGCCGGTGCCGGCAGTGGCATGCTCGATGTTCGCGGACCGCAGTTCGTCGAACATCGCGAGGCGCACCTGTTCGATGAACGGCGCGGCGTCAGCCTGGACCTGCAGCCGCAGCAGAATCGGCAGCAGTCCCTTTTCCCGCAGCCTCGGGAACACACCGGCCTTGAGCAGCGAGGTCTTTCCCAGGCCCGACTTTCCGAACAGCACCGTGACCGGATCGCTCACGATCCGACGCAGCAGGTCGTCCGCTTCGCTCGATCGCCCGCTGAAGAAGTCGTGAGACGATTCCTCGTACGAGGCGAGGCCGGGCCACGGGTTCTCGCGGTCGAGTGTATCGGCGCCGGCGGCCGCCCACTGCGTGGCGGTCACTGCGCCTCCTCCCGCCGCATCGCCCGAATCTCGGCCACGAGGGTCTGCCGGAGCGCGTCGTCGGGCTCGCCGCCGGGCGCGCGGCCGACGTGCAGCTCACGCAGCGCCGGAAACTCGTCGACCAGAGTATCGTAGCGCCGCAGATCGCCGCTGAAGTCCGCGTCGACGACGATCGGCACGATGAACCGGCGGCCGACGATCTTTCTCGAGCGCTCGAGCGCCTCGCGCCACTCGCGAAACACGTAGCCTTCGTGGCGCCGGGCGGTGCGATCGGAGATGACCGGCACGAACAATCGAACGTCGCGCTGGATCTGCGGAAGGATTTTCTTCTCCCATTCGTCGCCGGCACTCAGGTCGGTCCTGTCGAACCACGCGTCGCCGCCGAGCGCTTCGATCGCACGGTGAAGCCGCTCGACCGCGGCGAGGTTCTCCCGGCCGTAGCTGATGAAGATGGCGCCTCGGCGCGCGTCCGTGGCGCGCAGCTCGGGGGCGGCGGCAGCCGCCTCGGGATGGCGCGCCTGCCATCGCGTGTGCAGCTCGGCGACGAACGACTCGGCGCTGCCCTCGTAGACGGCGACGCTCGCTTCGCGGCCGAACCGGGCCAGGAACTGCGTCAGCGCCGCGCCGGACGGGATGTTCTCGCGGGCGATAAAGTAGGCGCGCTGGGCGAGCCGCATGCGATCGCGCGTCGCCGCCCTGAGCATGAACCGTCCGAGCCACTCCGGCACGTGGACGCCGATCAGCAGCAGGTGGCGGCTGCGCAGCTCGGACAGCAGCCATTCGGGAGGCGCCACGTCTCCGCTCACCAGGCGATGGATGAATTCGAGCGCGTCCTCGTCGTGGATCGCGAAGTCGAACTTGCTCGACGCCCGGCCGAGCAGATTGAACACGATCGGCGCCTCGCCGAGCTTGACCTTCTGCGCTTCGGTCTGCGCCGCCGTCGACTGGTTGATCGAAAACTCGATCTCGCGCGTCACCTCGTTGCCGCCGAACCGCGCCTGATCGATCGCGCGCGCCAGCAACGAGTCGAACGTCATGCTGACGAAGATGTCGAACGATCCGATCTCGGCGAGGCGCCGCAGCGCGTCGGGAACCGGAAACGGCGGCGTCAGCGCGCGCAGCAGGCCGCCAATGCGATCGTACAAGCCGACCAGCTTGGCCTGCGGCTTCGCCAGATAGGCGCAGACGACGTCGTTCAGCTCGAAGTAGCGCGACCACTCGACGGTCAGTTTCTCGCGGTCCGCGAGCCGCTCCGCGATCAGGCGCTGAAGCGAGACGCGCCGTCCCTGATAGTCGGCCTCGATCAGCTCGTGGCCGATGACCGGGGCGACCTTGCCCTCCTCGATGTAATCGAGCAGGTCGTCCCAGGGGAAGCTGTCGTCCATGACGCCCTGATCTACGCCAGTCGCGCGGATGGCAGATAGCGCTCGTACAATGCGCGCGCGGCGCTCGGGCTGACAAACGTCGAGCCGAAGCGAACCGTTTCGACGGCGCGGATCAGATCGTCGCCGACGTCGCGCTTCAGGACGAACCCGCTGATGCCCGCCGTCAGCGCCGTCGCAATCAGGTACTCAGACGCGGTCGTCGCGACCAGGATCAGCGGCAGGTCGGCTCGGCGGGCGCGAATCGCAAGCGCCGCCTCGATGCCGTTCGTCCCCGGCATGTCGTAGTCGAGGATGACCAGGTCGGGACTGCCGTCGACCGCGAGCCGCACGGCTTCCGCGCCGTCCATGGCACGGACGACGGTGAGGACCTCCGCGGAACGCAGCAGGTTGCGAATCGCGTGCTGAACGATCGGTGAATCTTCCGCAACGAGGACTCGCAGTGCCAGGGGATCCCTCCACTACGCGGGATTCTTCCAGAATCTCCGGTTGCAGTCGAAGCATCGGTACGGTCGGCGGGGCCCGAGCAGCATTCGCCACGCCTCGTACCAGCGGATGCGGGAACGGTCGGTCTTGGTGGACCCGCACCTCGGACACTTGAACCAGCGTGTAGCGTGCACGTACGCGACGCAGCGTAACACGCGGCTGAGGTGGGCGTAAATCTTTCAAAACACATGGCCGAGTCCGGCGTCGACCTTGCATTAGTGTCCAGGTCCGCAGGAATTCGTGCCGACCAATCGACTACTCATCATTTCCAACCGGCTGCCCATCACGGCAACCGTGAGCGACCAGGTCGTGTCGTTCACGCAGGCGTCGGGCGGCCTCGCAACCGGACTCCGCGCCTGGCGCGAGCGGACGGGCGGCCTCTGGATCGGCTGGCCCGGCATCGAGACGCCGCCGCTCGAGCAGCGGCGCGCCCTCGACGATCAACTCGCCGAGCGAGGCATCGTCGCAGTACATCTGTCACGCGACGACGTGCGGCAGTACTACGAGGAGTTCTCGAACGGCGTGCTGTGGCCGCTGTTCCACTACCTGCTCGATCGGCTGCCGCTCGGCGCCTCGTCCTGGTCGACCTACGAAGCGGTCAATCGCCGCTTTGCCGCCGCCGCGATCGAACACTATCAACCCGGCGATCTGATCTGGGTGCACGACTATCACCTGATGCTCGTCCCCGAACTGATCCGCCGGCAGCTGCCCGACGCGCGCATCGGCTTCTTCCTGCACATTCCGTTTCCGTCGGCGGAGGTCTTTCGCATCCTGCCATGGCGGCGCCGGCTCCTCACCGGCCTGCTCGGCGCGGACCTCGTCGGCTTCCACACCTTCGGTTATCAGCAGCATTTCGCCGCCGCCGTCGGCGCACTCGGCGGCGGCGATGCGGACGAGGACGGCGTCTGGCTGGAAGATCGCCGCGTCAGGTTCGGCGTCTTCCCGATGGGCGTCGACGCAGCCGCGTTCACCGCCCTGGCGGCATCGCCGGCGATCGACGCGGCGGTCGCGGAGCTGAAGGCGCAGGCCGGCGGTCGCGCGATCCTGCTCGGCGTCGATCGACTCGACTACACGAAGGGCATTCCACGGCGCCTGCTCGCGTTCGAGTCGGTGCTGCAGGACGAGACGCTGCGTGATCGCGTGCGGCTGGTGCAGGTGGCGGTTCCTTCGCGCGAGGCGGTGCTGAGCTATCAGGAATATCGCAAGGAAGTGGACGAGATGATCGGCCGGATCAATGGCGCGTACGGCACGATCAACGCGGTTCCGATCCACTACCTGTACCAGTCGGTGACGCCTGAGCAGCTCGTCGCCCTCTATCGCGCCGCCGACGTGATGCTCGTGACACCACTGCGGGACGGGATGAATCTGGTCGCGAAGGAATTTGCGGCCGCGCGCGTCGACGGCGACGGCGTCCTCGTCCTCAGCGAGTTCGCCGGCGCGGCCGAGGAGCTGCAGGAGGCGCTGACCGTCAACGCCTACGACACCGACTCGATTGCCGATGCGATCCGCCGCGCGCTCGCGATGCCGGCGTGGGAGCGCCGCCGGCGCATGCGCACGCTGCACGCGCGGGTGACCACCTACGACGTCCACCGCTGGGCCGAGCACTTCGTCGCGATCCTGGCGAGCGAGCCACCCAGCGATCGCCGCGCGACGCCGGATGAGGCGCTGCGCGAGACGCTGACGACGATCCGCGCGGCCACGCCGCTGGCCATTCTGCTGGACTACGACGGCACGCTCGTGCCGATCGCGGACACGCCCGACGAGGCGCAACCGGACGGCGATCTGCTGGAGCTCATCGACGCCCTCGCCGATCGACCGGATACGTCGATCCTGATGGTCAGCGGCCGCTCACGCGATGTGCTCGACGGGTGGTTCGGCGCGCTGCCGATCGAGCTGTGGGCCGAACACGGCGTGTGGTACAAGCCGGCGCGCGCGGATGTCTGGGCGGCGACCGTCGACGACGTCGGCGGCGAGTGGCTCGCGATTGCGCGGGCGCAGATGGAGGCCTTCGCGCGAATTACGCCGGGCGCCTTCGTCGAGATGAAGACCTCCTCGGTGGCATGGCACTACCGGCGCGTGGCGCGCGGGTTCGGCCGGGCGCAGGCGCGTGAGTTGCGCGTGGCGCTGTCGCGCGCGCTCGCGAACCATCCGGCCGACATCCTCGAAGGCAAGCGCGTCGTCGAGGTCCGGCCGCGCGCCGCCACGAAAGCGGCGGTGGTGCAGCAGCTCCTGTCGCGCCACCCGCCGCCGGCGCTGATCGTCGCCTTCGGCGACGATCGCACCGACGAGGAGATGTTCGCGGCGCTGCCGCAAACCGGAATCTCGCTGCACGTCGGCCAGGGCGCCAGCCAGGCGACCAGACGCCTCCGGAATCCGCAGGCGGTGCGCCGGTTCCTGGCGGCGCTGCTCGAGCGCGGACCGCTGGTCGGCGAGCACCCGATCCACGAACGAGATCGCGATCGAGCCCTCCCCGACCGCGGACGCCACACGCTTGACGTCGCCGCATCGCACGTCGCAGACGGCGAACACTCCGGGAAGACTCGTTTCGAGTAGATACGGCGCGCGCGCCAGCGGCCACCGTGCCGTCGCCAGATCGTCACGGGACAGATCCGGTCCGGATCGACCTACGCGCGCGCCGCGTCGCTCGCCGGCGCGTGCGCCGACAGCCAGGACACGATATCGGCCATCACGGCCTCCTTGCCGACGTCGTTCAACAGATCGTGGAAATGGCCGTCGTACAGCTTCAGCGTCTTGTCCGTCGATCCGGCGTTGTCGTAGAAGCGCTGGCTGCCGCTCGGCCTGGTCGCCTGGTCCGCGGTGCCGTGGAGGATCAGCACCGGCAGCGTGATCAGCGGGAACTCCCGCTTGAGCCGCTCGTCGGCGCGGACCATCTCCGCGAGCGTCTGCGTCGGCTGGGTCTCGCTGGCGATCAGTGGATCCTCGTTCATCGCCTTCACGACGGCCGGATCGCGCGAGAACTGCTCGTTCTTCAGATGCAGGATGTGCGCGTGCGGCGCGAGGTGGCTCAAGCCCTTGAAGACCGCGAGCGCGAAGTCGGGCGCCGGCACCTCGTGGGCAAAGCTCTCGCAAATCAGGCCGGCCAGATCGGTCGGGTACTCGAGCGCGTAAATGCAGGCGACAACGCCGCCGGCGCTGTGGCCGAGCATGAACACCGGCACGCCCGGCTCGCGCGATTTGGCGAGGTGCAGCAGTGAGGCGGCGTCCCGGACGTAGTCGGCGAACTTGTCGACGAAGAAGCGCTCGCCTTCGGAGCGCCCGCGGCCCCGGAGATCCACCGCATAGACCGCGAACCCGCTGGCGGTGAGCTGATCGGCGACCCATGTGTAGTAGCCGCTGTGCGAGTTGAAGCCGGGGACGATCGCCACGATCGCACGCACAGTGGTCTCCGGGCGCCACGATCGAATGAACAGCTCGTGACCGTCGGAACTCGTCACACGATCTTCATGCGCCTTGCTGGTGGATGGCTGCGTCATGTTCCCCTCCTGGTCCGGGCAGAGCACATCATCCGCGAACCTGCGCCGTGCGGGAAGCAATATCGCGCAAAAAAGGGCATCGCCCCAAAATTGACGCAAACGTCATCTCCGCGGTACCTCGCTGTCACCGCAGCACCATATCGTGCGATCGATGCCGTTCCCGAACCGATGGCGTTGACGATTACTGCCATCGTCTGCGCCTTCGACGAGAGCCGGCTGCTGCCGGGTTGCCTGTATTCACTCAAGGCGCAGACGCGCCCTCCCGACGACATTCTCGTCATCAACAATGCGAGCACCGATCAGACGGCCGCCGTGGCGCGCGCGGTGCCGGGCGTTCGCGTGGTCGATGAGCCGCGCAAAGGCCTGGTCCTCGCCCGTGAGACTGCCCGCCGAGCGGCACACACCGATGTCCTGGCGTTTCTGGATGCGGATTGCCGCGCGCCGATCACCTGGATCGAGCGCGTCGAAACGCAGTTCGAACGCGGCGACGGCTGCGTCGCCGTCACCGGGCCCTACCGGTTCTATGACTGGCAGCGCGCCGGCCGCGCGCTGATCCGCGCCTACGACGTCATCGTCGCGCCGCCGACGCATGCCGTGGTCCACGACCTGTGCCGCGCTGGCGCGGTCCTCTACGGTGGCAACTTCGCCGTCCGGAGCATGGCGCTCGCCGCGATTGGCGGCTTCGATCAACGCATCGACTTCCACGGTGAGGATACCAATCTCGGCCGGCGCCTGACGCCGGTCGGACGCGTGCGTCTCCGCGCCGACTGCTGGGTATGGACCTCCGCGCGGCGTTATCGCGAGATGGGCACGTGGCCCGTCTGCAAGCTGTACATCCGGAATTTCTGGTCGGAGATTCTGCGACACAGACCCGCCGACGGGGGTCATGTCGATGTGAGGGCCTGACAGTGCCTGGATACGAACCATTCCTGCTATGCGACTTTCACGTGCACACGCGGTGGAGCGACGGCCGGCTGTCGGTGCGCGAGGTCATCGACCTCTACGGGAAGACCGGGCGCTTCGACGTCATCGCGATTACCGACCACATCCTCATGCAGCGTGACCTGCTGGGACGCGCCGGACGTCTGATCTCGTTCGGGCGGCGCGACTTCTCGGTCACCGAGGCGCGGTTTCCGGCCTACCTCGACGAGATCGAGGCCGAAGCGCAGCGCGCCGCGGACAAGTACGGCCTGCTGGTGATAGCGGGCGCCGAAATCACCCAGAACCACATCCGCAGCAAGAAGAACTCGCACATCGTGGCATTGAACATCCACGAATACATCTCGGCGGATCAATCGGCGGAGGAGATTCTTCGCGCCATCCGCGCGCAGGACGCGTTGAGCATCGCCTGTCATCCGCATCACCGCACGACGCGCCGTGTGGAAATCGGAACGTGCTATCTGTGGGATCACCGCAAGCGCCTCGCCGACCTCGTGGACGTCTGGGAAGCGGCGAACCGCGACGATCTCTTTTCGGTGACGAGCCTCAAGCACTATCCCTACGTGGCGAACAGCGACTTCCACAAGCCAAAGCACCTGTACTCGTGGAAGACGCTGCTTCGCTGTGAGAAGAGCTGGACCGCGATCGCGCGCACGCTGCGCGAGAACACCGACGTCGCGCTCACGCTGTATCGCAACGGCACCTGGGCGGCCTGATCGGGAGGCACGCTCCCGATCACGTCACTGATCGCATCGATTGCGATCGCGTCCCGGTCCGTCGTGACCGCCTTCGCCGCCGTGGCCTTCGTCGTCGCCGGCGAAGCACTGCGGCACGAAGCCGGGGAGATCGTTGTCGTCGAACGCGAACACCAGCCACTTGTTCGGGTTGTCCGCGGTTCCCCCCGGATGGTGTGAGTTGACGGCGACCGCCGTGTAGTCGTTGTCGTTGGCGACGATCAGCGTGTGCCTGGTCGCGCCGCCCATCACGACATCCGGACCGAAGGTCACCCCCTCGAGCTTGGCCGGCACGTCGAAGGCAGCGATGCCCTTGAGATTGAGGGCGCTCACGACATCGAGAAACAGCGTCTTCGGAACGGCATTCGCGATCAGATTCGCCGAGCCGACGATGTTCGTCACGTCGGTCGCCCCCGCGAGATCGATCTTGTAGAGCTTCTTCTGAACCGCGATCGAATCGTCGTTGAGTCCCTTGCCGTCGCGTTCGTCGACCAGGAACTCGTGGTCGTTGACCGCGACCATCTCGCTGACCGTGAACTTGTTGCTGTCGAGCCGATAGGCAAACTCGCTGACCTTGCCGCTCGCGACGTCGATCCTGACGATGCGCGTGGCGAGGCCGTTCGCGCCGCCGTCCTGGAGCAGCGGACTCTGCATGATCCCGAACAGCGTGCGCCCGTCCGGCGCGATCGCAAGTCCCTCCATGCCCTTGTTGGCGACGCGGCCGGACGTGTTAGCGCCGATCTCGGTGCTGCCGACGGGACTCTTCACCGTGACGCCGAACTTGTCCGGCAGCGTGAACGCGCGAACGCGCCGGCCCGACTGGCGATCGAACTCGTACACGAACGGACCGTACTCGTCGGTGACGAACACGCTGCGGCCGTTCCGCGACACCCTGATGCCTTCGGGATCGAGCCGCGCGTCCTGCGGATCGGTCGAGAGCGTGGCAGGGTTGAAGTTGTCGGAGCGGCCGCTGAAATAGAACACGTGATCGACGGCATTCAGCGGCGGCGCACCGTTCCCGACACCGAGACCAGCGCCGGTTCCGTAGAACAGCGGCGCGCGGCTCGAGAGGAGCGTCGTTCCGACGATCATCGGCGTGACAACGAACGGCAGATTCGGGTCGCCGCTCGGCGCGAGCGTGAGATGCAGCGTATGAAACCGCGGAATGTATGACGCCGTGTCGTCGACGAGCGGGTTGTAGGACTTGGCGTTCGGCCCGCGATCGGGAAGCGCGATGAACAGATTGCCGCCGGCCCAGGCCAGGGCCGAGCCCATCCCGCCAAGCAGATTGCCCGCGATTCCATTTTCGAGCGGGGCCGCTGTGCGAGTCGCGAAATCCTCGTAGACGCCGCTGATGCTGCCGACGGCGATGAGCACGGGTTCCGCCGCCGGCGCGGCGGCGGCGGACAGACACGCGGCGACCACGAACGTCGTGACTCTCGAGATGTGCATGCGAACGCTCCTTGGTGAGGGCCGGTCGGGACGCGACAGGCATCGGCATCCTGCTGGGGTTCGCGAACATTCGCGTAACAACGACACGACGTTCGCGTAAAACACCAGGGTGAAGTGCCAAGATTTCGGCCATCTGCCCGATGTCTCTTTTCAGAGACAATCGCCCTCGAGCTTGGCCATTGCGCTCGATCGCCAGATAATGGGCCCGTACCGTTTCCGACAGAGAACACGATGGCCCTCTTCAAGAAGACCCTTGTCCGAGCAAGCGAGACCCGTTCTTTCCATATCGAGAAGAGCCAGCCGGCCGGCTGGCGCACTGTTGCAACCGCAAACGACCGCGTGTCGCAGGAGAAGCGACGCACGGAATGGCACCGCGTCGAGCGCGATCTCGCGCGGTTTGGCCGCGAAATCGAAGAACTCCGGCGTCAAGGCTGGCGCGACGCCTGAGCCCTGCTGCTGTCCGACGTGTCATCATTGCAACCGATGGATCCGCTGGATCCGGCGGTTGCCAAGACCGCCGCTTTTCTCGAACGCGCGACTGCCCTCCACGCGCAATACCGGGCCGGACGGATACACACACACGTTCCGGCGGCGCTCTCCGACGGGGGCCGGACGCTCGAAGACCTGGTCAGCGAGCACTTGCCGAACTCCCATGCGGCGCTGCAGGCAGCGTCGCGCGGCCTCTTCTTCTCGCTGCCGGTCGCCTTCGATGCGGCCGAATCGATCGGCCCCTATCTCGCGATTGTCGACCGTGACCCGTCCGGTGAGCCCTATCGCTTCCTGGACATGGGCGCACTCATCGCGACGCAGCCGTTCGGTGAAAACGATCCCGCCGCCATTCGCGCGATTCTCGATTGCCTGCCCTTCGTCGTCTCGCGCTATGCGCACTCGGAATACCAGACCATCCTCTCGCTCCGCCTCAAGGCGGCGCTGAACCGCATCGCGCCGGCCGGCACGCCGCGGCACTTCGTCGTCAACACCGGTGCCGAAGCGGTCGAGAACGCCATCAAGTCGGTGCTCCTCAACCGCGTGAAGACTTCCGACCACGAAGGCGGGAGCTTCATCGTGTCCTTCGAGGGCGCCTTTCACGGCCGCACCCTCGGCAGCCTCGCGGTGACGCACCGGAAGAAGGCGCGGCTCGGCTTCCCGACTTTCGAGTGGCCGCACATCTCGTTTCCCGTCGAGCACACGCGGTCGCCGAAGGAGACGCTGCGGCGCGAAGAGCGCAGCCTCAAGCAACTGTGGGACCTGCTCGTATCCGGCCAGTTGCCGCACGCCGACAAGAGCAAGGACACGTTCAGGCGCGAGATGGATGCGCTCGACGACTTCGTCGCGCACTCTGCCCCTGGCGCCGACGCGGTGTCGGCATTCATCGCCGCGCAGCGCGCCACGCTGACGCCCGACGTCGTTCGCCGCGCGAAGCGCGTCGCCGCCGTGCTGGTCGAGCCGATCCAGGGTGAAGGCGGCGTGCGGCGCGCCAGCGCGCGGTTCATGCAGAAGATCCGGCTGCTGACGCGGATCTACGACGTGCCGCTCGTGTTCGACGAGGTGCAGACCGGCTGGGGCATCACCGGGCGACTCTGGGCGCACGAACTGTTCGATCTGCCGTCGCCTCCCGACGTCGTGACGTGGGCGAAAAAGGCGCAGAACGGGGTGCTGTTCGTCAGCGAGGAGCTGGCGACGTTCTTCCAGGAAGAGAAGAAATTCAACACCACGTGGGAGGGCGATTCGACCGGGATGGTGCGCCTGCTGGCGATGATCGACAAGCTCGATCTCGAGGGCGTGCGGCGCACCGGAGACCTCGCGAAGGCCGGCCTGGATGCCCTGGCGCGCGACTACAAGGAGATCGTTCGTGACGTCCGCGGCGCCGGCGTCATGCTGGCGTTCGACGTCGTGCGCGCCGACCTCCGCGACGCGCTGCTCGACCGGACGTTCCGGCACGGGCTCATCCTGCTCGCGGCTGGCGAACGCGGCGTCCGTCTCTATCCCCGCTATGACACCGAGCCGGCGACAATCGACGAAGCGCTGTCGTTGCTGCGGCTGGCGCTCGAAGATCTCGTGCCGGGGCGTCTGCCGGCCGAGCCGCCGCCAGCGCCGAAGATCCGCGTCGGCACGCTGGCGATTCCGCTCGAGACGATCGAGGTCATCGATCTCACGCCGGCGACCTTCGAGGCCCTCAAACCGCAGATTGCCGCCGTCGAGCAGGAGCGCTATGGCAGCGGCACGACGATCCCGCCCGACGCGTCACGAACCGGTCGGCGTGCGCTGCTCCAGTTTCCGCTCGAAACACTCGAAGCGACGATGTCGAACCCGCGCGCGTTCGGCGTCGCGCTCCGCGATCGGGTGTCGGCGCGGCTCGTCGGCTACGCGCTCGGCAGCGCGATTGAGAACCACGACGAGGAAGGCGTCAGCTCCGATCCGCATTTCGGCGAGAACAACGTGTTCTACCTGCAGGCGATGGCCACCATGCCGATGGTTCAGAACGACGTCGACGTGGAAAACCTGCTCCTCGACACGCTCCGCGAGCGCCTGCTGGCGGCCGGTTTCGAGTACCTGTCCACCCTGATCGAGGAGCGTGTTCACGAGACCGCGCCGGCGTGGCTGCGCAACGCCGTCGTCCTGGAGCGGATCGACAACTACCTGCGCAGCGGTGTGGCGTTCGTGTACCTGCAGACCTCGCTGCAAGCGGTGCCGTCGCCCGAACCGACTCCCGAACCGGCACCGGTTCCGGCCAGGTGACGAACCGCGTCATCATCGGACCGCCAGGGCACGCCACGAAGACACGAAGACGCGAGAATCAATGGCGGGCCTTCGTGTCTTCGTGGCAGATCGACCTGCCGCAATCCGTGTCACCCCGCGTGCGCGGCCCTCGCCGGCGGGACGCGCCACGCGGACGGCCGCATTCGAACGTAGACCGCTCGCACCAGGCGCGGCGCGATCCGCATGGCGACCGACGCCGCGCGGATTTTCCACGTCCGCGCACGAGCCGCCTGGAAGTGGTACTGCGCCGCTGCGAAGTTGCCTTCGAGAAAGCGCTGCTTGCCCTGCTCGATTTCGAGACGATCGACCAGGGTCATCACCCGGATCCGCAACGCCGTCCGCACCGCTGACGCCAGCTCGTGCGATCGGCCGAACTGGTCGAGGACGTTGATGTCCCGCTGAATCTCGGCGATCGTGTCGCCCGATAACCCGGCCGCGCGCACGCGGCGCTCCGCCAGCACGTCGCTCTGATAGTCGATTCGCGCCCCGGCGAGCGCCAGGCGCAGCCACAAGTGGAAGTCTTGCCCGCGCCGAAGACCCTGGTTGAAGAGCCCCGCCGCGACGATCGCGTCGGTGCGCGCGACGACGGTGGACAGGATGATGCGGCAGCGCTGTTCGATCAGACTGACCAGCGTCACCTCGCCGGTCGACGGCGTGGCCTGCATGTAGCGCTGGCCGGCCAGCGGCGTGTCGCCGCTCAACAGGGCATCGCAGTACACCAGCGCCGTTTCGGGATGGGCGTCGAGGTAGCCGACCTGCCGCAGCAGAAAGTCGGGCTTCCAGCGATCATCGGCATCGAGAAATGCGAGATACCGTCCCCGTGCGACCCGAATCGCTGCATTGCGCGCCGCACCGGCGCCGGCGTTCGCCTGTTCGAGATAGCGGATCCGCGAGCGATACGGCTCGGTCGCGGCGACCAGCGCGTCGCGATCCGGCGATCCGTCGTCGACGACGATCACCTCGAAGCTGGAAAACGTCTGCGCGAAGACGGACTCGAGGGCGTGCGGAATCTCGCGGCTGGCACGATAGGCGAGAATGACGACCGACACCGCGACCCGTGTCTCAGGGCGGATTCGCATGAACACACCTCGCGTCGGGACGCCTGGCAACAGGCACCGGCCCACGCGTTACTACAAATTCACACTACTGTTACACAGCCGTCGTGCCGGAGATTACACAGCCGTCGTGCCGGAGGGTTGTCGCCGCGCCGGAACCCGGCGGCGCGTCGCCGATGAGATGATGATCGCTTGCGGCTGTGACGGTTGTATGTCGCTTCCATTGCGGGTTGCGCACCTACGCGACATTGATGAGGTTTTACGCGACGGTTACCAATGCGTCGCGGGGACGTGACCGAACACCTCTACTGTGTATCCTCCAGTCCGTCGAAAGCGGACACGACCGCTGAACGAAGGCGGATACCGCCGCCAGTGACGAGGCGCCCGATGTCCTACTCGATCACGCTTCGATGCGGCTGCAGCGTCTACGTCTCGTGTGATCCCAAGACACACGTCGCACACACGCGCGTGATCGAAACGCGCGGCGCCGACTGCCGCGAGCGGCGGCATGAGCTGGGCGTTCGCCTGAGCGAGCAGCAGGCAATCGCGAGTATCTGTCACGAGCCGCCTCCGGGTCCGATCGTCGCACCGAGCGAAACGACCTGACGTCGATCGACTGGCCTTCGTACAGAAACCGCCATCGATCCCCCGGGATTGTCATCGCCCGGCCCGGCGGGCCGCGAACTCCGCCCGAAAGCTGCGAAATTCAGGGCCTCGGTTGGCATGCAACTTGACCATCCCGGGGCGTGGGCCTGCTCGTCGCTCTCATCATCGTCGCTGCCTTTGCGTACCGCGCCGCGGCTCCGCCCGAGCGCGAACGGTTTCTGAAGTACGTCGCCGGGCGCCTCGCGATCGCCAGAACGATTGCGACACGCCGCGATGAGGACGTCCAGGAATTCTACGCAGCGCTGCGCACGCGGACGCCGTTTGCGTTCGTTGCCTGGACCGGTGCGGCGATCAGCCTGCTGGTCGGCCTCGGCCTGATGTTTGGCGCGGCGCCAATGGCCGATGCGGATGCGCTGGTCCGATCGGGCGCGAACCTCGGAATACGAACGACCAACGGCGAGTGGTGGCGCCTGCTGACGGCGTGTTTCGTCAACGCCAGCGTTCTGCAACTCATCGCGAACGTGCTCGTCGTCGCGCAGGTGGGCGCGCTGCTCGAGCGCCTCGTCGGCCGGCTCGTTCCGGCGGCCGTCTATCTGTCGGCCGGCGTAGCGACCGGTCTTGCCAACGTGGCGTCGGGGCCGATCGAGGTCACCGTCTCCTCGTCAGGGGCAGCGTTCGGACTCTACGGGCTGCTCGCCGCAGTGGTGATCACGCAGCAGGTCTGCGAGCTGTTCGATCGCCGCAAGCCCGACGAGGGTGAAATCGTCGAACTCCTCGAACCTGCACTCGAGAAGGACGTGCCGATTCCGCTCGCGGCCTTGAAAAAGCTCGGCATCGGCGCCGCGCTGTTCGCTCTCTACACGATGCTGGTCTCGACCGGCGAATTCCGGGGCTTCGCCGCCGGCCTGGCGTACGGCGTGATGCTCGCGCCGCTGCGAATCGATCGGAAACCGACGCCGCGCCGCGTGGGAATAGCCGCCGCCATCTCCGCAACCGCCGCGGTGGCGCTGGCGTTTCCCCTTCGCAACATCGCCGACGTGAAGCCTGAGATCGCGCGCGTCTTCGCGGCGGAAGAGCACACGACGAAGACGTATCAGGCCACCTACGAGGCCTTCACGAAGGGGCGCGCCACCGCCGACACGCTCGCGCGTGTGGCCGACGGCACCAACATCGCCGAGCTCAAGGCTGTCGATGCCCGTCTCGCCGCGCTCACGCACGTGCCGCCCGAGCACGAGCATCTGGTCAGCGACGCGCGCGACTACCTGCGGTTACGCTGCGAGGCGTGGCGCCTGCGCGCGGACGCCGTGCGGAAGTCGAACGCACCGCGCAAGGGAGCGGATCAGCTGTCGTCGGGACAGTCCCGGCTTCAGGCGGAGGCGAGATTCCGATCGAACATGTCGGCGATGGGGCGCGCCGAGAGCGCCGAGCGGGCGTCGATGACGGTGTTCGAGCGGCTGCGCGGCTCCAGCACGATGCCGTGAGCTAGGACTGGGGGCTCGGGGCTAGCGACAGTCGAGAACGAGCTTCGTAGCGATCAGCTAGCCCCCAGCCTCCAGCCCCCAGTCCCCAGCTCCCACCCGCTACAGCGCGATACCGACCTGGAAGGTGACGGCATAGCCCGAAACCGGCGAACCGGTCGGCGTCACCAGCTCCGATGACAGGCTGTCGCTGAAGATCATGTCGGAGGCATTCGACGTCGGGTTGCTGCCGCGCGACGCGTAGACGCCGCTCGCGTACACCGTGTTGTTCACGGTCTCCGGGAACGCCATCTGCGTCACCTTCCGCGAGACGCCGTTCGTCTTCACCTCCACATGAATGTGCGTCGCCCGCCCCTGATACCAGCCGGGGTAAATCGTCGTGAACACCACCCGCCCGTTCCCGTCGGTCGTCTGAACGCCGCGCAGATACGTCCTGGACACTTCTGAAGAGTATTCGGAGTAGTTGCCTGCGACGTCCGAATGCCAGACCTCGACGTTGGCGTTGGCGACCGGCGCGCAGCTGGCGCTGGAGTTGACGACCTTGATGGTGAGCGTCAACGGGACGCCCTGACGATCTTCACGAATGTCGCTGCGGAACAGGCTCGTGACCGACGGGAACGGGCCGGCGGTCTCGCTGGGAGTCACCGCACAGGCCGTGTTGGTGGAGGTCGGATCTGTCGTGGTCGTCGAGCTCGATGGCGAGGTGACCGAGTTGCTGCAGCCGAATGCTGCCGCCGCGCCCGCCGCGCCGATCAAGCTGAGTGCTTCGCGCCGTCCGATCTTGTGTGTGTGCATGACCGATTCAGTCTGACGAGTGACTGTCACAGAAGTGTTGGCGCCTCTTGAAAGGATCGTGGCGGACCGATGGGTGTCGACTGGTCGTCACCGCGAAAACTGGGGAGCCGAAATGTGTCAGTAGTGTCCGCCTTCAGGCGGACTCCTGAGAAGTCCGGCTAGAGCCGGACACTACGTGGCACAGGGAAACGGGGAACGCTGTAAAGCCTTCGCGGTACGAAGTCCAGTCCCTAGCCCCCAGAGCCAGCCCCGAAATGTGTCAGCCATGTGTCGGAGTCTTGAAAAGAGTGCGCGCGTCGTTTCGCACACCGCCCGAGCCGCATAATGGCGGCATGGCCGCGTCAGAACCGATGCCGGCGGTGCGCTGGTACCGCAGCTTCTACTTCCGCATCGGCTTCGTGTTCGTCGTGTTCGTCGTCGCGGTCGTGCTCGCGCAGAACGCGATCTTCGGGCTGATGGTCGCGCGCACGGCGGCGCCGGCGTTTCCCGGCCGGCCGCCGAACAACCTCGCCGCCATCCTCGCCGCCGACGTCGGCTCGGCGCTCGCTGACGACCCGCACCTCGACGTCGACGCCTACCTGCGCAGCCAGTACAAGGGCGCGCGGCCGCTGTTCGTGATGCTGAAAGGCGGCCGCGTCGCGTCGAACGGCGCCGGCGACCTGTCGGACGCCGTGCGCGTCTCGATCGAAGCGGCGCTCGACGGCCGGACCTTCGACGCCGCCAACGAGCCGCGCATCGAAGGCCCGCCGTCCGTCACGGCGCCGATTCAGGTCAGCGGCGAGCTGCGCGGCATGGTGATCCTGCCGCCGATGGCGCCCGGCAGTCCGCTGGTTCGCGATCTGACCCGGATCCTGTCGCTGCCTGGAACGATCGTCCTCGTCGTCGGCACGACGATCGCGGCGGCATTCATCTTTGCGCCCGCGCGGCGGAAGCTCCACAGTCTGGAGCGCGCGACGGAACGGCTTGGCTCGGGCGACCTGTCGGCACGTGCGCCGGAGATTGGCGGCGACGAGATCGCGCGCGTCGCGCGGGCCTTCAACCGGATGGCCAGCGAGTTGACGACGAGAAGCGAAGCCCTGCGGACATCCGATCGGCTGCGGCGGCAGATGCTCGCAGATGTGTCCCACGAACTGAAAACGCCACTCACCGCGATGCGCGGCTACCTGGAAACGCTCCGCATGGCCGGCGTCGAGCTCGACGCCGCCACGCGCGATCGCTACCTGGCGACGATCGAGCGCGAGACGCTGCGGCTCGATCGGATCGTGCAGGACCTGCTCGACCTCGCGCGCCTCGAGAACGACTTCGGCGCACTCGCCGTGCGGCTGTTCTCGCTCCGGCGCCTGTTCGCGCACGTGGTGCAGCGCCACGAGCGCGAAGCACAGGTGCGCCGCGTCGACGTGGATTCGTCGGTACCGGACACCGCCGATCAGATCGTCGCGGATCCGGAACGCCTCGAACAGGTGATCGAAAACCTGACCGCAAACGCCCTGCGCCACACGCCGTCGGGCGGATCGATTCGGCTGTCGGCGCACCTCGACAATGCCTCGGCCGTCATCCAGGTCGAGGACTCAGGCGAAGGGATTGCTCCCGAGCACCTGCGGTTCGTGTTCGAGCGGTTCTACAAGGTGGACGCGGCTCGCGCCAGCACGTCGGCGCGCAGCGGACTCGGGCTGTCGATCGCCAGGGCGATCGTCGATCGACATCAGGGTACGATCGCGGTCGCGAGTCGGCCGGGCAAGACCGTGTTCACCGTCACACTGCCACAACCGGCCGACGATCAGGTCGCTCAGTCCGTGTCCACGAATTTGTAGCCGACGCCCCAGGCGGTCAGGATCATCTCGGGATCCTGGCCATCGCGCTCGACTTTCCGGCGCAGCCGGCTGATCACCGTGTCGACCGTCCGCTCGGTCACGTAGACATCGTCGCTCCAGACCTTCGACAGCAAGGCGGCGCGGCTGAACACGATCCCCGGGCGCGACGCAAGCAGGTACAGCAGGTCGAATTCCTGCTTCGTCAGCTCGACCGCCGTGCCGCGCACGAGTGCCTGCCGCCGATCGGCGTCCAGCGCGACGTGGCGCGACTGCACTCGCTTCGACGGATCACCGGCGCGCTCCGCGCGGTCGCTGCGGCGGAGAATCGCGCCGACCCGCGCGAGCAGCTCGCGAATCCCGAACGGCTTCGCGAGGTAGTCGTCGGCGCCGCTCTCGAGGCCGAGCACCTTGTCCGACTCGGTGTCGCGCGCCGTGACCATCAGGATCGGCGTCGGCACGTTCGGGCCCTGCGCGCGAGCCGCGCGGCAGAGCGTGATGCCGTCGAGGCCGGGCAACATCAGATCGAGCACGACGAGGTCGTAGCGTTCCGCGCGGAGTCGATCCAGTGCCTGCGCGCCGTCACTGATCTCGTCGACCGCGAAACCGGCGAGCGACAGGTGCAGCCGCAGCAGCTCGCGAATCGGCGCTTCGTCCTCCACGATGAGGATCCTGCGGGCGGCCGCGCCGGCTGATCCGTCTGTGTTCGTCACGCTGTCCCATGCATCAGACACCTGAAGCCGGAAGAGGACGCTCGCCTCGCGCCGGAATGTCAAACCGTCGCCACATTCCTGTCACGTTTCCAGCGTCCAACAACGAAGACGCGGAGAGAACTGCAAGCGCAGCGCCAGCGCCTCATCCGCCGACGGGAGAGATATGCCGCAGACCACGCCCCGCATCCGGATTGCCCTCCTCATCATCGCTCTGACGCCCCTCGCCGCGCAGCCGGCACGCGCCCAGACACCGGCCGACCGCGATCCCCTGCACCTGCTCAACGGCTCGGTCGCGGCGCTGGTTCAGCGCGTGTCACACAGCGTCGTGCAGGTCCTCGTCACGAGTTATGGACCGGTGCAGCGCAGCGATCGCGGCGACACCGATCTCGTGATCGGCCGCCAGCGCAGCATGGGCTCGGGCGTCGTCGTCGACACCGGCGGCTACATCATGACCAACGCGCACGTCGTCGACAACGCGCGGCGCGTCGAAGT
Source organism: Vicinamibacterales bacterium (assembly GCA_035315685.1). Classification (GTDB taxonomy): domain Bacteria; phylum Acidobacteriota; class Vicinamibacteria; order Vicinamibacterales; family CAVVIG01; genus QHWK01. The sequence goes on along the minus strand of DATFXR010000766.1, from coordinate 14,181 downwards.
CGTGTTGACGGGGCGGGACGAAGCTGGCGGCGCGGCGGCGCACCTCGCCTCGCACGGCCGGCGCGTCGAGGCAACGATCGTCGGCATCGCGAAGGAGCTCGATCTCGCGCTCCTCAAGGTGGACGACGCCGTGTCCCCGCCGCCGCTGCCGCTCGCGGACTACGACGCGGTCCGCCAGGGTCAACTGGTGTTCGCGTTCGGCAGCCCCGAAGGACTGAGGAACTCGGTGACGATGGGCGTGGTGAGCGCGGTGGCGCGACAGCCGGACGTGGACAACCCGCTCGTCTATGTGCAGACCGATGCGCCGATCAATCACGGCAACAGCGGCGGTCCGCTCGTCGACGTCGACGGGCGGATCGTCGGCATCAACACGTTCATCCTGTCCGATACGGACGGCAGCCAGGGCCCCGGATTCGCCATTCCGAGCGCGCTCGTCGGCATGGCCTATCAGAAGCTGCGGCGCTTCGGACATCTGCATCGCGGCGAGATCGGCATCCTGCTGCAGACGATCACGCCGACGCTGGCCGCCGGCTTGAGCCTGCCGCAGGACTGGGGCGCCATGATCTCGGACGTCCAACCGGGCAGCCCCGCCGCCCGCGCCGGGCTGCAGATGCAAGACGTCGTGATCGCGGTCGACGATGAGCCGATCGCGAGCGTGCCGCGGCTCGCCTTTCTCCTGTTCACGCGCAGCGCCGGCGACGTCGTGCGCTTCAAGGTCCGCCGCGCGGACGGCGATTTCACGACCGACGTCGCGGTGATCGAACGCGCGCACGACTTCGACCGGCTCACCGATCTGATCGATCCGCAGCGGAGCCTGGTGCCGCAGCTCGGGATTCTCGGCGTCGACCTGACTCCCGATACGGCGGGGATGACGACCGCGCTGCGAACGCCGTCGGGCGTGATCGTCGTCGGCCGCACGCCGGACACGACCGACTCCGCCGACACCGGCCTTTCCGCCGGCGACACGATCTACGCGATCAACGGCGCGCCCATCGGATCGGTCGCCGAACTGCGGGCCGCCGCCGGCGCGCTCACGCCGCACAGCCCGGTAGTGCTGCAGATCGAACGCAACGGACAGATCATCTTCCTGGCCTTCGAGCTCGATTAGCGGGTGTTGCGCACGAATCTCGCGAGCAGCAGAGCGAAACCGCGGAGTCCGCAGAGTACGCAGAGTTATCTGTACAGGGTTTCTCTGCGATCTCTGAGTTCTCTGTGGTTAACGTGTCACGCGGAGCGGCGTTCGGTGCGGCCGGCCAGGACGTAGACGTCGTGCGGGCCTCTTTCGAGGACGTGCGTCGACACCAGCGTGTCGAGCAGGTTGTCGCAGAACTGCGGATCGAGCGACCAGAGGCGCCGCGCCTGCGGTTTCGTCAGGCGCAAGCCGGGCATCTCGAAGAATTCCGACTGAATCCTGCAGAGCCAGTCGTGGATCAACTGCTCGTTGGCCATCGCAGGTCCCTCGATTCGATCAGCGCGGCATCAGCTCGCGCAGGCGTCGCGTGCGATGCCGATACTCGAACGTGCCGCACGCGGGGCACAGGTAGTCATCCCACTGCTCCGGCTGCCGGTCATTGACGCCACCGAGGTGGCTTCGCTCGTACATCAGCGGGCCATCGCAGGACGGACAGCGCAGCGCCGGAGGCAGTTCCGGAGGATTCGTGGTCGTGCACCGCATGTGCGCTTTCGAGTTCGCAATCCGCTTACGGGACGCGGGGATTGACGTCTCGATCGGCACTGACGTGATGAACGGATGCACGACGGTTCCCAATTCACAGAGGCGGCGGACTTCCTGCGCCAGCGTGTCGGCTGCGACCGGCTTGACCAGCACCGACGTCGCGCCGGCGCGCCTCACTCGCTCGACATCGGCCGCGCCGCCGTCGGGGGCCATCGCCACGATTGGCACGGTGGACGTCAGCGAATCGCGCCGCAGAATCTCGCAGAGCGCGGGGCCATTGACCAGCGGCAACCGGCTTTCGATCACGATCACCGACGGCCGGCGCACCAGCGCCTCGACGAGCGCCTCGCGCCCATCGGCGACTTCGATCGCATCGCATCCGAGCGGGCGCAGCGCCTCGACGTAGACGCGCCGCGCCGCCGCATCGGGCTCCGCGACGAGCACACGAAGCGTGCTCGACGACGACCGGTGAGGCGGGGCGGGATGCTCCATGGGGTCCCTTTTGGGCGGCGCGCGGCGCCGCGGCAACGTCTCCGGGCATCAGCGGCGTGATAAAGTGCCGCCGACGTGGCGAACGCGGTTAAGTCGTGCGTGATCTGTGGCAGCCACGAGATCGCATCGCAGTGGACCAGCGACCGTCACGTGACCACCACCTGCCGGGCCTGCGGCCGAATCGTCCGGATCGAATTCGCTCCTCCCGATGCGCCCGACATCCGCGGGCGAATCGAGGTAGCCTTCGATCCGCATGAGGCGGACGCGACGCGCGGTCGTCAGTAAACTCCGCGCCGCGCCCGGCGACCACGCGGGATCAATCTGACAGCCGTCCCTCCCGTCGACTAGTCGGGAGTACTGCGAACAGCTCTAGGGAATCTGCGCAGTTCTGCACAGGCTACAAACCGTCGGTTCCACGGACGACTCGCACTTCGTAGAAGCCACACGTCGGGCATTCGTATCGATGCCAGTGTTCCTCGCTGACGTCGGCTCTGCGGCGGCGGGCAACAGTATCGCGAAACGTCAGCGGTCCGTCGCACGTCGGACAGAAGTCGGCGACGCGTGATCCGCTCCAGGGCTGTGCGGATTGAGGGTAATCGGACGACATCGAACCGCCAGCATGGCACCGGCTCGACCCGGGGGCCATTGGCAAATTCCCGAGGGCGGATTGGGGAACGCCCCTACGCGTCGGTCAGCCAGCCCTGGCGGACGGCGTACCGCACGATGTCGACTCGTCCCCGCAAGTCCAGCTTGCGCGTAGCGTTAGCTTTGTGGACCTCGACCGTCTTGACGCTGAGGTCGAGCTGGTCGGCGATTTCCTTGTTGCTGAATCCGATCGCGATCAGCCTGAGCACTTCCTCCTCGCGCTCGCTGATTCGCTTCGGCTTCTCGTCGGTATGGCGGGCGACGAAGGCGTCGGCCACGCGCTCGCTCAGCGCGCCATCGAGATAACGCCGACCTTGGGCGGCTGCGCGGACGGCGTTCAGCAACTCGACCGATGCACTCTGCTTCAGGACGTATGCGCACGCGCCCGCGCCGAACAACGCCTGAACGTAGGCTTCTTCGTTGTAGCGGGTCAAGGCGACGATCGCCACCTCGGGTGCGACTACCGCGATCTCGCGCGCCGCATCGAGCCCGTTCACGTCGGGCATCGCGATGTCGAGCACGATCACCGTTGGATGGAGCGTCCGCGCCTCCTGGACGGCGCGGCGGCCGGTCGCCGCCTCGCCGACGACTTCCATGTCGGCCTGACTTTCGATCAGCAGCTTGAGGCCATGCCGAACGGTCTCGTGATCGTCGGCGAGCAGCACGCGTATCACGATTGAGTGCCTCCGACCGGAGACCGTGCGGTTTATCGAGAGAGGTCGTCGAGTGCCGGCGTCAACAACGGATCGTCGGTCGCATCGTCCGGTTCCCTCGCGTCGCACTGTTCGAGATACACGCGAATGCGACGGACGATCGCGTCGGCGCGAAGGACCTGCTGCCTGGCCCCGTCGAGGCGCCGCTGTGCCTGACGCACCAGATTGTTCCCGGTTGCAATCGATCTGCGAATTGCGGCGTCGCGGCCGAGCAACGGCGGGCAGGCGGTCGGACTCATAGCGCGATCACTATCCGACGCCACGGCGTTCTGCGCTATCGGGATAAACCCGTAGGTCCAGGCTGACCGCCACGATCACGCCTGCGACTTGTTGGACTCCGAGAGCGGCTCGCGCTGCATCACGAGCTGCCGAATCACATCCGACTGCTGCCGCGCTTCGTTCGCGCGATCGAACAGCTGCTCGGCGTAGGCGCTGTCATGGCTCACCTTGAAGTGCTCGGCCATCCGGGTCATCAGCAGATGTCCCTCCTCGAGCGCCCGCACGGCGGTCCACATCGAATCCTCGATGCCTTCGCCGACGGCGGCGAGCAGGCTGGCGATCGAGTACGCGTGGCCGGTATGGCAGCGGAACTTCGTGCGCGTTCCCTCTTTCAGCTCCAGCAGGACGCCGTGGCACTCCGGGCACGAGAAGTTCGACGGTGTGCCGATCCGCTCGAGGCCGGCGTCGATGGGATTCTCCTCCATGGCGATCTTGACCTCGACCCGCAGCACGTCGGTGACTCTCGCAGCCGCGACGGGCTCCACCGGAACCGACGTCAGCCGCGCGAGCATCGGCGCAATCTCAGCCAGCGGCAGGATGTAATCGACGTTGACGTGATCGATCGCGTTCTGCGGCATCGACGGAAACAGCGCCTCGAGCGGATCCTGGACGATGGCGCAGCCGCCGAGTTGCTTGATCGCCCACAGGCCGTCGGTGCCGTCGTCGAGACTGCCGGTGAGGATGACGCCGATCGCGCCGGGGCCGTAGACCTGCGCTGCCGACCGGAACAGCGGGTCGATGGCCGGACGGAACCGGTTCTCGCGAGGCCCCTTCGTCACGCGCACCAGGCCGGGCTCCACGACGAGGTGAAAGTCGGGCGGCGCGACGTAGATGTGACCCGGTTGCAGCCGTTCGCCGTTGGCCGCATTGGTCGCCGGCAACCTGCCGGCGCGCGTGAGAATGGCGTCGAGCACCCCGGGCGCCTCCGGCGCCGAGTGGAGCACGACGCAGATTGGCGCGGGGAATTCCTCGTCGAGCGCCGCGACCAGCGCGCGAAGCGCCTCGATCCCGCCCGCCGACGCGCCGATGACGACAATATGTTTCGAACGCGTCACGGTATGCCTATACTACGCCTATCAAGGCAGGCAAGTTATGGCTGAAGTGATGGAAGAGTCGGCAACTGATGCGCGACCGGAGGATCGACTGCTGCTCGTCGTCGGGATTGGCGCGTCGGCCGGCGGCATCAAGGCGCTGAAGGAGTTTTTCTCGCACGTCGCGCCGGACAGCGGCATCGCCTACGTCGTCATCCTGCACCTGTCTCCCGATCACGACAGCAAGCTCGCGGAAGTGCTGCAGACCACGGCGCCGATGCCGGTGAGCCAGGTGACGGCGGCCACGCCGATCACGCCCGATCACGTCTACGTCGTCCCGCCCAACAAGAGCCTGGAAATCGCCGACGGCACGCTGATCATCTCCGAGATCACCCGGCCGGAGCAGCGGCGCGCGCCGGTCGACGTGTTCTTCCGCGCGCTGGCCGATTCACACGGCAGCCGTTCGGTGTGCGTCGTGATGTCCGGCACGGGGCCGAACGGATCGGCCGGCCTGAAGCGGATCAAGGAGTACGGCGGGCTGGTCATCGCGCAGGAGCCGAGCGAAGCCGAGTACACCGACATGCCGCGCAACGCGATTGCGACCGGGCTCGTCGATCTGGTGCTGCCGGTCGCCGAGATGCCCGAGAAGATCGCGGCCTATCTCGAACAGGTGCGCCGGGAGCAGACCACGTCGGCGCAGGATGCCGAGACCACCGACGATCCCGAGTCGATGCGCGAGGTGCTGACGCTGCTGCGGGTGCGCACCGGCCACGACTTCTCCAACTACAAGCGCGCCACGCTCAACCGGCGGATCGAGCGCCGGATGGCCCTGCGCAACGTGCCGTCGATCGGCCACTACGCGCGCTTGATGCGCCAGTCACCCGACGAAGCCGTGCTGCTGATGAAGGAGCTCCTGATCAGCGTCACCAACTTCTTCCGCGATCCGATCGCGTGGTCGGCGCTCGAACAGCGGATCGTGCCCCGGCTGTTCATGAACAAGGCCAACGCCGACCAGATCCGCGTCTGGGTGCCGGGATGCGCGACCGGCGAAGAAGCGTATTCGATCGCGATGCTGCTGGCGGAATATGCGGCGATCGCGCTCGATCAGCCGTCGATCCAGGTGTTCGCGACCGATCTCGACGAGCGCGCGATCAGCACGGCGCGCGAGGGTCTCTACAGCGAGGCGGAGATCGCCGACGTCTCCGAGGAGCGGCTGCAGCGCTTCTTTCACCGCGGGACCGATGGCTACCGGATCAAGCGGGACCTGCGGGAAATCGTCCTCTTCGCGCACCACAACCTCCTGAAGGATCCGCCGTTCTCGCACCTCGATCTGATCTCGTGCCGCAACCTGCTGATTTATCTGAACCGATCGGTCCAGGAGCGCGTCGTCGAGACGTTCCATTTCGCGCTGCGGCCCGGCGGGTATCTGTTCCTCGGCACCTCCGAATCGCCGGATGGCACCAACGACCTGTTCCTGCGGATCGATGCCAACGCACACGTCTACGAGAGCCGCACGGTCACCAGCCGGCTGACGATCCCGCACATCGACACGCCGATCACCGTGCCGAAGCTGCCGGCCCGCTCGCCCGAACAGCGCCCGCCCGAAAAAATCTCGCCAGCCGATCTCCATCAGCGTCTGCTCGAGCAGTACGCGCCGCCGTCGGTGATCGTCACCGAGGACCACAACGTCGTCCATATGTCCGATCGCGCCGGCCGGTTCCTCCAGATTCGCGGCGGCGAACCGTCGCGCGACCTGCTGACGCTGGTCCGGGCGGAGATGCGTCCCGATCTGCGGACCGCCCTGCACCAGGCCGCGAAAGACCGCACGACTGTCGAGGTCCGCAACGTGCTCGTTCCGCTGGAGGACGGGCAGCACCGGATCGATATCACGGTACGGCCGGTGCTGCGCGACGGTGATCCGGCCCGCGGATTCTTTCTGGTGATGTTCTCCGAGGGAAACCTGATCGCCGAGCCGGCGGAACCATCGGTGACGCTCACCAGCCCGGCGGAGCCGCTCACCGTGCAGCTCGAAGAGGAGCTCGCACGGGTGCGCTCGCAGTTGCGCACGACCATCGAGCAGTACGAGACCCAGGTCGAGGAAGCCAAGGCGGCGAACGAAGAACTGCAGGCGATGAACGAAGAGCTCCGTTCCGCCGCCGAGGAGCTCGAGACCAGCAAGGAAGAACTGCAGTCGGTCAACGAAGAACTGACCACCGTGAACCAGGAGCTCAAGATCAAGATCGAAGAGCTGGGGCTGACCAACAACGACTTCCAGAACTTCATCAACGCCACCGACATAGGCACCATCTTTCTCGATCGCGCGATGCGCGTGAAGTTCTCGACGCCTCGTGCGCGCACAATCTTCAACCTGCTCGAGACCGACACCGGGCGGCCGCTCACCGACATCACCAGCCGACTGCACTACGACGGGATCTACAAGGACGTCGAGGCGGTCCTCGCCAGGCTGCAGACGATCGAGCGCGAGGTGCAGACCGACGACCGCCTCTGGCACCTGATGCGGTTGCTGCCCTACCGCACCGCCGACAACCACATCGACGGCGTGGTGATCACCTTCCAGGACATCACCCAGCGGCGCGGCGCCGAGACCCGCGTCCGCCAGAGCGAAGAGCGTCTGCGCATGCTGATCGACAGCGCGCTCGACTACGCGATCTTCACCGTGACCGAGGAGGGTATCGTCGATTCATGGAACGCCGGCGCGGAGCGCATGTTCGGCTATACCGCCGACGAGATCATCGGATCGAATGTCGAGGTCCTGTTCACACCAGAGGATCGCGCGTACGGCGCGCCGGCGAGAGAGATGGAGGAGGCCCGCCGGAACGGCCGCGCCGCCGACGAACGCAGTCACGTCCGCAAGAACGGGACGCGCTTCTTCTGCAGCGGCGTGATGCGGCGGCTCGGCGCCGGTGGCATGGGCTTCGCGAAGATCGCCCGCGATCTCACGGTGCAGCGCCAGTCGGCGGACGCGGTCGAGCGCGCCCGCGCCGATCTCGAGGTTCGCGTCCGCACCAGGACCGCGGAGCTCGAAAGCGAGACCAAGAGCCACGCGGCGGCGAAGGAGATCGTCACCAACCTGCTCCACCGCGTCGTCGACGCCCAGGAGGAGGAACGCCGCCGCATCGCCGGCGATCTGCACGATCATCTCGGCCAGCAGCTCACCGCTTTGCGGCTGGCGCTGGAACGCCATCTCACGAAGAGCGGCGCACCGTCGAGCAACGGCGACGTCGACGAAGCGTTGTCGCTGACCCGACAGATCGGCAAAGACGTCGACTTCCTCGCCTGGGAGCTCCGGCCGGCTGCCCTCGACGAGCTCGGCCTCGTCGCCGCCCTGCCGCGGTTCATCACTGAGTGGTCCCTGCACGTCGGCGTGCCGGCCGAATTTCACCTGCGTGGGTTCGAATCCGGACAGCTGGCGCCGGGCACCGAGCTCGCCTTCTACCGCATCGCCCAGGAGGCGTTGAACAACGTCGCCAAGCACGCGCACGCGAGCCGCGTCGATGTGCTGCTCGCCGCCAACGACGGTCACGTGGTCCTCATCGTCGAGGACGACGGGATCGGCTTCGACGCCGCTGAGGCCGGCCAGAACGGCGGCGGGCTCGGCGTGGTGGGTATGCGGGAACGGGCCGGGCTCGTCGGGGCGAGCGTTCAGATCGAGTCGACCGTCGGTAAGGGGACCTCCGTATTCGTACGCTGCGCGGTCGGCGGCGAAGCCCCGGGGGGGGCGTGAGCTAGACTCACGTGTCGACAGTGATTCGCGTTCTCCTCGCCGAGGATCACGAAACCGTGCGTGAGGGGCTGCGGCTCCTCATCGACGCGCAGCCCGACATGCGGGTCGTCGCGGAGGTCGGCGACGGCAGTGCCGTCATCAGGGCCGCCGCCACGCTCGAGCCCCAGGTGATCGTCCTCGATCTGTCGATGCCGGTGAAGAGCGGGCTGTCCGCGGCGCGTGCGCTGAAGAAGTCGGGCACGCTGGCGGCGATCGTCGCGCTCACGCGGCACGACGACCATGCGTACGTGCAGGAGCTGATCGAGGCCGGCGCGTCGGGGTACGTGCTGAAGCAGAGCGCGTCGCACGAGCTCGTGCACGCGATTCGGATCGCGGCGGGAGGCGGTCGCTACTTCGATCCGGCGCTGCAGCCGGCCGACGTCTCGCACGATCCGCGGCGGCGCGCGACAACGCCGCGGGCCACGGAGCGCGAAGTCGGAGTCCTGCGCCTGATCGCCGCCGGTCACAGCAACAAGGACATCGCCGCGACGCTGAACATCAGCGTCAAGACCGTCGAAGTCCACAAAGCGAACGCGATGCGCAAGCTGGGTTTGCGCGGCCGCACCGACGTCGTCCGCTACGCGGTGATCAACGGCTGGCTCGACGACACCTAGCAGACGGCCTGATGGCTAAGGGCTGATGGCTGATGGCTGAAATACGCGTGCTCTCGCCATTAGCCATTAGCCCTCAGCCATCCAGGATCCGTTTTTCAGCATCCTGCAAGTGCCGCCGGCAGCCACACCGGCCTCGGCGCGCACGGTCACCCAATCCGAAGATTATTATCTGAATCGGTCTCGACTTTTACCGGCCGTCGTCTTTCTTTTCCGCCTTCCTTCTCTCTTCCTCACGCCGGTCACTGGTACTGTTGTTGCCTCCCTTAGATCGGCATGAGACGAAAAGCCGATCTTCGACCCGGCGCAGCGCCGACGATTCGGGCAGTCGAGGGAAGTCTCACCTACACCATCGTGCCTGCGCTTGCACGGCGTGACGAGGCGCTGGTGATTCGCTGCGACGACGAAGGCGGCGTCTGGATCTCGATTCAGCCTGCGCACGGCGGCCCGCGCTAGATACGCCGCCGACTTTTGTCGGCCCTGGGCCGGACAAAGCGGACAAAAATCCCGCGTCCGGCAGACTTTCGACGTCGACAGCGCCAAATCGCCCGGTTTGGCGGGCCGCGGATTTGCTCTGATCCCCGGCAATGACATACCTGTTTACGCGGGCGGCCGCGCAGGGCCTCCAGGCCTTCGTTCCGGTCGCCGTCCTCATCCTCTGGCTTCGTACCTCTGGACGCGTCTCGCTTGTGAAGGCGGTGACCTACGGGATCGCCGCCGCCGTCCCGGCCACGATCGTCGCCGGCCTTCTCTTCGCGCGCGCGCAGCAGCAGGCCCAGTGGGAAGCGGCGCTGGCGACGATGAGCCTCGCGCTCGCCGTCTGGTTCGCCACGCTCGTTTTCACAGATCGGCCTGACGCTGCGCGTGCGAGCGTCACGTCGGGTCCGCTCGTCGGTCTCACCGTCACGGCGACGACGACGATGATCATCACCCGCCAGACGATGGAAATCTTCACCGTCCTCAGTGCGACGGGGTTCGACGTGCGGCCCGGCGGTCCCGGCATGCTGACGATCGCCGGCGCGCTTGCCGCCCTGGCGACCAGCGTGGCGTGCGCGGCGATCGGCAGTCGCGTGGACGCGGCCAGCGTCCGTGCCGCGATTCGGACGTTTGCGATCGGCTTCGCGGCGCAGGTCGGCTTTTATGGGTTACACGAGGCCGCTGAAGCGCGTATCCTGCCATGGAGCGCCGCGCTCCATGCGGCCACCGAGCCGTACGGACCCGACAGCGAGTTCGGCCAGCGCCTGAACCTGGCGCTGCTGGTCCTCGCGTCGGCGGCCGCAGGAGTCAGGTGGCTGCAGCCTCGGCTCAGACGGGTGCTCGTCTACGCGACGGTGCCGGCCGCGATCGCGATCGCCGGAGGCGTGTTCGTCGTCTACCGCGCGTCGCTGGCTTCGACGCCGGCGGCGGCCGCGACTCCCGCACCGGCAGCGAATCTTCCCGCGCACGGCAGCGCCGTCCTCGCCTTCTCCACGCCGCCGCATCTGCTCTTCCGGCACACGCACATCGACGACGACTACGGAAAGCTGGGGATTGCGCTGCTCGACGCCGCCGACGGACCGCGCGCGACGGCGGCTCTCTCGTGCGAGCGTGTGTCGTTCGCGGCCGATCGCGGCATCTGCCTGTCTGCGGACCGCGGCGTGACGAACACCTACCGCGCGATTCTGTTCGACAGGCAGTTCAAGCCGTTCGCGACGATCCCGCTGGACGGATCGCCCAGCCGCACGCGCGTCTCAGCAGACGGCCGCCTCGGCGCGGCGACCGTGTTCCTCTCAGGACCTGGACAGCAGCACAGCTACGCCGCCACCACATTTTCGACCAAGACGATCCTCATCGACATGAGCGATGGACAGGTGATCGCCGACCTCGAACGGTTCACCGCGTTCCGCGACGGCAAACGTTTTCACGCCGCCGACTTCAACTACTGGGGTGTGACCTTCGCGCCCGACCACAACACGTTCTATGCGACGCTTCGCACTGGCGGCGTCGCGCATCTGGTCCGCGGCGATATCGCGAAGCGCCAGTTCACGGTGCTGCGCGACGGCGTCGAGTGTCCGTCCCTGTCCCCCGACGGCCGGACGATCGTGTTCAAGAAGAAGGTGGACCCGCGGCCCGATGGCTGGCGCTACTATGCGCTCGACGTCGCGACACTGCAGGAGCGGCCGACGGCAGCGACCACGTTCGTGGACGACCAGGCCGAGTGGCTCGACAACGAGCACGTCCTCTATGCGATGCCGCACCTCGGATCCGCCGACGTCTACGTCGCGCGAACGGACGGCTCCGAGCGCTCGCGCCTCTTCATGCACGATGCACAGTCGCCGATCATCGTGCGCTAGGGTCGGGTAGGTCAGGCAGGTCGGGTGGGCCAGGCAGGTCGGGCCGTGATCCCGCGCGACGATCGCGTAGTGTCGGGCTTCAGCCGGACCGTGACCTCGCGCGCGATCGCGGTAGTGTCCGGCTACAGCCGGACCGTGACTCTCGCGCTACGGAAACAGAAACGACCTGATCCAGCCGCCGTCTCGCCGCTCGTACAGGACGCGGTCGTGCAGGCGGTGCGGATCGCGGGTCCAGAATTCGATCCGATCGGGCACCACACGATAGCCGCTCCAGAACGGCGGCCGCGCAATGGCCGCTTCGCCGAACCTCGCCGCCGCGTCGTGTACGCGCGCGTCGAGCGCGGCGCGTGACTCGAGCGCGTCGCTCTGCGCCGACGCCCACGCGCCAATCTGAAACTCACGCGGCCGGGTCGCGAAATACTCGTCGGCCTCCGCGTCGCTGACCCCCTCGACCACGCCTTCGATGCGCACCTGGGTGTCCGGCGGCCAATAGAACGTCAGCGCGGCGAGCGGATTCGCCCCGAGCGCGCGCGCCTTGCGGCTCCCCAGGTTCGTGAAGAACACGAAGCCGCGCGCGTCCGCCTTCTTCATCAACACGTATCGTCCGGACGGGCGGCCGTCCGCATCCGTCGTCGAGAGCACCATCGCTTCGGGCTCGAGCAACGTTTCGGCGGCACGCTCGAACAACGTCGAGAAATGGGCAATCGGATCGGCCGGCGCGTCGGTCATCGTTCTAGATGTATGTCATCGGAGGCCGTGACGCAACGGCTGCGGCGCACGCAGACGCACCGCAACGACAGCCTGACGCGTGACATGAGGCGCGCGAGGCGGGGCGATCAGGCTTGCTTCGACGCCGCGGCGGCGACGTGCACGTAGCGACCGTCCGGCGTGCGGGTCAGGAACCCCTCGGCGGCAAGCGACTCCAGCGCGACGCGCGCGTGGCGGGAGCCGATGTGAAACTGCGCGGCGACTTTCTCTACCGAGGCACTGAGCGCAGGTGACGAGATGAACTCGTGCCTGATTCGCAACGTGTCGAGGTCGATGGGCTCAGCAAGCGTAATCATCTGGACTCCTCCGGGGAATCATCAGGACCACGCCGACCACGGGTAAGGGTTTCATAATACGCCTTTTGGCAGAGATCGCAAGGGGCTGGGGACTGGGAGCTGGAAGCTGGAAGAACCCGAGTCGGTTTCCCAACCCCAGCTTCCAGTCCCCAGCCGCCAGCCCCCAGCTTCCAGTCCCCAGCTACCGCAGCTGAAAGTACTCCGGCAACCCCGGCCGTGTGGCGCGCAGGATCTCAATCACGTCGCGTCGGTCGCCCGCCGTCAGCCCGGCGTATCGGCGGTCGGGGTCCTGTCCCGAAAGGACCTTCCACAGGCGGTCGTAGATGCGCTCGCGCGCCACCGACGGCAGAGCGTCGAACGCCTCGCTGTAGATCATGTAGCTGCACGGATAGCGCATCAGCCGCGTGATCAGATCGAGCTGCCGCAGCGAGCGCCCGGCGCCGTCACGCGGGCCGAGCCCGGCGAACCGCTCGGCAAACCCCGACGCACCCGCCATCGGCGATCCGATCGGCGCCTCGTCGACGAACAAGAAGTAGTCGACCAGCTCCCGAATCGCTTCATCGACCCGATCGAACTGCGTCTTGTCCGCAAGCGCGACGCGCGTCTCCCAACCGACCCACGTCAGCAGGTTCGTCGCCTGCGTCTGGTGATTCAGCACCATCAGCGCGGCGATGTCGCTGTGCCGCGACGGATACACGTCCGGCGACTCGAGCAGGGGCGCCACCGATTCGAGCTTCGGCGCCGGCAGCCGCGTCTTCGACAGCGTCGCCGCCGGCCTGATCACCGGCACATTGCCCATGTGACGCGACGGCACGAGGCGGCCGGTGACGTACCAGCCGCCCCACCGGTCGGCGATCGGCGTGCGGTGATCCACGACCACGCCGTCGGCATACGCGTTCGGATCGTCGGACATCGGGAAGGTGCTGATCGTCGTGAAGCCCGGAACAGCGAGCGTATCCCAGGTGAGATGGCACAACAGGCAGTCGGTTCGATGCGTGAAGCGCGGCGCGGCGTCGGCTTTCTGGGCGAGGGTGTAGAAGACGACACCCTGCTCCGCGTCCTGCGTGGCCAGCTCGAGGATCTCGGTGCCAGGGACCCAGCCCACAGCGACGCGATCGTTGAAGTAGATCGCGCGTGGGTGCGCGGGGTTGATGCGGGTCGCCTGATTGCTGGTCTCGGAGAAGACCAGCACCTGCGACTCGGCGCCGACACGCAGCGCGTCGAGGACCGCCGTCAGATAGCCGCGGCCCTTGTCGCCGTCGAACTCGAGGCGCGCCTCCCCGGCCACGAGCGCGTCGTTCAGCCGGCGGACGGGATTGCTGCCCTCGCGTGCGCCGTAGGCAATCGCCGGGTGCTCGCGCGACGCGGAGAACGCGTCACGCCGCTGCGCGAAGAGGCCGGTGACCGCGCCGGTGGCGACGACAAGGGCGGCCACGCGCAGGACCGGCGTTCTGCCCACGTGTCGATGGTACTTCACGGACGCTTCGCCCCTGAATCCTCCTGGCATGCGACTGACCCCTGCGTGAAAGCAACCGCAGAGAACGCAGAGCCCGC
>DATFXR010000765.1:0-7471 GCA_035315685.1 Vicinamibacterales bacterium | reverse complement strand
CGGTTCTACCCTACCCATCCCATGGGCCCATCGGTCCCACACGCCTCTCAGCTCCCGTACTGCATCACCGCCATGAACCCCATGTCCATGTGGAACTGCTGATGGCAGTGGAAGAGCGATAGTCCGGGCTGATCGGTCACGACGTCGATTTCCACCTGCTTCCACGCCGGGACGACGACAACGTCCTTGCGGATGCCGGAGATCGGCTGTCCATCGAAACGAACGATCTCGAAGGCGTGACGATGCAGATGCATCGGGTGCGGCTCGCTGCTTTGATTATCGAGGCGCCAGCGGTACCGTCTGTTTGGTGACACGACGATCGGATCCGTCTTCGGGTACGACTTGCCGTTGATCGTCCAGCGGTGCCCATCGTCAACCGATTTGAAGACGAACGCCGCTCGGCTGTCCGGCTCTGGCGCCGGCTCGCGCGCGCCGAACAGGCCGTAGTTCCAGACCGATCCCGCGGACTCCCACCGCGGCGGGCCGGGCTGGCCCGCGTACTCGACGACGATTCCGAGTCCGGCAGCGCGCTGATCGGCGATCAGCTCGCCGAGAATCCAGACGCCCGGCCGGTTCATCTCCACCAGCGCGTCGACGCGCTCGCCGGGTCCCAGCTCGATGACTGAGACCGCTCGTGCTGTCGGCACCGGATTGCCGTCGAGCGCGATCACCTCGAACAGGTGTCCCGGCAATGCAAGCCGGTGCGCCAGCGTGGCGGACGCGTTGACGATGCGGAAGAGCACGCGCTGCGATTGCCGTACGCGGATCGGGTCGCCTGCGCCAAGCATTTTGCCGTTGATCGAACTGAGGCGGAACTCGACGTCGCCGGCGGAGTTGAAATGCGGATCCCATTCGTGGAGCAGGAGCGGCACTTCGAGATCGTACGCACCCGGATCGGCGCTCTCGACGATGAACATCCCGAACTGACCGGTGTAGGTGCTCTTCCTGAGATTGCGGCCCGCGGCGGTGTGGCTGTGATACCAGCGCGTGCCGGCGGGCTCCGCGGTGAAAACGTAGCGGCGCCGGCCGCCCTTCCCCGGCACCCCTGGCGTGCCTTCCTCGTACGACCCGTCGACCTCGGGCGGGATGTGGAATCCATGCCAGTGGACAAGTTCCTCCTCGCCCGCATCGTTCCAGACGTCGACCCTCAGCCGCTGCGATCGTTTCGCGCGGAGCAACGGACCTGGAACCTGACCGTTGTAGGCGAGCGTGCGCACCGTCCGCCTTGGAGCGAGCTCCAGCGTCACCTCGCCGATCCGGAGCGTGATATCCGCGTCGGCGGACGCCGGTTCGGGCGCCTGAGGCTGGCGAAGCAGTCCGCCCGCGTCTTGCGCGAGCCCGCGGATCGCGCTCGCAGTCGTCCAGCCACAGGCCGCAGCGAAGAGTTCGCGACGGGTCATCGCGATGAACGTAGCACGGGCGCCCGCGGATCGAGCGGCGCGAGCGTGCGGCGCCAGCCGGTTACTTCGTCTGGATGCCTTTCAAGTAGTCCGACAACGCCTGGATACGAATCTCTTTAGAATTCCGGTCGAGCGCTGAGAACAGATCGCCCCAGATCGGCATGTCCCGGGATCCATGCGCCGGCACCTCGTCAGCTCCTTCTATATACCGCTTCACATGGACGGCCGGAAACGCGCCGGCGTTGCGCTCGGCGATCTTCGTCAGATCCGCTGGAGCCTTCTTCAGCGACGCGGCGGCGGGGCCGTTCCCCTTGCCGTCCGTGCCGTGGCAGACGGCGCAGTAGCTGTCGAACATCTTCTGCGCATCCGAGGCCGGCGTCGCCTTGATTGGCCCTTTCTCGATCTTCGGCTGTGCGTTGGCGGCACCCGAGGCGAAGACGAGTGCCACGATGACATAGACGATTCTGGTCATGGACGTCCTCCACGAGCGCGAAAACCAAGATGTGCGCCGCACGGAAATGTTGCGATTTCTGCGCGAGACGACGCCGGCTGCCGGACTTCCGGCAGCCGACGCGCGCCTCAAGCGGCCGGAGCCCGGGCCATCACCGGGCGGCTGCAAGCGTGTCGAACGGCGGCACGACGTGGGCTTCGGGATCACCGGCCAACTGGAACTCGACCAGGTCCAGCGACTGTGTTGCGCTCGTCACACCGACCGTCGGCACGGTCCAAATCGTGGTCTGTGCCACAGGCGCCCGCTGCTTCGGACTGCACCGGAACGAGACTTCGGCAACGGCCGGCTTGCCCTTTCGCATCCGGTAGAACGTCGTGCACGGTTCGCCGGCCGCCATCTTGTTGTCGTCGTGGACGACGATGTAGTCCCCCGCCAGGTAGTGGCCGCAGACGCGCGTCACCTCGGTGAACGTGATGCGCGAGGCCTGGACCGGCGCGCGCCCGGCAGCTGCCGCCAGCGTTGTTGCGGCGATGATCGCCACTGCCGCCAGTGTGGTGAAGACGATGGATCGCTTCGACATGGCATCCTCCCTTCACGATGAAGATACGAACGCGACGCCCGTCTGTGGATGACGGCGGGACGACATGCAGATGAAACGTTCGTCACGTGGCCTGGCGGGCGTCTTGCTCGGTACTTTTTGGAGGAAAGGTTCGTTCGTGCATGTTCGAGCGACCGAAGCATCCCGTACTGTCTGCTTCGGCGAATTCACCGTCAGCCTCCGGACCGGCGACGTTCATCGGAGGGGCGTCCCCATCGCGCTTCAAGAGCAGCCGCGTCGCATCCTGATCCGGCTGCTCCAGGCGCCTGGAACGATCGTGACCCGTGACGAGTTACGTGCCTGCCTGTGGACCGACGACACCTTCGTCGACTTCGAGCACAGCCTGAACGCAGCGGTCAAGCGCCTGCGCGACGCGCTGGGTGACTCGGCGTCCGAGCCGCGCTTCATCGAGACGATTCCGCAACGTGGGCACCGGTTCATCGCGCCGGTTCGGCCGGTCGACGAAAACCCGGCAGCGCGCGCGCCGGGTTTCCGTCGGACAGCAGCGGTGGTGGTCGTCGTCGTCCTGGCGGTCGCTGGATCGACGTGGCTCCTGAAGACGGCCCGATCGTCGCCGGCTGCGCCTCGCGCGATCGCGTCGGACGCGTACGACGCGTATCTTCAAGGTGTCTCCGCCAGTCGGCGGTGGCAGGCTGGCGGCTGTCTCGAAGCGGAGCGCCATCTCACCGAGGCGATTGCCATCGATCCCACGTTGGCCGATGCGTACGCGCACCTCGCCGATTGCTACACGTTTCCCGATCGGACGCGCCGCCCGGGATGGGAGACCTTCCCGAAGGCGCGCGCCGCTGTCGCGCGCGCGCTCGCGCTCGATCCGGATGCGGCGCTCGCGCACGTCGTGCAGGGCCGCATTCACCTTCTCGACGAGTTCGACTGGGCGGCCGCTGAACGTGAATTTCGCAAGGCCGTGGAACTGAACCCGACCGATTCGCAGGCGCTGATCGCCTACGGCGAGTTGCTGTATGCGTCGGGACGAGTGGAGCCAGGCCTGGCCTCGATGCGGGACGCCCTGCGGCTCGACGCGCTGAACATGGATCACCAGACGGGGTACGGATTCGCGCTGCGGAGCCTGCGCCGCTTCGACGAAGCGGCGGAACAATTCCGGCGCACGCTCGAAGAAGATCCTCGGTGGACGAGCGCGCGTTTCTGGCTCGCTTGCACCGAGGCCGATCGCGGTCGCCAGGATGCTGCAGTGACCGAGTACCTCGCGTTTCTCGCGCAGGTCGTCGTCCCCGGACGGGTGGACCGCGTCGGCGAACAGCTGGCGCGTGCGTACCGCGATGGCGGGTGGCTGACGTTCTGGCGGGAGGAGGCGGCGCTGGCGGAAGAGGACAATCGCGCGCCTGGCAGCGTGTGGCGCGCGCCGGCCAGCTACTATTCAGGTCCTTTCTCGATGGCACGGCGCTACGCGCGCGTCGGAGATCGCACGGCTGCGCTCGACTGGCTCGAGAAGGCGTTCACCTATCGCCATCACCTGATGCCTTTCATCGGACTCGAGCCGCTGTTCGACACGCTGCACGAGGAGCCGCGGTTCCGAGTGCTGCGGCGCAAGGTTGGGCTCCGCTAAGCCGCGGGTGGTCGGGTGGACCAGGCAGGTCGCGAGGCTACGCGTCAGCCCATCTGTCCCATTTGTCCCGTGTGTCCCATCTGTTCATCTGTCCCGTCTGTCCCATCCGTCCCATCCGTCCCATCTCCGACATTCTTGTCCGTTGACGCATGCTCCTCCTGAGAGTAGGGTGCGCTCCACGCGTTCGTGTGATGCGCGGCTCCTGGAGGATTAGATGAGTCGAGCCCTGACCGTGTCTCTCGCTGTGCTTCTGTCACTGCTGCCGTCCGCTGTAGCCGCACAGACCGGCGACGGCAGCCTGCGTGGCTACGTTCGCGACCAGCAGGGCGGCGTCCTGCCGGGCGTGACCGTCACAGCAACGAGCCCCGATCTCCTCGCACCGGTCGTCGCGGTGAGCGACACCGCCGGCTATTACCGGTTGAACAACCTTCCGCCCGGCACTTATACGATCGCTGCGGATCTGACCGGCTTCGCCGCCTACAAGCGCGAAGGCATCCTGATGCGTGCCGGCAGCACGTTCACCGTCGACATCGAGATGACACTCAGTTCCGTCCAGGAGAGCGTCACCGTCACCGGCGAGTCGCCGATGATCGAAACCTCGAAGCCGACGAGCACGCTGAACATCCAGGGCGAACTGATGCGCGCGGCGCCGGTGACGTCGCGGCGCCTGTTCAGCGATGTGCTCGACATGGCGCCCGGGGTCAACTCGCGCAACGTCGACGACGGCGTCGGCCGTCGCGCCTACTACTTCCACGGCGCGGTGATCTTCTCGCACGTGTTCCAACTCGAAGGCGCTCCGGCCGGCTCGTTTCTCGATTCCTCCGCGCACTCGATCGGCTTCGGCGGCGACACCGTCGCTGACTCCGAGCTGAAGCTGGGCGGCGTCGAGGCGTCGGCGCCGATGGGCACCGGCGTCGTGATGAACATCATCACGCCGTCGGGAGGCAATCGGTTCAAGGGGTCGGCCACCTACGATCTGCAGCTCCGGGACTGGAACAGCGATAACACGCTCGGCGGCAGCCATCCGGGCGGCATCCCCACGGTTCAGTCGGTGAAGCAGGGCGACGTCTCGCTCGGTGGACCGATTCAGAAGGACAAAGTGTGGTTCTTCGGCGCGTTCCGCTATGCCGATCTCACCAACGGCATCAGCCGCACGCCCGACAACCTCGCCAACCTCGAGGCGTTCGAGCCCGGCTTCGTGCCGTTCGACAACTTCATGAGGAGCAATCAGCCGTTTGTCAAGGTGACGGCGCGCGTGAATACCGCGCACGAGGTGTCCGCGTTCTTCCAGCGCGATCGCGCGCTCTACACCAGCAACCGGGAACTCGATACCAGTCTCTTCAGCTACAACTCCACCGGCGGCGGGCTGTTCCAGACGAAAGTGAACTCGGTCTGGTCGAATCAGCTGACCACGCAGCTGTCGGTCGCGTACAACAACAAGTCGGGCAACGACGAACACACCTATGACGGCGTGAACATTTTCGGACCGCAGATTCTGGTGCATCAGGACGCGTTCATCTCCGGCGGGGTGCCGACCGGCACTGGCGCGCTGGTCCAGATGAACACACCGCAGTCGATTTCGATCTCACCCTCGTCGATGCTGGTGATCCGCGGCGACCTCACCTACTTCAAGGAAGGGTGGGGCGGATCGCACGAGTGGAAGACCGGCGTGTGGGCGGCGCCGCGGCTGGTGCGCGACACGACCACCGACTACGTCAACACCGGCTATGTGCTCGAGGAGACGCGCGAGCTCGTTCCGGGCAATCCGGCGGACGGCACCACGCCGTTCCACATGCGCTACCGCGATCCGATCACGTCGCCGGCGATCTCCGAGCACGATCGCGACATCGCGCTGTACGCGCAGGACTCGTGGCGTCCCCATCCGCGGCTGACCGCCAACCTCGGTCTGCGCGTCGACTGGGTCAAGCGGCACGACGAGCTGCTCAACATCGATCGCGAACCGAACAACGCCGCCGTCCAGCCGCGTGCGGGCATCGCCTACCTGGTGACGTCGGACGCGCGCAACGTGCTGCGGGCGAGCTATTCGCGGCTCTACGAGCAGGTCAACGGCCGCGACTACATCGTCAGCTTCGGCAATACCGGCGGCGTGACGACGCGCGACGTCTACGTCGACAAGAGCGGCACCCAGACAACGATTGTCACGCCGCCGACGCGGAGCGTCGATCCGTCGCTGCTGTTCGACCGGAGCCTGCATCAACCGTGGGCGCACGAGTTCGTCGTCGGGTTCCGGCGTCAGTTCCCAGGCCAGATCAGCGCCGATCTGTCGGCGACGCGGCGGATCTATCACGATCAGTTCGAGATGGTCGACATCAACGGCCGCTACCCGTCCGGGCCGAATCAGCCGTTCGGCGGCTTCGGTCTCGTCGATCCCAATCAGGGGACCATTTACAAGGAAACCAACGGCGACTGGACCCGGGTCGTCGTGTCGAACATCGAAGGGACGCTGGCCAAGAACATGGCCAACAACTTCCAGCTGGTCATGAGCTTCAGCAAGCAGTGGCAACATCTTGAAGGAACGTGGAACCCGACCGACCCCGCACTGTTCATCCAGCCGAACGCGTTCGCGAACGACAAGGACCTCTCCACGCAGCTGTTCGGCAACGGCGACAACAATACGCTGAACGGCGGCGGACGCGAATCAGGCGCCGCGTACCGGCCATTTTCGGTGCGGATCGCCGGCCAGTATTTCGCGCCGTGGCACGTGAGCATCGGCGCGAGTTACGTGATTCAGGCCGGCGGCTATGTCGGTCCGGTGATCACGCGGCTGGCGGCCGCCGATCCCGTGTTCGGGCCGGCCACGGTGCGCCTCGCCGACGGCTCGACGCAATCGAATCCGTTGGCCACGACCATTCGGTTCTGCGGATCGGGATCGCTCCCGTGTGCCGCGGACCCGATCCGGTCGGACGGGCAGACCATCAACGACACCGCACGCTACCTGCAGTTGAAGGTCGGACGCGTCTTCAAGCTGGACACGATCTCGTTCGAGCCGGCGATCAACATCTTCAACGTGTTCAACACCGGCGCGTACACGCAGTGGGATACCGGCGCCAACCGGCTGTACTCCTCGACCTATCTCGCCGTGTTCAACCGTCATCCGCCGCGCGCCTTCCAGCTGTCCTTCTCCGCCAAATTCTGAGGAGCAGGCCGATGCCAAGAGGACTGGTTGCAGCTGCAGCGCTGGTCGTCGCCGCGGCAGCATTCCTGAGCGCGCAGGCTCGCGCGCACACGCTCGTCGTGTTGAGCCACTCCAATCACACCGTCTACGAGATGAACCCGGCGACCGGCGCGATCCTGCACGAGTTCGTCGCGCCCGACCAGCCGCACGAGGCGGCGGTCTCGGCTGACGGCGCGACCGTCTTCGCCTCGGTTCCGGCGGCGGGGTTCGTCGAGATCCTCGACGCGGCGACGTTCAGGGA
>DATFXR010000764.1:0-11029 GCA_035315685.1 Vicinamibacterales bacterium | reverse complement strand
GTCGTCAGCTTCACAGCGAACATCCACGGGGAACCGCTGGGCCACGTCGTCGACGAAGTCCGTCAGGCCATCGCGCGTGCGGGTGCGCCACCGCGCGGCGTCACCGTCTCCAACCGTGGGCAGGTGCCGGCGTTCGAGGAAACGCTCGCCGGCCTCCGGAGCGGGTTGCTGCTGGCGATCCTCGTGATCTTCCTGCTGCTGGCCGGGAACTTCCAGTCGTTCCGGCTCGCGTTTGCGGTCGTATCGGGCGTCCCTGCCGTCATCCTCGGCGTGATCCTGATGCTCCTCGTCACGGGCACCACACTGAACGTGCAGTCCTTCATGGGCGCGATCATGGCCATCGGGATTTCCGTCGCGAACGCCATTCTGCTCGTGACGTTCGCCGAGAACGCTCGGCGTGAGGGCGCAACCGTCCATGACGCGGCGCTCGAGGGCGGCCGCGGCCGACTGCGCGCGATCCTGATGACGGCGACCGCCATGATCGCCGGCATGATCCCCATCGCGGTTGGCACCGGCGAGCGCGCGCAAACAGCCCCTCTTGGCCGAGCGGTCATCGGCGGGCTGTTCATGGCCACGCTGGCGACGCTGGTGGTCTTGCCCTCGGTGTACACCCTCGTGCAGGCACGAGCACGCGCAGCGTCTCCGACCCTGGATCCCGATGATCCGGCGAGCAAATACTATGACCCGACGAAGTAGCACCCATCAGGCATTGATCGGCCTGACGTTGGTACTCGGCACCGCAACCGTTCTTGCACAGGCGGCGGTCGAAGTCGTCAAGGTGTCCGCGAAAGACGTCGAACGGCAGACCAAACTGCCCGGAGAGTTTCAGCCCTATCTCGCGGTACCGATCTTCGCGAAGGTGAACGGCTTCGTGAAAGCGGTCAACGTTGACCGGGGCAGCGAGGTCAAGAGCGGCCAGGTCCTGGCCACGCTCGAAGCGCCTGAAATGATCTCGCAGGTCGCCGAGGCGCAGGCCAAAGCCCAGGCACTGGAACTCCAGCGCGCCGAAGCCGATGCGAAGCTCGCGAGCGCCCGGAGCACCTACGATCGGTTGAAAGCTGCATCCGCGACGCCGGGAGTCGTTGCCGAGAACGACGTCGTCATCGCACAGAAAGCCGTCGAGGCCGCGCAGGCTCTCGTCCACTCGTACGAAGACTCGATTAAAGCGGCGCAGGCTCAGGCGCAGGCCGTTATGGCGCTGCAGCAGTATCTGACCATCAAGGCGCCGTTCGACGGCATCATCACGGAGCGGAACGTCCATCCAGGCGCGCTCGTCGGTCCGGGCGCGGGATCGACGCCGCTGCTTCGACTGCATCAGATATCACGGCTACGACTGGTTGTGGCCGTCCCCGAAGCGCTTGTCGGCGCGATCGTCAAAGGCGCACGCGTGCCGTTTACCGTGCCTGCCTATCCCGGCGAGACGTTCTACGGCGCGGTAAATCTGCTCGCCCACGACCTCGATGCGAAAACGCGCACGATGGCCGTCGAGCTGGACGTGAAGAATCCGGATCTCCGTCTCGGAGCCGGCATGTACCCCGAGGTGCAGTGGCCGGTCAAACGGCCGCAGCCATCACTGCTCGTACCGCCGACCAGCATCGTCACCACGACCGAGCGCACCTTCGTCATTCGTGTGAACAACGGTGTCGCGCAGTGGGTCAACGTCGGCCGCGGTGCACGCGTCGGCGACCTCATCGAGGTGTTCGGCGCGCTCAAAGAAGGCGACACGATTGTTCGCCGAGGAACGGACGAGATTCGCGAGGGATCGAAGGTGACGATTCAACCGACGAAAGCGAGTTGACCGGGCTGTGACGTCACGATCGTTGGCCTTCCAGGCATGAACCTGCTGTTGATTCCGCGGCTCGCGGTCAAAGCGCTCCGGCAGAACGTGCTGCGGACCGCGCTGACGATGCTGGGCATCATCATCGGCGTCGGCGCGGTCATTTGCGTCGTGGCGATTGGCGAAGGCGCGCAAGCGAGCGTCGAGCGGGCGATTACGAATATCGGCGCCAACATGATCTGGGTCGAGGCGGGCGGCGTGAATCGGGCCGGTGTCCGGACCGGCGCGTTCGGGACGAAGACGTTGACGCTCGGCGACTATGAGGCGATCAAAGAGCAGGTTCATCTCGTGACGAACGTGACGCCACAGGCCGACACGCGCACGCAGGTCGTCTACGGCAATCAGAACTGGAACTCGCCAGTGCGAGGTGTCGGTCCTGAGTACCTCGCGCTGAAGAACTGGAATGTCGTGCGTGGCGGCATGTACACGGACGTGGACGTCGAGCGTGCCACCCCCGTGTGCGTGCTCGGCCAGACGGTCGTCGATCAGCTGTTCGGCTCGCAGGATCCGATTGGCGAGACGATCCGCGTGAACAACGAGCCGTGTGTCGTCACCGGCGTCCTCGAGGTGAAAGGGCAATCGGCGACCGGCCAGGATCAGGACGATCAGTTCCTGATGCCCTACACGACGGTGATGAAAAAGATCAAAGGGCAGACCTGGCTCGACGACATCATGTGCAGTGCCCTCAGCGCGAAGGTCGTGGATCAGGCCGAGCAGGAGATCACGATCCTGATGCGAGAGCGTCATCACATTCGGCCCGGTGCCGACGACGACTTCAATCTGCGACATCCGACCGAGATCGCCGAAGCCGTCAAGCAATCGACGCAGACGATGGAGGCGCTGCTGGCGGCGATCGCGTCCGTGTCGCTCGTCGTGGGCGGGATCGGCATCATGAACATCATGCTCGTCTCGGTGACCGAACGGACGCGCGAGATCGGGTTGCGGCAGGCGGTCGGTGCGCGGGCCCGCGACGTCCTCAGACAGTTTCTCGTCGAGGCGGTGATTCTCAGCCTGATCGGCGGTGCGATTGGCATCGGGCTCGGAGCGGTGGGCGCGCGCATGATCGCGGATTCGTTCCAATGGCCGGCACGCGTCTCGATCAACGCGATCACCGTTGCGTTCGGATGTTCAGCCGTGATTGGCATCTTCTTCGGGTACTACCCGGCGCGGCAGGCAGCTCGTCTCGATCCCATCGAAGCATTGCGATTCGAGTGAACTAATGACCGAGGTGCACGTTCACAGACGTCTGGCGTCATTCGCGATCGTCGCTGCGGCGATCGGCTCGATCGCAGTGCGACGCGACAGGCGGAGCAGTGAGGAGTCATGACGCGCACTGTCTTGTTTGCTGCCGTGCTCTGTGCGTGGATGCCGTTGCTGTCGGCACAGGAACCGCTGGTGCCGATCGGCTCGATCGAGCTGCCGCGCGTCGAAGGCCGCATCGATCATCTCGCGTTCGATGCGGCGGGGCAGCGCCTGTTCGTCGCGGCGCTCGGTAACAACACGGTGGAAGTGCTGGACCTGAAGAGTGGCACGCACATCAAGAGCCTTCCGGGCTTCCGTGAGCCGCAGGGCATCGCCGTCGCGTCTGACGCCAAGCTGGTCGCAGTCGCGAACGGACAGGGCGAGGGCCTTCAACTGCTCGGCGACGATCTTCAGCCGGGCGCGCGGGTCAAGCTCGGCGACGACTCGGACAACGTGCGGTACGACGCGTCCGCGAAGCGTCTCTATGTTGGCTTCGGTAGCGGCGCGCTGGCGGCTGTCAGCCCTGGTGACGCGAAGGTGCTCGGCGAGGTGAAGTTAGCCGGACATCCCGAGTCGTTTCAGCTGGAGCGGTCGGGTGCACGCGTGTTCGTCAATGTGCCAACGGCCGACCACATCGCCGTCGTTGATCGCAGCTCGATGAAGGTCCTGGCAACATGGCCGGTCACCATTGCAAAGGCGAACTTCCCGATGGCGCTCGACGAAGCCAGCCATCGAATATTCATCGGATGCCGTCGGCCGGCAAAGGTGCTGATCTACGACACCACAACCGGGAAGCAACTCGCGTCGTTCGACACCGTCGGTGACACCGACGATCTGTTCTACGACGCCACGAAGAAGCGGCTGTATGTGACCGGCGGCGAGGGATTTGTCGACGTGTTTCAGAGTCAGGACACGAACCGGCTCACGCGCATTGCGCACATCGCCACTGCGGCCGGCGCGCGAACATCGCTGTTCGTTCCGGACCTGAATCGTCTCTATCTCGCTGTTCCGCATCGCGGCAGCCAGCGGGCGGAGATTCGGATCTACGACGCGCGCTGACTGTTCCCCTCAATGGTCCGGATCGCGTCGCTTGCCCTGGTCGGGATGTCCAGTACCGTGGTGCTCGGATCCGCTCAGCCACCTGATGACGCTCGCGCCGGTGCGCCCGTGGCGACCGCGGTTCGGACGGCGGAGGCGATTCGTCTCGACGGGCGCCTCGACGAAGGCGCGTGGCAGCGTGCCCAGCCTATCGGCGCGTTGCGTCAGCGCGAGCCTGTAGAGGGTGCCGAGCCGACTGAGGAGACCGTGGTCCGTGTCTTGTACAACGATGATGCATTGTTCATCGCCATCGTCAGCCACGACCGGTCGCCGCGAGAGATCGTGTCGACGCAACTCACGCGAGATGCCGATCTCGACGTCGACGATCGCATCACCATCGTCCTCGATCCGTTTTTCGACCATCGGAACGGCTTCTTCTTCCAGGTGAATCCGGCCGGTGCACGGTCCGACGGGCAGGTGTCGAACAACAGCGAATCGCTGAGTCGCGACTGGGACGGCATCTGGAACGCCGCGGCGCGCATCTCTGACGACGGCTGGATCGCCGAAGTCGAGATTCCGTTCAAGACGCTCCGATTCAAGCCGGGCCAGTCGGTGTGGGGACTGAATGTCGAACGCCAGATCAAGCGCCGCCAGGAAACCGATCGATGGGCCGCGCCACGGCAGAACATCTGGATCGGGAATCTCGCGGAGGCCGGCCGGCTCGAGGGCCTCGACGGCATTCGGCAAGGCCGTGGTCTCGACGTTCGGCCGTACGTATCCGCCGGCGGAGAAAGCAGTGACAGCCCCGTGACGGGCGGTATCGACGTGTTCAAGAACGTCACGCCGAACCTGAATGCGGCCGTTACCGTGAACACCGACTTCGCTGAGACCGAAGCCGACATCAGGCAGGTGAATCTGACCCGGTTTCCGCTGTTCTTCCCGGAAAAGCGGACGTTCTTTCTCGAGGGCGCCGGAGTGTTCGATGTGGCCGGCCTCGCGAACACGACGGATATCCGTCCATTCTTCAGCCGCAGAATCGGCCTGGTCGAGAGCACGACTGGTGACAACATCACGGTACCGCTTCGGGTCGGTGCGAAACTCAGCGGACGCCAGTCCGACTACAACATCGGCGTGCTCGATGTGGAAACGGGATCGCACTCCGACCTCGGCTTACCCGGCGGCATGGTCGATCAGCAAAACCTGATGGCGGCGCGCGTCAGCCGCAACATCCTGCAGCAATCATGGATTGGTGGCATCGTCACGCACGGCAACCCGACCGGTGCTGGTGGCAACACGTTGGTTGGCGCGGACGCGCGGTTCGCCACGTCGACCTTTCGAGGGAACAAGAACCTGTCGCTCGCGCTGTACGTGCTTGGTACCGACGATGAGGCCACCGGGACGCGAGACGGCGCCGGCGGATTCGTGATTGACTATCCGAACGATCGGTGGGACGTCGCGCTCAGCTGGAAACAGATCGGCGACAATTTCCAGCCAGCTCTCGGGTTCGTGCCGCGTGCGGGTATCCGGAAGACAGACCTGAACGTGGCGTTTCAGCCCCGCCCGGAGCAATGGGGCATCCGGCAATTCTTCTTCGAATTCCGTCCGACCTATATCACGAACCTCGCGAACCGTCTGGAGAACTGGCGCGTGTTCATCGCGCCCTTCAATGTTCGTACGGAATCCGGGGAACACCTCGAATGGAACTACATCCCGGAGTTCGAGCACCTCGACGAGCCGTTCGAGATCGCAACCGGGATCGTCATCCCGCCGGGCTCGTATCAGTGGACGCGTTTTCGCACGGAAGTGAACACTGCCACGAAGCGACCATGGGTTGTCGATGGTGCCCTCTGGTGGGGCGGGTTCTACGGCGGTACACGACGACAAATCGAGTTCGGAGTGACTGTGAAGCCGAACACGCACGTGGCGCTGTCGCTGCAAACCGAGCGGAACGATGTCGATCTGCCGCAGGGGACGTTCTACACGCAATTGGTCACGGCGCGGGCCGACTACAACTTCTCCGCCGACGTGTCATGGGCGAATCTCGTGCAGTACGACAACGAATCGCGTATCGCAGGTCTGCAGAGCCGGTTCCGTTGGATTTTGCAGCCGGGCAACGACCTCTTTCTGGTCCTCAACCGCGGTTGGATTCGAAGCCTCGACGACAACCGTTTCGAGCCGAGCTTTGACCGTGGTTCGGCCAAGTTGCAGTACACATTCCGATTTTGAGGTGCACCGATGACCGTGATCCTTCTGACGCTCGCAACGCTATTGATCGTCGATGGCCAGGCTTCGAAGACGACGGCTGCGACTCCGGCGATCGTATTCGTGTGCGAGCACGGCGCCGCGAAGAGCGTGATTGCGACGGCCTACTTCAACAAGCTCGCCGCCGAACGAGGGCTTCCGTATCGCGCGACGTTCCGCGGCACGAGTCCGCAGGATGACTTGTCCGTGCGCGCCGTCGCGGGATTGAAGGCTGACGGTGTCACGGTTCCAGCGGGAAAACCTGCTCCGATCAGTGATGCTGACGTCACCGATGCCACGCACATCTTCGCGATCGGCTGCACGCTTCCCGACAAGGCGCTCCGCTCGGGCAAGGCTGGCGACTGGTCCGACGTCCCGGACGATCAAGGGTATGCGCCGATGCGTGACGCGATCGTACGGCATGTGACAGCGCTCCTGGACGACCTTCAGAAACGTGCGAGGTAGAACTGCATTCCTGCCGCAGCTCACTTGGCGGTGGCGGTCAAAGCTCAGCTGAACGCTTGCAGATCGCTTGACGCCGCGTGTTACAGTGCGTTTACGTGACCCGACGACTCGCTATTGCAGCGATCATCGCCATCAGCCTCGGCGGGCCGATCGTGGAGATGTTCGATCAGTGGGATCAGACGCTCCAGGATGGGAACGACACCGAGGCGAATGCCGTAGTCGTTGCGCTGTGCGTCGGCGTCGCGTTCGCGATCGGCACCATCGTCGTCGTGAATCGAATTCGCGCGCTGTCGTCGACGTCCGCCAGGCACGTCGTCGTACCGCGCGCGGCATCGCGTGACGTAGCGTCGTTCCTCGGTCCCTCACCGACGAGCAGCCCTCCAACAATCCTGCGCGTGTAATCCCTCCGGTTTCGTGTTCCGCTCTCACGGCCGACGTGTGCCTCGGCGAACGACTCAACGAGCGCGCACGACCGTCGGCCGTACGGAGATGACGAACAACTCGAGGGAATCCAACGGGTATGGTGACACATGTCGGGTATGGTCGCTCGTGGTTGCATCGGCTCGTGGTTGCCGGGTGCGTGCTCGCGCCGCAGATGGTCGCGTTCGCCGCTCAACGGCAGACGGCAGGATTCGAAGGCACGGTCCAGGACGCGAGCGGCGGTGTCCTCACTGGCGCGGTCGTGACGCTACGAGATCCTCAAACGAACCTGACGCGTACGACGCCGACCGATTCGTCCGGGGCGTTTCGGTTCGCGGACCTCCCGGTGGGTACGTACGAAGTGCGCGTCGAGAGTGAGGGATTCACGCCCTACGTGCATGGCGGCGTCACACTCGCGATTGGCCAGACGGCGCGGATGATGGTCGTGCTGCAACCGGCCGGAGTCGTCGAAGCGGTTTCGGTGAGCGCCCAACCGCCGCCGCTCGACTCCAGGCAGACGTCGGTCGCGACGGTGATCGACACCGAGCGGATCGAGGAGCTGCCGGTGCGGTCTCGAAACTATCTGGAATTCGTCCTGCTCGCACCCGGCGTCGCACGCACGTCGCCGCCGCCGGCTGCCGGAGCCGTGACGTCAGTGTTGCCGAGCAGCGGATTCAGTTTCGAGGGACAGCGCCCGCGGAGCAACACGCTGACGATCGATGGGATCGACAACACCGACGAGTTCTCTGGCGCGAGCCGCACGGAGTTGTCGCTGGAAGTCGTGCGTGAGTTTCAAGTGGTTCAGAATGGGTGGTTCGCCGAGAGCGGCGGGGGATCGGCGGGCGCGATCAACGTCGTCACCAGGAGCGGCGCCAACACACTCCACGGTGACGCGTTCGTCTTCGGCCAATCCGGCGTGTTCAACGCTCGCCCAAAACTCGAAGAGACCCTTGGCGCGGACCCCGCGCTGAGCCGCTATCGGGCCGGTGGAGCGATCGGTGGGCCGCTCTCAAAAGATCACACCTTTTATTATGCCGCTGCCGAGCGCGAAGGCGCCCATGATCAGACGGCCTCGGACATCGATCCGTCCGTCGGCACGGCGATCAACACCGCGCTCAACTCCGGTCTGTTGCCCGAAGTTGGCACGCGTCAGCTCACGATCGGTCTGTTTCCCACGGCGCGGACCGAGACCGAGTCGTCCGTCAAGATCACTCACGTGCTCGAGGGCCGCGGCGCGCTCGTCGGATCGCTCGCGGCGAATCAGAACGACGAGGATCACGACGCGTTCAACCGCGGCGGTCTCTCGGATCGAAGCGCCCGCGGCAGTGCCGCAACGCGTGACGTCGCGGTGACGGGCTCATGGGACACGACGTTCACCGCACATACCGCCAACGAATTCCGGGGACAGTTCGCGGCGCGGCGGCAAACATTTCAGAGTGCCGATCCGCACGGTCCCGGCGTCGTCATATCGGGTGTCGCTGAATTTGGGTCATCGTACGTCGGCGACAGCGACCGCAAGCAGTCGTACGTCGATTTCAGCGACACCACGGCGTACTCGCGAGGACAGCATCTCCTGAAGGTCGGCGTGGGGTTCAGACACGTTGGTGTGAGCGGGAGCGTGGCCGACGGGACTCGTGGCCTCTACACCTTTCGCACTCTGGACAGCTTCTTTGCCGGCGCCACGGACAGCAGACGCATCATGTCCGCCGGGGCGAGTCTCGACTTCGCCGTTTCGCGAGGCAGTCTGTTCGTTCAGGACCACTGGACACCGACATCAACAGTGACCGTCGACGCGGGCGCGCGACTCGACATCACCGCGTTGCCAGCGTCGCTGGACATATCGAGTCGGCAGGCGGGTCCACGCCTTGGCATCGCGTGGACAATGGCACCGAATTGGGTCGTCCGTGGTGGCGCAGGAACGTTCGCGGACCGGCTCGTGCTCGCGTCGCTCGAGCGGGCCTCGAGTGCCGATCAGCAGGGGGTCGTGGAACGGATCACGGATCGGGATGCGCCGCCCCCAGCGCCGTCGCTGTATGCCGTTCGCCGTGGAGCGTGGAACCCGTCGAGCGTGCAGGCGAGTGTCGGCGCCGAGCGCCTCGTGACGCCGAATCTGACCGCGGCCGTTACGTATCTCTACTCCTCAGGTCGCAATCTGCCGCGCACCGTCAACGTGAATCTTCCGACGCCGACCATTCTGACGGCGGCGAATGCGCCGTCGCTCGGCGTGGACGCGCCGACCCCACAGCAGCTGGGCCGGCCGGTCTTCGGGCCCGACCGCTTGAATCCCTCATGGGACGCGATCTTCGAGCTGCAGCCGACCGCTGCCTCGACGTATCACGGGGTGACGCTTTCTCTGAATCGTAGACTGGCGGACGAGGTCGAGTGGGCCTGTGCGTACACGTGGTCTCACGCGCGCGATTCTGCGTCCGACTTCGACGAACAACCGCAGAATCCGTATGCGTTGGCTGACGAGTGGGCGGACTCACGCTACGACCAGCGACACCGGTTCGTCGCCAGCGCGTTGTTCGACCTGCCGATTGGAGACGACGAGGATCGGCAGCCTGGTCAGGTGCAGAGCGCGTGGATCCGCGCGTTGAGTCACATCGAAGTCGCACCGATCCTCACGGTGGCCTCGGGCGCTCCCGTCAATGGCGTAACCGGCGCAGACGACAACCGATCGCGAGCGTTTCCCTTCACCTCGCGACCTCTCGGGATGGCGAGGAACGCTTTGCGCCTGCCCTCATCCGCAACGCTCGATCTTCGGATCCTCAAGTACTTCGACATCAAGCCGCACGGAAAGCTCGACCTGGTCGTCGAAGCCTTCAACATCCTCAATCGAACGAACGTCTCGGCGATCAACGCGGTGTATGGATCGCTTCTCACACCGGGACCGGCGTTCGGGCGACCGATCGAGGCGGGCATCGCCCGCCAGATCCAGTTCTCGATCGATTTCGAGTTCTGACGGAGGGATTCATGCGCAGTGTCCTCACGGTCGTCGTCCTCGCGATCGCGTTGGCGTTGCCGGCGAGCGAACGCGTGCACGCGCAGACGAATGAACGGCCGCCCGCGAGCGAGCGTTCTCCAGTCGTCTCGGCAACGGGTTCGTCGTCAGGCGCGCCGGACGAAGCCGAGACATACATCGCGAAGCAACCGGCCGGACCGCCTCCCACGCCGCGCCACACGGGAATCAAAGCCCTGGTGACAGGCATCTTCACGGACTTGAAATACCTGCCGTCCAAAGAGAACCTGATCTGGGCCGGCACCGGAGGGGGACTCGCCCTCGCCGTGCATCCGCTGGACGATGATGTCAACGAGGCATGGGTCGGCAACACGGCGGTGGAGAATTTCTTCAAGCCGGGAGAGATTCTCGGAGAACTGGGCACACTCCTGGGCAGTGCGTCGGTTGTGTATGCCCTCGGGCGAATCAACGACCAGCCAAAGGTGTCGCACGTCGGCATGGACCTGATTCAGTCGCTCGCCATTTCCGAAATGCTGACCCAGGCGTTGAAGTACACGACGCGGCGAGAACGCCCCGATGGCAGCGGTCGAACTTCGTTCCCGTCCGGCCACGCGGCCGACACGTTTGCGTTCGCGACTGCCCTCGAGCGGCACCTGGATTGGCGATATTCGGTTCCGGCCTACACGTTCGCGTCGTACGTGGCGATGTCGCGACTGCCGGCGAATCGGCATTGGTTGAGCGACGTCGTGTTTGGCGCGTCCGTGGGAATCATCGCCGGCCGCACCGTGACGAGCCACGAAGCGGCGCACCCGTATCCAGTCGCCGTC
>DATFXR010000763.1:0-2501 GCA_035315685.1 Vicinamibacterales bacterium | reverse complement strand
ACCGCCTACCGCATGGCGCTCCAGACGCGCGAACAGCACATCCGCCGCGAGAAGGCGACCTCGAACATCTGCACTGCACAGGCGCTGCTCGCGAACATCGCCGGACTGTACGCGGTCTACCACGGGCCGAAAGGGCTGACGTACATCGCGTCGCGGGTGCACGGCTACGCGCGGTTCCTCGAGCGCGAGCTGGCGGAGCGCGGGGTCCGTCAGCTGAACGATCTGTATTTCGACACGCTCCGGTTCATGCCAGCCGGCGGCGCCGCCGCCGTCGATCGGATCAAGGCGTCGGCCACCAGACTTCGCCTGAACTTCCGCTATCGAGACGACGGCACGATCAACGTCGCGCTCGACGAAACAACGGACGCTCACGACATCGCGGCAATTCTGCTGGCGTTCACCGATCCTGCACGCGAGAACCCGAGAACCCAGAACCAGGAACCTGGCCCGAGAACCGCGAACCTCGAGCCCCGAACCGCGAACCCCGTCGCCTATCCACCGCACCTGTCGCGGACGTCGAAGTTTCTGAGCCATCCGGTCTTCAACACGCATCACTCCGAGACCCAGATGATGCGCTACATCCGCGCGCTCGAGCGCAAGGACATCGGCCTCGACACGTCGATGATCCCGCTCGGGTCGTGCACGATGAAGCTCAACGCGGCGTCCGAGATGCTGCCGATCACGTGGGGCGCCTTCAACAAGATTCACCCGTTCGCGCCGGTGGAGCAGACCCAAGGCTACCAGCGGGTATTCGGTGAGCTCGAAGCGATGCTCTGCGAGATCACCGGCTTCGCGGCGGTCTCGCTGCAGCCGAACTCGGGTGCACAGGGTGAGTTCGCCGGACTGCTCGTCATCCGTCGCTTCCACCACGACCGCGGCGAGACGCATCGCGACGTCGTGCTGATCCCGGCGTCCGCACACGGCACCAACCCGGCCAGCGCCGTCATGGTCGGCATGCACGTGGTCGTGGTCGCGAGCACGCGCGACGGGAACATCGACGTGGAGGACCTGCGCGCGAAGGCCGGGGAATACAAGGACCGGCTCGCCGCGCTGATGGTCACGTACCCGTCCACGCACGGCGTCTTCGAAGAGAGCATCCAGGACATCTGCGCGATCGTGCACCAGCACGGCGGACAGGTTTACATGGACGGCGCGAACATGAACGCGCAGGTCGGGCTCACGAGCCCTGCGGTGATCGGCGCCGACGTGTGCCACATCAACCTGCACAAGACGTTCAGCATCCCGCACGGCGGCGGTGGTCCGGGCATGGGACCGATCGGCGTGGCCGCGCACCTGGCGCCGTTTCTGCCAGGCCATCCGGTCGTGCCGACGGGTGGCAAGCGTGCCAGCCACGCGGTTGCCGCGGCGCCGTGGGGAAGCGCGAGCATCCTGCTCATCTCGTACGCGTACATGAAGATGCTCGGCCGCGACGGGATGACTGACGCGACGCGCTACGCGATCCTGAATGCGAACTACCTCAAGTCGCGCCTCGAGCCGTACTACCCGGTGCTGTACACGCGCGCGAACGGTCGCGTCGCACATGAGATGATCTTCGACCTGCGACCGCTCAAGCAGGCGAGCGGCGTCGACGAGACCGACGTCGCCAAGCGGCTGATGGACTACGGCTTTCACGCGCCGACGGTGTCGTTCCCGGTCGGTGGCACGCTGATGGTGGAGCCAACGGAGAGCGAAGCGAAAGACGAGCTCGATCGCTTCTGCGACGCGCTGATTGCCATCCGTGCGGAGATTCAGGCGGTGGTAGACGGCAAAGCGCACTCAAAAGACAACCTGCTCAAGAACGCACCGCACACGGCCGGCGCAATCGCCGCGGACGACTGGAACCACCCGTATTCGCGCGAACAAGCAGCATTCCCGCTGCCGTTCGTCCGCGCGAACAAGCACTGGCCGTCGGTCGGCCGCATCGATAATCCGTACGGCGATCGCAATCTGATGTGCGCTTGTCCGCCGGTCGCGGAGTACGTCTAGAGGCCGTCGCTCGGCGGTTGAGCCGAGCGTCCAACATGCCATCCGTTCGTCCGCTCGACGATCGGAGAAATCGTCGCAGGGCGGCTCCGCTACCGCAGCGTGAAGCGCCCTCGTATAATCCGCGTCGTGACCACGCTCCGCGCGGTTCTCGCCGCCATTGCGCTCTCGATCCTCCCCGTCCATCCGGCGACGAGCATTCAGCCGGCGCCGAGCGATCCGATCTTCGAATCGCTCGCGACGCTGGTGACTGCGAAGATGCAGGAATACCGGATTCCCGGCGTGGCGATGGGCGTCCTGCGCAACGGGCAGACGACGATCCGCGGTTTCGGCATTCGCAACGTCAACGATCCGCAGCCGGTCACGGGCAGCACGGTCTTCCCGCTGGCCTCGATTTCGAAAACGGTGACGACGACGGCGGTGATGCGGCTGGTGGAGCAGGGGAAGATCGACCTGCATGCACCGGTGCGGAAGTACCTGCCTGACTTCCGCGTCGCCGACGAAGCGGTGAGCCGCGA
>DATFXR010000762.1:0-5409 GCA_035315685.1 Vicinamibacterales bacterium | reverse complement strand
CTGAATGATTCGCCAGTCCTGTCGTGCCTCGCCCGGTGGATCGATCGCCTTGTTGATCTTGATGACGCGGCCCTCGACCTGCGTGACCGTGCCCTCGTCCTCCTCCTGCAGGCTGCCGGGCAGGACGATGTCGGCATGGCGCGCGGTGTCGTTCAGGAAGAAATCGATGGCGACGTAGAACTCGAGCTTCTCGAGCGCGCGCGTGATGAACGTGCTGTCGGGCAGCGAGACCTTCGGGTTGAAGCAGATCGACAGCAGGCCGCGGATCTCGCCGGCATCGATCTTCCGAAACAGCTCGTAGGCGTCCACCCCGGGACCCGGCAGATCCTGTTCGTCGATGCCCCAGAATCCGGCGATATGCCGACGATGGTCCGGATTGCTGATGTCGCGCCAGCCAGGCAGCTGATCGCACTTCTGACCGTGCTCGCGTCCACCCTGGCCGTTCGCCTGTCCGGTGATCGTGCCGTAGCCGCTCTTCGGCTTGCCGATGCGGCCGGTGGCGAGCACGAGGTTGATCGTGCCCAGCGAGTTCTGGACACCGTTCGAGTGATGCTCGATGCCGCGCGCATGGAACAGGAAGCTGGTGCCGGCGGTCCCCCACCACTCCGCAGCCTGCCGGATCGACCGTTCGGGGACACCGGTCACCTCCGCGGTGCGCGCCGCCGGCCACTGCTGGCAGTACGCGGCGACGGCGTCGAACCCGACGGTCAGCGTGTCGATGAAGTCGTGATCGAGCCAGTCGTGCTCGATCATCAACTGCAGCACGCCGGCAAAGAGCGCCGCATCGCGTCCCGGCCTCACCGGCAGGTACAGGTCGCAGGTCCGAGCCACAGGCGTGATGCGGGGATCCTGGACGATGATCCTGGCGCCCTGCTCCCGGGCCTGCCAGAGATAGTTGGTCGTGATCGGCGAACACTCCGCGACATTCGAGCCGGCCACCCAGATGACGTCGGTGCCGACCATGTCAGACCACGGGTTCGTCGTCCGATCGATTCCGAACGCTTTCTTGTTCGCGGCGCCGGCACTGACCATGCAGAGGCGGCCGTTGTAGTCGATGAAAGGCGTCCGCAGGCAGACGCGCGCGAACTTCCCCATCAGGTAGGTCTTTTCCGTCGTCAGGCTCGCGCCGCTCAGGACGCCCATCGCCGCCGCCCCGTAGGTCTGCTGAATGCGTGCAATCTCCGAGGCCACTCGAGCAATCGCGTCCTCGTACGGCAGCGCGCTGAAACCGTGGGGCGACGACTGATCGCGCCGGAGCGCGGTGGTCAGCCGATCCGGATGGGCGCCCTGCAGGTAACGCTTCACGCCCTTCGGACAGAGCATGCCGCGGTTGAACGGAAAGTCCTCCCACGGCTCGAAGCCGATGACCTCGTTGTCGCGGACTTTCAACTGAATGCCGCACTGCTGACCGCAGAAGCAGCAGTGCGTCTTGACCAGCCGATCCGGTTCAGTGCTCGTCGAGAGGCGCACGCCGGCCATGGCCGATCGATGCGGTCCGAATCGTTCGATGATCTTCAGCGGATCGACCGGGATCGTCGCCATGACGTCACTGCCCGGATGCTGAGACACGCCGCGCCAACTGGTCGCTCCACGCGCGTCCTTGCGCCAGCGCGACCAGCGCCCGCCGGCAGCGCGGGCAGATCTGCTGATAGTGCTCGGCGCCTGAATCCATCTCGTAGCTGAACCCGAGCTCGCGCTCGACGATGGCCAGATCGCGCATCATCATCGCTGACGCGTACGGTTTGCCGCAGCGGCGGCATTGCGCCTGGTCTCCGCGCGCGCCGGCGTCCTTGTAGAAGCTGACACCGATCTGCGCCGGCCGCTGGAAGATGTGGAACAACTTGCCGAACGGCAGGTAGAGCAGTGTCACGATGACGGCCACGGCGTGGATGATCGCGAGAAAGTCGTAGCCGTAGCCTCGCATCCACGTGTAGCTGGCGGTCAGCATCAGCCCGGTCACGCTGATCGCAAACAGCAGGACCAGCGGCATCACGTCCTGGGCGAACAGCTGGAGTGTCACCGCGGCGTGATCGACCATGCGGCGTCGGAACGCGAGCATCACTCCGGCGATCACGAGCACCGCCGACCACACCAGGCCGTGAAAGATCACGAAGGCGGCGACCGATTCGATCGGGAAGGTCAGCACCGGGAACCCGAACACGTATGTTCGATACAGGTCGAGGCGTCCCGGCACGGTCTCGAAATGAATCCAGCCCCACACCAGCGGGAAGGTGATCGCTGCCGCGAGTAGACACCCCCACATGATCAGCCAGTGCGACAGCCCGCGCAGCCGGCCTCTGCGGAAGATGAACCGGTTCGCCGCGAACGCGAGGAGAAAGCGTCGAAGCCCTTCGAGGAGATTCGAGCCGACCAGCCGCGCCGTGAAGAACACCGACCAGCCGCGGCGCCAGTACATCCGCGTCGGCGGCCGTCGAAGCCACATCGCGTATCGGTAGGTGATGGCGAAGGTCGAGAACAGGGTGGCGAAGGTATAGCCGACCAGCGCCGCGTCGAAATGATTCAGGTTACGCGAGCCGAGCACGATGAGCCCGGCGAGGATGGCACTGGCGATCAAACCCGCAGCGGCGGCGAATTGTCTATCCGGCGACGCCATCACAGGTCACGTGTGTGGACGGTCCATGCTGAAATCGTACCGCCATGGGTCGCCACGAAGACACGAAGGCACGAAGACCAGTTTTCTTCCTGTGACTTCGTGACTTGTGACTTCATGACTTGTGACCTGTGACTGTCAGAAGCGCCCGACGCTTCGCGCCGCGCCGGTCAGCTCGAGAATGTGCATGCCCGTGTTCGCGCGATCGACGATGAAGATGTAGCCGCGGTCGTCGACTTCGACGTTGTTGGTCTGGATTGCGACCTTGCACCGTTGCTCGACGCCGGTGCCGACGCATCGTTTGTCGGTCTTGCTGGTGACGGCCGGAACGTAGAACCCGATCTCCTTCGGATTGAACGGATCGCGGATGTCCACCGCGCGCACGCCGGCATTGAAGTGCGCCAGAAACAGTACGCGCTTGTAGTAAATCGGCGTGAAGTTCTCGTTCGAGGAGTGCGTGCCGAAGCGGCCGCCGGCGCTGCAGTAGTCGTGGCTCGATTCCGGCACGGTGAACGACGAAGCGCCGAACGGCCGCGTCTCGACCGTCGCGTCGAGCATGCGCAGCATCTGCCGGTTCTCGAAGCACTCGTTGGCCGTCGTCTCGCCGACCACGGCGATGAAGTCGCGCCGCGCCTGCGTCTGGTTGGCAGGGACGGACACCTCATGATCATGAGCACCGGCCGCCGGAGGAGGAGCCGCCGCGCCGCGACCAATCGGCGCCTTCTGCATACCGAACTCTGCGACATCCATCCCAAGGAGCGGGAAGGTCGTGTGGGCGCCCACATCCGGCGGGAGATCGACCCGCGTGATCTGCGGATAGATCAGATTCTCATCGGTCGGTTCCCTGGGTCCGTTCAACAGCTTCTCGCGATCGACGATTTGCACGATGCCCCGCACGCTGGTGCCGTAGCCGAAATACACGCGGTTGCCCTTCGGCCCGAGCGAGATCGGGCCGTGCAGCTCCGTCGGCACGGTGCCGGTCGACCCGGGCTGCTGACCGGGCAGGCCGAAGTCGCGAATGAACACCGGGTGCGCGGGATCGCTCAGATCGTAAATCTTGGTCATCCGCATCGTGCGCCACGCGGGATCGCCGGAGATGAGATAGGCGATGCCCGTGTCGCACTCCCACCAGTTCTTGTGGGTTTGCCTGAGGCCGCTCACCACGACCGTCACGCGCGACGGCCGGGTCGGCTCGGTCACGTCCCAGATCTCGTGTGCGCTGTTGCCGAACGTGCGCAGCAGGTACACCTTGCTGGCGTCCGCATGCGGCAGCTCACGGCCTTCGCACACGCGCACCATCTGCGCGCCGCCGGCCTCTCCCTGGCCCGGCTCTCCGGGAATATGCACGAGGTACTTCGGCCGCCTGGGATCGGTGACATCGAGGATCGACGTGCCGTTGATTTCCTGATTTCCGGTGAGCGGGTTGAGCTGAGTGCCGCCGTGATGGCCGATATACGCAAGCCAGCGATCGCCGTGCTTGCGAATCAGCGGCTGGTAGGCACTCCGCGCCTGCAGATCGTCGAAGCCGACCAATCGCATGTTGCGCATGTCGGCGCGCTGCTGCGCCGAGACACGGGGATCTCGAACGATGCCGAGCAACCCGAGGGCAATCCCGACCGCCGCGGCTGTGACATGCGAGCGTCTCATGCGAGTGTCCCCCTCCGAACGGCGGCCGTGGAAGCCGGCGAGCCTACGAGACGATACGCCGGGCGTCGCCCGCGGGGCAACGGAAAGCAATGGGCGATCAGGCGTGTCGTGCGGTGCCGGAGCGGTGCCTGCGCGCCTGCGACCGGGCGCCGATCGTGTCCCCCGCCCGGACTGCATACAGCTGCCAGGTCTTGTGAATCGTCGCGAGCGCGTGCGTGCCGCGGCTGCGGAATTCCAGACCGGAGCCCGCGACGAGATCGACGACGGTTCGCGTGACGAGGACCTCGCCGCTCTTCGCCAGCTGCGCGATGCGCGTGCCGATGTCCACGACGACGCCGTGGGGAATGCCGGCGACCATGTCGCACTCGCCGGTGTGGAGACCGAGGTGGACGTTCAGCCTCGATGCGCGCGCCTCGGCGCTGATCGCGCAGCCGCACCGGATCGCACGCGCCGGTCCGTCGAAGACGACGAAGACGCGCCCTTCTTCGACTCGAACCGCGCCGCCGCCGAATCGCGACGCCTGCGTACCCACGAGATCGCGCAGCTGACCGAGCGACGCGGCTGCCGTCGCCGCATCCACCTCGCGACCGCCGACGCCTGCGTCCGCGCACAGGATCGTCACGAGGGCGCGATCGGTATCGACGACATGCGCGCGCGCGCGGACGAGAAACTTCTCGATCTCGTCGAGGAGCGCGTCCTGATCGCCGACGAACGGCAGGTGATCCTCGCCGCCGAGCTCGACGAAGTGCGAGTTGGGGATCAGGTTGGCGACGTACCGTCCCTCTTCGACGAGCAGGCACCGATCACCCGTCCGATGAAGCACCAGCGTCGGCACGCGGATCGTCGGCAGGATGTGCCGGACGTCGATGTCGGCATTCATCCGGGTGAGCGCGACCGCGGCCGCCGGGCTCGCGCCCATTCGCAGGAACGACGACCACCACTCGCGAAACGCCGGATCGCTGGCGACGCTCGGCGCGCGCTCGTTGATGCCGACCGGGCCGCCCCAGTTTTCGATGATCTCGCGCAGGAATTGCTCGCGTCGTTCGCGGGTCGGCGCCCACGGATAGTCAGGCGCCCGCAGCCGGCGCGCATACGTGCCGATCATCACCAGCGCTTCCGTCTGTGCCGGATGCGTCGCCGCGAACAGGCTG
>DATFXR010000761.1:0-9597 GCA_035315685.1 Vicinamibacterales bacterium | reverse complement strand
AAGGCGTTCTCCCCGCCGATGACCGTCGCATTGACGGCATTCGCATTCCAGGTCGACACGGCGTCGGCGGCGATTGACGGCGGCGCCGTCGCGCCGAGGATCGTTGCAACGACGGGGATGATTCGGGCGATGTTCAGTAATGGTTTCAGTCGCATCGTGCGCCTCCGCCGTAACGGTCGCGCACGCACGGCTCCACGGTCCTTGGAAAAATCTGGGAATGTTCCGGGATTCGTCAGCCGCGGCGATCGAGTGTTTCGGTCGACCCGGCGGGAGCGAGCACTCGGAACTTCAGCACGGTCGTTCCGAGGACGATGACATCGCCGTCGCCGAGCGCGGTGGGACAGTCGAGCGCCTTGCCGTTGAGCACCGTACCGTTCTTGCTGCCCAGATCTTCGATGGCGGCGCCCTCGTTGGTGATCGTGATCCGCGCGTGATGGCGCGACGCGCCGGCGTCGTCGACGAAGACCGACACCGCGTCGGACCGTCCGAGCACATGCTCGCCCGGCGATAACGCGATGTCCCGATCGCCGACCGCGATGCGGCACCGGGCCGTGCCGCTGTCGGCCGCGGGCGCTGGCGCAGCCTCGTCCACGTCGCCGCTGAACCGGTACCCGTAGCCGTGGATCGTCTTCACGATCTGCGGCCGCCGCGCATCATCGCCGATGGCAGCGCGCAGCTCGGCGATCAGGCTGGTGAGGGTCGCGTCGGAGACGAACGTGTCCACCCAGAGCGCCCGGTGGATTTCTTCCTTGGTCAGCGCGCGCGGTCGCGTGTCGAGCAGCAGTTCGAGCAACTTCAGCAGCTTCGGCCCGGCATGGACCACGGCGCCGTCGCGCACCAGTTCGCGCCGTCCGCGATCGAACACGCAGCGGCCGAAAGCGATACGCACGGCGGAACGCGCGGACGATTGACCGTCGGATGCCATAGCAGTATGGTGGCACCTCACCGCACGACCACGTTGTGAGCGTACAGCCGCCCCGCTTCTTCGGGCCCTACGAAGTCGTCGCGCCCCTCGGCGCGGGCGGAATGGGCGAAGTGTATCGCGGCCGCGACCCGCGGCTGAAGCGCGAAGTCGCGGTCAAGGTCCTCGCCCGCGCCGGCGCCGACCCGCTGCGCCAGCGCCGCTTCACCGAAGAGGCGCAGGCCGCGAGCGCCTTGAATCATCCCAACATCGTCGCCGTCTACGACGTCGGCGTGCACGAAGGGACGCCGTTCATCGTCTCGGAGCTCGTCGACGGGACGTCGCTGCGCGAGGTGCTGTCGCGCGCGCCGCTCGCGATCCGCGAAGCGCTCGACCTCGCCGTGCAGATGGCCGACGGCCTCGCCGCGGCCCACAAAGCGGGCATCGTCCACCGCGACGTCAAGCCCGAGAACGTGATGATCACGCCCGACGGGCGCGTGAAGATCCTCGATTTCGGCCTGTCGCTGATCGGCGCGCAGGACGGGCTGACCGCGCCGGACGGCAACGCGACGCTCACGGCGACGGGCGTCATCGTCGGCACCGTGCCCTACATGAGCCCCGAGCAGGCGCGCGGCGCCGCCCTCGATTTCCGCACCGATCAGTTTTCGTTCGGCCTCACGCTCTACGAAATGGTGACCGGCCGGCGTGCGTTCACGGCCGAGACGACGGCGCAGGTCCTCGCCGCGATTATCGACGACGATCCGGAGCCGATCGGCAAGCTGAACGCGCGCGTGCCCGTGCCGGTGCGCTGGACCGTCGAGCGGTGTCTCGCCAAAGACGCGCGGCAGCGATACGAGGCCACCGGCGATCTGGCGCGCGAGCTGCGCATGCTGCGCGATCGCCTTCCGGAGTTCGTTGCGCCGGCCGACGTCGCGCAACCCGAATCACGCCGCAGCCGGTGGCGTCGATGGCTCGTCGTCGCGGCGGTTGCCCTGGCCGCTGCCGTCCTGGGCGGCCTCGGTGCGACGCGCGCCGGATCCGGGGAGAACTTCGATCGATATCGATTCACGCCGTTCGCGACCGACGCCGGTTACCAGGGCACGCCGGCATGGTCGCCGGACGGCAAGACGATCGCCTATTCGGCCGAAACGGACGGAGTGCTTCAGATCTTCACCAAGACGCTCGGCTCACCACAGCGCGCGCAGGTGACGCACAGCCGCTTCGACTGCCGCGAGCCGTTCTGGTCGCCCGACGGCACACACCTGTACTACTCGTCGCTCGCGCGCGATCGCAACGGCCTGTGGTCGATCCTGACTGTCGGCGGCGAGCCGGAGCTGGTGCTCGAGAACGTTGGCCGCGCCGCGCTGTCACCCGATGGCAAGACGCTCGCATTCTTCCGATCTGCGAACGGCGACAACGAGCTGTACGGGCTGCAAACGCTGTGGTTCGCGTCTCCGCCGACGTCACCGCCGGTGCAGTACGCGCGTCCACCGTTCGGTCTGCGCCGTGGCTACTCGGATGCGAACATGCTTCGCTTCTCTCCTGACGGATCGAAGCTGGGCACCTGGGTGGTGCCGTGGCGGGAGGAAGCGGAGAAATTCGGGCCGGAATTCTGGGTGATTCCGACGAGCGATGCCGCGCCACGCCGCGTGCCGGAAGTCGTGACGGATCTGCCGACGATTGCACCGGGGTTCAGCTGGCTGCCGGACAGCCGCCACATCGTGAGCGCGCTTGGGTCGCCGAATCCGGGCACCCATTTGTGGTTGACCGACACCGACGGCGCGCGATCTCGTTTGCTGACCGTCACCGGAAGCACCGAGAGCGATCCCGCTGTGTCCCCGGATGGACGTCGCATCGCGTTGAGCCTTCAAGACGCCGATTACGACCTGTATCAGTTGTCGGCCGATCATCCGGCGCCGACGGTGCTGCTGGCGACGTCGCGGAGCGAAACGGATCCGACCTGGTCACCATCCGGTGGTCAGATGGCGTTCACGACCGATCGTTCGGGCCACGAGGAGATCTGGCTTCGCAGTCCGAACGGCGACTTCGAACGTCCCCTTGTGACGCCGCGCGATTTCGACCCGGGGCAGACACACCTGCTCAGCGCCGGCGCGTTTTCGCCGGACGGTCAACTGATCGCGTACTACCGCCTCGGACCCGAAGGACAGCGCATCTGGATTACGCCGATTGCGGGCGGCCCGCCCGTCCAACTCGCCCCGGGTCCGTACGCGCAGGACTCTCCGACGTGGTCGCCCGACGGCGCCTGGATCGCGTACGTGCAAGGGCGACGCGGCGAGTGGACGCTCGCGAAAGCGCGCTTCGGCGCGCGATCGGCGCCCGAAGTGCTGGCCCGCGATATCGTGTCACTCTCGATCGTGCAATGGTCCCCCGCGGGTACCTGGATCGCGTACAACGGCCACAGCGGACTCACGATCGTGTCCCCCGACGGTCGAACAAATCGAGTGCTGGATCAGTCCTGGCTGGCGTTCGGTTGGGCGGCAGACGGGCGGCGGCTGTTCGGGATCCGCCAGAGCGACGACCTCCGTCACCTCACGTTCACGTCCATGGACGTCGAAACGAAAGCGGAACACGTCCTCGCCGCTGACTTCATGCCGCTGCCGGTCTCCGGTGAACCGGTGCGCGGGTTCAGTCGTATCTCCGGAACGACGTTCATGACGTCGATCGCGCATGTCCGCTCCGACCTGTGGCTGCTCGACGGATTGGAGCTGCGGCAATCGTCGTGGGACGATTTTTTTACGCGGTTCTGGCTTCGGCGCCATTGACAGTCGAGGCAGCGGAGCGTATCGTCGCCGTCGCAACCGGGAGTTGACGTATGAAGGCGCTCGTCGCTGCGTTCGCCGCGGTCGTGACCCTTGGCGCCCTCGGTTCTGGAACGCTGTCGGCCTGCGGTGACAAGTTTCTGCTGGTCGGCCGCGGTCCCCGGTTCCAGCGCGCCTACGCCGCCATTCACCCCGCCTCGATTCTGATCGTGCTGCCGCCGAAGAGCGTCAAGTCTGCGGCCGTGCGCGATTCCGCCCTCGCGAACGCCCTGAAGATGGCGGGACATCGCGTCGACACGATTCAGCTGCCCGCGCCGCTGGCCGATGCGTTCGGGCGATCGAAGCGCGATATCGTGCTCGCCGAACGCGCCGACGCCGGCG
Source organism: Vicinamibacterales bacterium (assembly GCA_035315685.1). Taxonomy (GTDB): domain Bacteria; phylum Acidobacteriota; class Vicinamibacteria; order Vicinamibacterales; family CAVVIG01; genus QHWK01. The sequence continues at coordinate 5,535 of DATFXR010000761.1, read as the reverse complement.
CCGTGCGCGCGGCGCTCGCGACGTCTCAGACGCAGCCCGCGATCGTTGCCGTCGTCGAAGACGGACCGGCGACTGGCACGGCCGCGACCATCGACGAAGGCGGCTACGTGCTGAAGACGCCGCTGCCGCTCGTGAAAATCCTGAACCTGCTCGACGACGTCATGAAGGATCGCGCCGCGGCGGCGCGGCGGTCTACTGCGAACAACTGATCGGGCCGCTGCGTCTGCTTCGCGCATCCCGGAATTTTCCAGGACTTTTCCCACAATCGCCGCATGGCGGGAGGGTTCATGATCTGCGCCATGGTTCGCATTCGCGCCGGCCGCTGCACGTCGCTTGCGCTCCGTAGCGTCGTCCTGCTCGCACTGTCGGCCGGCGTGGCGCGCGCGCAGGCGTGGCTGCCGGCACAGGGCGAAGGCACCGTCTCGCTCATCGTGCAGGATCTCGCCACCAATTAGACCGCGGCCACATCCGATCGGATTCAATGGCCCTCGACTTCACCTACGGTCTGACCGATCAACTCGCCGTCAGCATCGGCGTCCCGTGGGTGCTGTCGAAGTACACCGGCGCGACGCCGCATCCGCTGGTCGATACGTCTGGACCGGTGCCGGTGCTCTACGGCACCAATCCGATCGACGACGGCAGCTATCACGGCACGTTCCAGGATTTCCGCTTCGACGTGCGCTACAACATCACGAAGCGAGGCGTCGTCCTGACGCCCTTCGTCGGGTCGGTCGTGCCGAGCCACGACTACACCTACTTCGCCCACGCGGCGCCCGGCCGCGATCTGAGGGAACTGCAAGTCGGCGTCTCCGCCGCAAAGATGCTCGACGCGCTCGTTCCCGGGTTGTTCGTCCAGGGCCGCTACGCGTACGGATTGACCGAAGAAGTGCTCGACATCTCTCACAATCGATCGATGGCCGGGCTCGAAATCGGCTACTTCCTGACGCCGAAGCTGCGGTTGATGTCGATCAACACGGCGCAGGTCACCCACGGCGGCATCGATCTCACGTTGAATTCGCGGGTCGACCTCGGACCGGTGTTGTTCTCGCACCACGATCAGATCGACCGGGTGAATTTCCTGAATCTCGGCGGCGGCGCGTCGTATGCCGTCACCGAGAACGTCGATCTGTTCGGATCGCTGATTCACGCCGTCGCGCAGCGGAACGGCCACGCCGTCGAGTACGGCGTGACCATCGGCGCCAGCTGGACCTTCTCGACGCGCCGCCCGCGCGACCGCGCGATTGCCGAGAACGCGCTCGTCCGATGCGTGTGCGAGAAAGGGACGAAGTAGATCGATGAGCCGGTTGTGCATGGCCGTGGCGCTCGTCATCGCGCTCTGCGGCGCCACGCGCGCCGGCGCGGCTCGACGGAGCCTTGAAGGCAGGCCGGCGCCGCGCCTCGACGGAGGGCTGCACCTGGGCCGTCGCACGCCGTCGACCGCTGACATCACCGGCAAGGTCGTGCTGCTGTTCTTCTGGGCGCACTGGTGCATCGACTGTAAAGCGGACAGCCCGTCGGTCGCGGCGCTCGTTGCGAAGTACAAGCCGCAGGGACTGACGATCGTCGCGCCGACGCGCCTGTACGGCATCGTTGGCGGCGGCCGTCCCGCGGCGCCGCAGCGCGAGCTGCGTTATCTCCTCGACGTGCGCGACAACGAGTACAGGTTTCTCCGCGACGAGCCGGTCCCGGTCAGCGACGCGAACTACGAGGCCTACGGCATCGATTCGATTCCGACCTACATCCTGATCGATCGACAGGGCATCATCCGCCTGGACCACGCGGGACGAATGCCCGGCGAGGAACTCGACGCAGCGGTCCGCCGCGTTCTGCAGAGTAACGAGTGACGCTCGTCGGCTGAGTCGCCGGCGCATCGGCCACCACCGGTTCCGATCGATGTGCTGACCAGCTGTCAGTAAATCAGACGATTGGTGGACCAGACGGGTGCGAATTGGAATCGGCTCGCCACCCTTTGCACCAACTCGACCAGTTACGCGCCCGCTCAAGCGTGGATCGAAAAGGTCCCGCATCACCTCACCTTTTTCGCGACGCCGTTCTGCCCTCCCGCCATAGCGCGCATCTCGACGACGCGTCCCTGAGTGTCCTTCGCGAACGACAGATCCACATCCTCGTCAACGAGGAAGAAGCGATCGTCGCCAGCTGGATACAACTTGAGAGGCTGCGGCCATGTCGGTGGTGCCTGGACAAACAATTCCTGTCCCCTCTGGCTGATCGTCAGGCGGATCCCGCTCACCTCGTATTCGCCGGCATACGAGGGGTAAGCCGCTGGATTGCCAGCGACTGTCGCTTTCTCGCGCTGTTGATAGTCCGGCCAGCCGTACTCATGCGAGATCGCACGGAGGATTTCGTTGAACAGCGCGTTGCCGCCGTCACCGTTCGTCATGACGACCGCGCCCTGCCCCCTGTCGAGATAGGCGAACAGCATGCAGAGGAATCCTTCGTTCTTCCCCGGGTGACTGAAGCTCGCGCGTGTTGCCGTGCCTCCGACCCACCAGCCGAATCCGTAGCCGCCAAGCCTTGGCGTCATCATCTCTTTCGTCATCGCCATCGACAGGACGGCTTGTGACTCGCCCTTGAAGGATCGCTGCATCTCGATGGCGAATCGCGCGAGATCAGAAGGCGTGGTCCACAACCCGGCGGCCGCCGCCTGTGGGAAAATGTGCCATCGGCCTGGAAGCGGTTCACCATTGACGTCATGGCCTGTCGCGGCAGCCGCGTTGCGTTCCGCCGGAAGTGGCTGACGAAACGTGCTCGACGTCATGCCGAGACTGCCGAGAACGAGGTCCTGCATCAGGTCGGGGAACGGTTTTCCAGTCACGTCAATCAACAACTGCTGAATCACGCTGAATCCGCCGCCTGAGTACCGAAATTCCTTTCCCGGTTCCGCCTCCACCCGAATCGGCGACGAGTGCGCGGGTGGTTTGCCGTCGAGCGCCTGTACGAGCGTCGGCAACGGTTCCCCAGCCGCATAGCTTCCGACATCTTCGACGTTGAATCCTGCGTTGTGAGCGAGCAGCGCTCGCAGCGTGACCCTGTGGCGAGCTGTAAAGGTGTTGTCGGGAACGCGCCAGGATTTCAGTTTCAGGTTGACGTCTTCATCCAGACTCAACCGGCCGTCCTGCACGAGCGCCAACGCCGCCGTCGCGGTGAGCGGCTTGCTGATCGACGCCGCCTGGAACAGCGTCTCGGTGGTGACCGGTCTCGTCCCGCGCGCGGCGGCAACCCCATAGCCCCTGGCCCATTCAACCGCCCCGTTGTTGATGACCGCGATGCCCACTCCCGGCACGTGGTAGTACGCCATGCGGTCGACCAGCTTCATCGGTGACGGAACTGTCGAGCCACGAACGCGAATGGCAGGCAGGAGACCGATTTCGACATGCTGGATTCTCGAAATCTCGGTGACAGGAGGCTGTCGGCACGCCGCAATCGCGACCATCACGACAATCAGCAACAAAGGTTTGAACACGTGAGAATGCTTCGTTACGTTCCGGGGATATTTGGCGGCAAATGTTTTCGCCCGATGAGTTTACGGCGGCGGCGTGAACGCCGGATAGGCGATCGGTTGACGCGCGCGCAGCAGATCGACGAGCACCGCGCGTGTGTTCACGCGACGCAGGCGGGCGATATGAACCACGCTCTCGAGAATCTGTTGCGTGTTGAGCGCCGTGCGAGGAGCGATTGCCGCCGGAGACATACCTTGCAATTACGACAGCGGGCCGCGGCCGGGCAGGCTCCGCAGCGCGCGAGAATTGGATAAGTGGTGGAACCTGACGAGCGTCAATTGGAACCGCCTGATCGTCTGGTTGCGCTGGCTCGACGGACTCCGACAGGGCCGGAGCGAACTGTTCGCCGCCCTCTGACTCTCTCCCGCGCGTCGCGTCTTGCAGGCGATATTGTGCCCGGTCACTAACGCGTCAAATTCGAGTCGACAGCGTGGCCCTGCCAGACCCATTCGAGTGCCTCCGGCAGCGTCTGCATCTTGACCGCGCGGTCGCAGTGGCCGGCGTTGCGAGCAAACACGAACTGGTACGCGTAGTTCTTAGCGGCGAGCACCTTCGCCGTGTTCTCGTTCGCCAGCACCCAATCGTGCATGCCGTCGGTGCGGAGGGTCAGCAGGAGGTCGCGATCGCTCACGTGCATCCAAATGCGGATGGGCTTCGCGGAACTGTTCGGAATGAGCGTGCGGTGATACTCCCATGCGCCGCCTGGAGTCTCAGGGTTGTACGGCCACTGCTGGTTGACGAACGTCCCTGAGTACGACAGCACGCGATGGTACAGATCGTTTCGGTACCATGCCATGCTCAGCGCCGCCGCCGCACCCGAGCTGCAACCCATCGTCGCGCGCGAATCCGGATTCCTCGTCAATTTGACGCCGTACTGCTTTTCGACGAGTGGCAACACTTCCGTTTCCACGAACTCGGCGTACTTTCCGGACATCGTGTCGTACTCGAGACCGCGTTCGCTGCCCTGCGCGTCTCCGCTGCCGTTGGCGATCGATACAGCAATCAGTGCCGGCACGCGCTTCTGCGCGATCAGGTTGTCGAGCGCCGTAAACAGCAAAGGATCGGGGCCGTCGGCGCCGACGATGAGCGGCGCGATCGTGCCCGGCGTGTACTGACTCGGCACGTATACGGCGACCTGACGCGAGTAGGGCGCTGGATGGCTGGTCGCGACAACCAGCTTGGCCGGATCGGTCGCGTCCTGTTCTCCGCGCGTACCTCGCTCGCGAGCGATGCCCGGATAGAGCTTGCTGTCGGCCGAGCTCATCGTAAACGTGTGAACCGTCCCCTTCGGTACGCCGTCCTTCGCGGTCATGTCGGGCGAGGGCGGATGCGTGGCGCCGATGATGAAGTTGCCGTTGGCGCTGACGGGCGGGACGGTGCCGTCCGGCAGCTCGGTAGCCTTCACGTATCCCGGTGCGAGCGGGTCGCGTACCGGCGGTCCTGGCGACGGGTTCGCAGGTTGTGGATTCTGAGCCAGCAACGCCGCTGCACCCGCCAGGCCTATCGCAATGGTGAGGCCCGTTCGTGTCATCTGACTCTCCTGACCGCCAGCCGACGTGCTGCGCCCGGTCATGCGGCGAGATTATACGACGCGCGTCGGCACGATCCTATGTGTGCAGATCGTGAAAAGCGCGGGCTTCGGCGAGCGCTTGCTCATATAGTGGACGCAGAACACGAGCATTACTGGTTTCGTTTGGTTCTCAGTCAGCTCACTGGATCCGAGGTTCTGCATTCTTCAGAGTGTTGCGGGCTTGCTCGACGCTGTCTCGAGCTAGAGGAAGGGGTCGAGCGCGTTCTCGCCTAGCCTGATGAGGTCCACTCGGGGCGCGACGCAGCCCCAAAAGGCTCAAAGCCAGGCGACGACGAAGAATGTCGTCGGACACCGATGAATTTCCTCCGCCGTCCCGGTCCTTACCTATGAGCGGTCAATGCCGACCATTTCCGAACCACTCATTGGGCAAGGCCCGAGGATGCGACGATGAAACTTCTTACAGGCGCAACCGGCGCGGCAGGG
>DATFXR010000760.1:0-13738 GCA_035315685.1 Vicinamibacterales bacterium | reverse complement strand
CATCGCTGTCGTCGACTGGCTGTGCCGCGCGAGCATCGTGCCGGTGGTGGCAATGCCGATGCTGCCGCCGATGTTGCGCATCAGGTTGAACAGGCTGGTGGCGTAGCCCATTTTTTCGCGCGGGATGCGATCCATGGCGATCGTCGTCAGCGGCACGAACAGCAGCGACATGCCGACACCCTGAATCAGCTGCGGCCAGAAAATGTCCCAATAGCCGGCCTGCAGGTTCAGCCATGACAGCCACAGCAGCGTCATGCCGCCGATGATCAGGCCGGACGACAGCAGCTTGCGCGGATCGAGCTTTCCGGTCATCAGGCCGGTCAACGGCATCATGAAGAACGATCCGATGCCTCGCGGTGCCATCGCGATGCCCGCCTGCAGCGGCGGATAGCCGAGCAGCGTCTGCAGCATGATTGGCAGCAGCACCATGCTCCCGTACAGCACGAAGCCGACGACCGTCATCAGGAACACGCCGACCGCGTAGCTCCGTTCCTTCAGCACGCGCAGGTCGACGATCGGATTGTCGGTCGTCAACTCGTGCCAGACCAGTGCGATGAGCGTCACCGCGCTGATTATCGCGAGCGCGACGATCTGATTCGACTCGAACCAGTCGTCCTGCTGCCCCTTGTCGAGCACGATCTGCAGCGCCCCGATGCCGATCGCCAGCATCCCGATCCCCCAGTAATCGACATGGCGGCTCTCGCGGCGCAGGTAGGGCGGATCGAAGATGTACAGCTTCGTCATCACGATCGACGCGATGCCGACCGGGATGTTGATGTAGAAAACCCAGCGCCAGCTGTAATTGTCGGTGAGCCAGCCGCCGAGCACCGGACCAAGAATCGGCGCGACGACGATGCCGAGACCCCAGAAGCCCATGGCTTTGCCGCGATCCTGCGGCGGAAATGCTTCGAGGAGTACCGCCTGCGACAGCGGCTGGAGCGCGCCGCCGGTCGCGCCCTGCATCACGCGGAAGACGATCAGGGCCGACAGCGTCGGAGCAAGGCCGCAGAGAAAAGACGAGGCGGTGAAGCCGACGACCGAGAGCATCAGCAGCCGCTTGCGCCCGAACATGCTCGCCAGCCAGCCGGTCATCGGCAGGATGATGGCGTTGGCGACGAGATACGACGTCAGCGCCCAGGTCGCTTCGTCGATCGAGGCGGAGAGCGAGCCAGCGATGTGCGGGAGCGACACGTTCACGACGGTGGTGTCGAGCACCTCCATGAAGGTCGCAAACATCACCGACACGGCGATGATCCATGGGTTGACGTGACGCTCGCTCATCGCAGCCTCGCGCTGAATCCGGGGACTGGGGACTGGGGACTGGGTGACGCTCGGCTAAAGCGTTCGCGCTACGAAGACCTTAGCCTCGCGCTACGAAGACACCCGCTCAAAATGCAGCTAGCTCCCAGCCCGCAGCTTCCAGTCTCCAGCCTCCGAGCCCCAGCCCCCAGGTCCCAGCCCCGAGCCCCTATTTCGCATACACCGTCGCGTTCACCGACATCCCCGGTCGCAGCAGATGCTCGGGATCCTGACCGGGTTCCAGCACGATTTTCACGGGCACGCGCTGGACCACTTTCACGAAGTTGCCGGTCGCGTTTTCAGGAGGCAGCAGGCTGAATCGCGCGCCGGTGGCGCCGGCGATCGAGTCGACCTTCCCCTTGAAGTCGCGCCCGCCGAGCGCGTCGACGTCGAACGACGCACGCTGCCCGGGACGCACGCTTTTCAGCTGCGTCTCTTTGAAGTTCGCGGTCACCCAGACGTCGTCGAGCTGCACGATCGCGAGGAGCGGCTGGCCCTGCGCCACGACCTGGCCGACGTTGATGCCCTTCTTCGAGACGACGCCACGCACCGGGGCCGTGACGACGGCGTACTGAAGGTTGAGCTCCGCCTGCGCGAGGTTCGCGCGCGCCGTCTGGACGTGCGCTTCAGCCGACGACGCCCGCGCACGGGTCGCGGCGATTTGCGACGGGGCCGTCTGCGCACTCTGCAGCTCGGCATGCGCCTGCTGTTCGCCGGCTCGGGCCTGCGCCAACTTGCTCTCGGCGACGCGGATGCCCGCCTCTGCTTCGGCGACCTGCGATCGGACCGAGTCGGCGGCCGCACGCTGCGCGTCCGCCGCCGCCGATGTCGTGTCGAACTGCTGCTGCGATACCTCGTCCTTCGCGAGCAGTCCGCGCAGCCGCTCCACGTCGCGCGCCGCTTTCGTGGCGTTGGCGTCCGCCTCGCGCTGTCGTGCCTGTGCAGTGACGAGCCTCGCCCGGGCGGCCTCGACTTCTTTTTCCGCCGCGGCGACGCCGCTCTGCGCCTGTGTCACGCCGCCGCGCGCGGTGGTGACGTTGCTGTTGGCCGCGGCCGAGGTGATTGGCACGTTCGACTGCGCGGCCAGCGCGGTCGCCTCGGCATCGGCGAGCTCTGCCCGCATCTTGTCGACGGCCACCTGATAGTCGCGCGGATCGAGTTCGACCAGCACCGTGCCGGCCTCGACCAGCTGGTTGTCGTTGATCAGGATCTTGGTGATCGTGCCGCCGACGCGTGCAGCGATCTGCGTGAGGTGCGCATCGATCTGCGCATCGTCGGTCGATTCCCGGCCGCCGGTGAGAAACAGCCACAGGGCGACGCCGCCGGCCGCGAGCAGGGCGACCACGATGCCGATGCGCACCCGCGGCTGTGCCAGGAGCGAGGGTTTGTCGACGACCACCTGCTCGGCCATCAGCGCGGCCCTCCGAGAAGCTGTCGCAGCGCCTCCTGCGAGGCGCCGACGCCGCGGACCAGGGCGCCCTTCGCCAGCGCGTAGCCGTACTGTGCGGCGATGAACTGTTCGCTGGCCAGCGCGACGGCATCCTGTGCCTGGACCACTTCGATGTTGCTGGCGACGCCGGCGGCGAAGCGATCGCGCGCCTGAGTGAGCTGCTGCGCTGCGAGGTCGCGCGCCTTGCCGGCGACCGAGAGCTGCTGCGCTGTCGCCTCGATGTCGAGGTAGGCGCCGCGGACTTCGTAGTAGATCGACGCCTTCAAATCTTCCGCCTCCGAGCGGCGGTTCCGCAGATCGGCGTCTGCCTCGAGAAGCCGTCCCTTCGCTCTATTGCCTTGAAAGATCGGGACGTTCACGGCGCCCATCACCGCGTAGGTCGCCTGGGCGTCGGCCGCGGCGAGGCCGATCGCGCCGTAGTCGGCGTTGACGCGGACCGACGGCAGATTGCTGCCGCGCGCCGACTCCCGTTCCGCCTCAGCGCTGCGGATCCGCTCGAGCGAGGCGAGATAGTCGGGACGCGTCCGGTATGCCAGCTCCACCGCCGAGTCGAACGACATGTCGCTCGCCGGCAAATCCGGCAGATTCGTGTCGAGCGCGAACGGCTGTCCCAGCGGAAGGCCGATCACCCGGGCCAGCGACAGTTTTGCCTTCTCGAACTCGTTGACCGCAATCGTCGCACGCTGCGTCTGGGCGTTCAGCTGCACCTCGGCGCGGAGCACGTCGATCCCCGCGATCACGCCGCCCTGTTTCAAATCGAGCGCCTGGTTGTAGAGCGCCTGCGCGGTCTGCTGCTGCGTGCGCGCCGAATCGACGCGCGCCGACGCCGCGAGCGCCTGGATGTAGAGATTGCCGGCGACATGGATGACGAAGTCGCGCGCGCTCTGGTGGCTGAGCCGGGCGGCTTCGACGTTGTGCTCCTCGGCGCGCTTGCTGTTCAACGCGGCGAGATCGAGCACCGACTGACTCAGGTAGACGCGCGCATCGAACACGTTGAAGGGCCCGATCAGCGGCGGGATGCCTTCGAATGGCGTCCCTGGACCGCCGCTGAATCCGAACGCGGCGAGATTGATGATCTGCCGCGTCTCACTGACGCGTCCGTTCACGTTCGGCAGCAGCTCGGCGAGCGCGCGATAGCGGCTGCCCTGCGCGCGGCCGACGGCTTCCTCCGCCATGAGCACACCGAGGTTGTGCTCGAGCGCGCGGAGAATCGCATCGACCACCGAGAGGGTCACGACGGCGCCGGTCGACGTGCCCGTCGGGACGCCGCCGAGAAACGTCCCTTGCGGCAACGGCGCCTGTGGCGCCGGCCGCAGCGGCGGAGTGCTGAACGTCGGTGGCGGCGGGATCTGACCAGCGGCGATGGTCGGGAGCAGGAGCGCAGCGCCGAGCACGACGAGAAGGCGGGGAGTAGCGCAGAGATATCGACGATTGTTCATATCGCAATCATCTAGAGTACTACGAATCTCCGCCGCGTCTGACCGACCTCCCGCCTGCGCGCCGCCGTCTAAGACTGAACATGTCGTGGCCACCTCTGGTGATCGTGATGGCTGCGGCTCAGCTCGCCGTCGGCGTCGCCGCGGCCGCCGCACAGTCAGCACTGTCGGGCGAGACCATTCGGATCACGCGCGCTACCGGCGGCATCACCATCGACGGCGATCTCAGCGATGAAGGGTGGCGCGGGGCCGCGCGTGTGACGCGCTGGTACGAGACGCAACCAGGCGATAATACGGACCCGGCGGTGCGTAATGTCGGCTACCTGACCTACGACGATCGATTCTTTTACGCCGCCTTCGAGTTCGACGATCCGGATCCGTCGCGAATCCGCGCCCCCTATGCCGATCGCGACAACATCGGCAACGGCTACAACGATTACGGCGGCGTCATCGTCGACGCCGGCAACACCGGCCGGACGGCCACCTTCTTCGTCGTCACGCCCCACAACATCCAGTACGACTCGGTCACCGACGATGCGTCGGGCGAGGATTCGTCGCCTGATTTCTTCTGGGAATCGGCGACGAAGATCAGCGATCGCGGCTGGACGCTCGAGATCAGGATCCCGTTCAGCTCGCTTCGCTATCGTCAGACCGACCCGCAAACGTGGCGCATCCTGCTGTACCGGAACTATCCGCGCGACTATCACTATCAGTTCTTCTCCGCGCAATTGCCGCGCGGCGGCAATTGTTTCATCTGCCGGTCGAACATCCTGGTCGGCCTCGAACGCCTCCCTGCAGGTGGACACCTGGTTGCTGCGCCGTATGTGAGTGCGAGCCTCGACGAGCGACCGACCGGCGATCTCGGATCGCCGCTGGTCGCCGATCGCGTGAAGCCGCATGCCGGCATCGACGTGAAGTACACGCCCACGGCAGACAACGCGATCGACGCGACGGTGAAGCCGGACTTCTCACAGGTGGAGTCGGACGTCGCGCAAATCTCGGCCAACGAGCGATTCGCGCTGTTCTATCCCGAGAAGCGGCCATTTTTTCTCGAAGGCGTCGATCTGTTTCAGACGCCGATTCAGGCGGTCTATACGCGCACGATGACCGCGCCGCAGTGGGGTGGACGGCTCACCGGGAAGAGCGGCGGCGTCCGCTACACGGCACTGGTCACGGCCGATAACGGCGGCGGAAGCGTGATTCTGCCGGGACCGAATGAATCGTCGCTGGCTCCGCAGGACTTCGCGTCGACGGTACTCGTCGCGCGCGCGAAGCGCGAGATCGGATTGTCGTTCGTCGGCCTGCTGCTCACCGATCGTGAGGGACGGGGCGAGCCCTTTCATAATCGGGTCATCGGACCAGACTTTCAATGGCGTGCCTCTGCCAGCGACATCGTGACCGGTCAATGGCTGCTGAGTCACTCGCAGGCGCCGGATCGACCCGACCTGGCGGACGAGTGGAACGGGCAGTCGTTCGGATCGCACGCGGCGCTCGCGCAGTGGGACCACAACACGACGCACTACGACGCGTCGGTGCAGTACAAGGACGTCGGCAGCGACTTTCGCGCGGATGTCGGCTTCGTGCCGCAGGTCGGCTACCGCGGAGGGGTCGGCACCACCGGATGGACGTTCCGGCCGACTGGATTCGTGCGGCGGCTGCGGACGTTCGCGAACCTCGACTACCAGGAGGACCGGCGCGGCGCCCTGATCAGCCGCAGTTTCTTTCCGGGCTTCGGCATGGACACGCGGTTCAACGGCTTCGTCCAGCTGCGCTACATCGACGATGTGATTCGCGCGGGCCCGAGCCCGATCGGACGACGCCAGTTCGGATTCGTCGCGCAGTTCAGCCCGTCGCGGCGCGTGACGAAGCTCGCGGTCGACGGCACCACCGGACAGGAGATCGATTTCGACAACGGGCGCCCCGGCACGGGGACGACGCTGAACCTGAGTGCGCAGCTGAACCCGACCGATCATCTCGATCTCGCGATCGTGCAGAACCAGCGATGGGTCAACGTTGACGTGGACGGGACCGGCAGCGACCGGTTGTTCATCGCGCGGGTGTCGCGCCTGCGCAGCACCTACACGTTCACCTCGCGCCTCTTCGTACGCGGCATCGCCCAGTACGTGTCCACCGATCGTACGCCAGCGTTGTACACGTCCGTCGTCGCCCCGCACTCGGCGACGTTCAGCGGCCAGATGCTGCTCGCCTACAAAGTCAATTGGCAGTCGGTGATGTTCGTCGGCTATGGCGACGATCGGGAGCTGAGCGATCTCGAGCGGCTCGAGAAGTCCGCCCGGCAGTTCTTCGTGAAGGTCTCGTATGCGTTTCAGCGCTAGGTCGGGCAGGTCGGGCAGGTCGGGTAGGTCGGGCAGGTCGGGCCGGTCGGGCCGGTCCGGGCGGGTGGTCGACCATGCGATCGCTGTTTCGCTGCGACCTGCCAGACCCGCCTGTCCCGCCAGACCCGCGCGGGCTACGCAAGCTCCTTGTACATGAACGTTGCCGGCTCGAGGTCGGGCGTGAGCGAGCCGCGTGCGTAGCGCGGGATCACGCCGACCGTGGTGTAGCCGAGCGACTGGTAGAGCCGTTCGGCGTGGCTGCCCGTCCAGGTGTCCAGCGTGAGCAGCGTCCGCCCATGCGCCGCCGCGATTGATTCGAGCGCGATCATCAGCGCGCGGGCGATGCCGCGGCGGCGCGCTGACGGATGGACCAGCATCTTCAGCACCTCCGCGCGGTGCCGCTGGTTGGGCGGAGTGGCGCAATCGATCTGCACCGTGCCGACGATCAGGCGATCCATCCGCGCGACGAGCACGTGACGTGTACCCGCGCGCACGCCGGGCAGCACCGTGTCGATCCAGAACGCGCGCGCCAGGTCCCGCGAAAACGGCACCACGAAGCTCACGCCGGCGCCGTCGTAGACGACCGCGCGCAACAGCTCGGCGAGCGCGTCGAGGTCGTCGGCCAGCGAGCCGCCGCCGGATCGATCGGGACGCCATTCTTCGATCGGGAACGTCGCAGTCATGGAGCGCTCATGGATGCACGATCGCAACGAGATATCGCGCCTCGCGCCTGCCGGTGGACTGAAAACGGGTCGAGCCGGTGCGCACGTAGCGAAGGCAGTCGCCTGGTCGCAGCCGGAAGACCGCGCCTTCCACGTCGAGCGTGAGCGCGCCCTCGATCATCCAGAGGTGATGCTCGAGCCCGGTCACGGGCGACGCGGCGAATGACACCGACGCCCCCGCCGGCATGTGGACTTCCACCAGCTCGCCGCGAAGTCCGGCGGCCGGCGGCGACACCGCGCGGCGTCGATACCCGCTCTCGGGGTCGGTCCATGCTGCCTGGTCGGCAGCGCGCACGGCGTTGGGCGGCCGCGTTTCAGCGTCGGCCATGAGCCGCGACAGCGTCCAGCCGTAGACCGTGCAGAGTGTGCCGAGCATCGCGGCGGTGGGACTGAGCTCGCCCCGTTCGAGTCGCGACAGCGTCGCCCGGCTGATGCCGGTGCGATCGGCGAGCGCGTCGAGCGACCAGCCGCGTTCGCCGCGCAACTGCCCGAGGCGTTGCGCGATCCGCCGCGCGATCGCAGGGCCGGCGGCGGGTGGCGCGGCGGTGGCGGTCATCTCCGATTGGAGATGTTATCTCTGATTGGAGATGCCGGCAAATGTCCCCGGGCGCCGACAGGGTTGTGTTGACACACACTTACACAGATTGTATAAAAACACGTATGAGTCAGGCGCTGCTGCTGGCGATGCTGTGCGCCGCCGATCGCTGCGCCGCGATCGGAGGCGACCATGACCCAGGAGGATTACCGGCGCGCGCTCGACGCCGCCTCGCGCGAGTACGAAGCGCTCGGCGCGCAGCGCCGCGAGATCGATCAACGGCTGGCGCAGCTGGCGCAATCGATCGCGACGCTGACGAAGCTGCTCGGCCTCACGCCGACGGTGCCGTTCGGACTCACCGACGCCGTGCGCCTCGTCGTGCGCGGTGGCGGCGTGCCGATGACGCCGATTGAGGTGCGCGATCGTCTGGTCGGCATCGGCTTCGACATGTCGAAGTACGTCAACGATCTTGCCGCCGTCCACACCATCCTCAGGCGTCTCAACGAGGCGGGCGAGCTCCGCTTCATCCCGCGCACGCCGGGCAAGCACCAGTACATCTGGAATCGGCCGGTGGTACCGGTGGTGCTGGCGAAGGACATCGTGCAACAGATGTTCGAGAACACGATGGAGCGTGAGGCGGCCGCGGCCGAAACAGAGCCGGAGCCGCCGTCGCCGAAGCGCCGCGTGCGCGAGCGGCGCCCGGCGACACGGTCGAGGCGGGCGCGATGACGCCGGACCTCGATCTGCGCCGCCGCTTCTTCGCCGAAGAGATCGAGGCGGTCGCCAGGCTGCGATCGCCGCGCCTCGTCGACGCGTTTGCCGCCGTTCCGCGCGAACGCTTCCTTCCGGCCGGACCGTGGACGGTGCTCGCGGACAGCGCCGAGAGCTACATGATGCCCCCCAGCATGCGCGTGCGGCCGACGCCCGACGCGCACCCGGCGCGCGTGTATCACAACATCGCGGTCGCCATCGACGCCGACCGCCAGTTGTTCAACGGCCAGCCGGCCACGCTCGGGATCTGGATTGACACGCTCGAGCTCGGCGCGGGTATGCGGCTGCTGCACATCGGCGCGGGCCTCGGCTACTACACGGCGGTGATGGCGGAGTGCGTCGGGCCCGGTGGTCGTGTCGTCGCCTACGAAGTCGACGAGGCGCTCGCCCGGGACGCGGCGCGCAATCTGGCCGGCTACCGGAACGTCGATCTAAGACAGGGCGACGGCAGCGGCGCGCTCGATGATGAGTTCGACGCGCTGCTCGTCAACGCCGGCGTCACTCACCCGCTCGACGGCTGGCTCGATGCCCTGGCCCCTGGAGGCCGGATGATGCTGCCGATCACCGTCGCGTTGCCGGCCATGGGTTCGACGATCGGCAAAGGCGTCGTCGTGCTGGTCGCGAGGGAGACGAGCGACTCGTTCATCGCGCGGGTGGTGGCGTTTGTCGCCGTCTACTCGGCGGTCGGCGTGCGCGACGCGGCGATGGACCAACCGATTGGCAAGGCGCTGATGGGCGGGCCCGCTCAGTGGCAGGCGGTGACGCGCCTTCGTCGCGATGTGCACGCGCCGGAGGCGTCGTGCTGGCTGCATCGTGACGCCTGCTGTTTCTCGACGATGTAGATCGTTCAATTCGGACGCTCACATATCTCAATATTGCTAGCCCCCAGCCCCCGTTCCCCAGCCCCCGCCCCGAGTCTCCCGCCTCGCATCGCGTAATCTAATGCGATGCCGCATCTCTTCGATCCGATCGCCTTTCGCGCGCTGACGCTTTCCAATCGCATCGTTGTCTCGCCGATGTGCGAGTACTCGAGCGTCGACGGATTCTCCAACGATTGGCACCTTGTCCATCTCGGCAGCCGCGCGGTCGGCGGCGCCGCGCTGGTGATGACCGAGGCGACTGCCGTCGCCGACGTCGGCCGCATCAGCCCTCACGACCTCGGCATCTACGACGACGGTCACGTGTCGGGGCTCGCGCGCATCGTGCGCTTCATCCACGCGCAGAAGGCGCTTGCCGGAATTCAGCTGGCGCACGCCGGCCGCAAGGCCAGCGTGGCGCGTCCCTGGGAAGGTGGCGGCGGACTCAGCGTCGAGCAGGGAGGCTGGCAGCCAGTCGGGCCGTCGCCAGAGCCGTTCGCTGACAACTACCGCCTGCCCTGTCCGTTGAACGTCACTGAGATCAAGAACGTGGTGGGGTCGTTTCGCGCCGCGGCGCAGCGGGCGCTCGCCGCCGGCTTTGACGTGGTCGAGATTCACGGCGCCCATGGCTATCTGATCCACGAGTTTCTCTCGCCGCTCATCAACAAGCGATCGGACGAGTACGGCGGAGAATTCGAGAATCGCGCGCGCTTCTGCCTCGAAGTCGTCGACGCGATCCGCAGCGCGTGGCCCGACCGCCTGCCACTGTTCATGCGGATCTCCGCGACTGACTGGAAGGCGGGCGGCTGGGATGTGGATCAGGCCGTGCAGCTCGCACGGCGTCTGAAGACGCACGGCGTCGATCTGGTCGACTGCTCGTCGGGCGGCGCCGTGCTCGATCAGGAGATCGTCATGGGACCTGGTTATCAGGTGCCCTTTGCCGAACGGATTCGCCGCGAGGCCGGCGTGCCGACCGGCGCCGTCGGCCTGATCACCGAGGCCCACCAGGCCGATGCGATCATCGCCGACGGCCAGGCTGACGTCGTGTTGCTCGCGCGAGAACTGCTCCGCGATCCGTACTGGCCTCTGCATGCCGCGGACGAACTGGACGTCACCGTGCCGTGGCCCCCGCAGTACCTGCGCGCTGCGCATCGGACCACCCCTGCGCGCTGACACTCCGGTCCAGCGGACGTGAGCATGTTCGCAGGGTCATGGAGCTGCCACGAAGACACGAAGCCACGAAGTTTGTTTTTGTACAAAATTATTCTCCGTGCCTTCGTGCCTTCGTGGCGTTCCCGTATCATGCGGACGTGAGGGCGTTGCTGGTCGAAGACGACGCGACGATCGCGGAGTTCGTCGTCCGCGGTCTGCGCGAGGCGGGGTTTGCGGTCGATCACGAGGCGGACGGCGACGCGGGCCTCTCCGCAGCGGCGAGGCGCAATTACGACGTCGCCATCGTCGACGTGATGCTGCCCAGGCGCGATGGCCTGTCGCTCATCGAAGAGCTGCGACGCCGCGGCGTGGCGACGCCCGTATTGATCCTCAGCGCGCGGCGATCGGTTGATGACCGGGTGCGCGGGCTGCAGAGCGGCGGCGACGACTACCTGACCAAGCCGTTCGCCTTTGCCGAGTTGCTCGCGCGCGTGCACGCCCTGGTCCGCCGCGCGACCCGGGCGCCCGAGCCGACCACGCTGGTGGTCGAGGATATCGATCTCGATCTGCTGTCGCGCCGTGTGGTCCGGAACGGCACGCCGATCGAGCTGCGGCCGCGCGAATTCACCTTGCTCGAATACCTGATGCGGAACGCCGGCAAGGTCGTCTCGAAGACGATGATTCTCTCGCACGTCTGGGAGTACAACTTCGATCCGCAAACCAACGTCGTCGATGTGTTGGTGAGCCGCCTGCGCGAGAAGATCGATCGGCCGTTCGAGAAAAAGCTGCTGCACACGGTTCGCGGCGTCGGCTACGTCCTGCGTCCCTGAGAGGTCGGTGCCGTGGAGGCGGGAGCCCGATCTCGCCGATGTCGAGCATTGGTATGGCGACTGAGAAGAACCCGCACGAACCGGGCTCCCGACCGCCGTTGCTGTTCGGACTCCGCATCGCGCTCTGGTACGCGACGCTGTTCGTGACCGGCTCGATCGCGATCGTGCTGCTGACCTATTACGCGACCGCCGCCTCGCTGGCGCAGCGCGATCAGCAGATCATCAGGGGCAAGCTCGGCGACTACGCGGCGGCCTACCTGAGAGGTGGCGCCCGGGTCCTCGCCGCCACCGTGACTGCCGAGCAGCAGGCCGCGCCCGAGCGACTGTTCGTACGCGTGGTCGATCGCGGCGTCGAGTCGATCGTGCTCAGCAATCCGGAAGGCTGGGACCCGGCGAAGCTCGAGATGGTGTCGGCGCGGCTCGCGGACGGCACGCTGGTGCAGGTGGGGAAGAGCACCGAGGCCCGCGACGATCTCCTCGCACGGTTTCGCGCGACGCTCGGCTTCGTGACGCTGCTGATCGTCATCGTGGCGCTGACCGGGGGCTGGCTGGCGACGCAGTCGGCGCTGGCGCCCATCCGCCGGCTGGCGTTTGCCGTGCAGCGCATCATCCGTACTGGACGAACCGACGCGCGCGTCCCGGTCGACGGATCGGGCGACGCGCTCGACGAGCTGACGGCGCTGTTCAACACCATGCTGGACAAGATCGAGGGTCTCGTGACGGCGATGCGGGGCGCGCTCGACAACGTGTCGCACGATTTGCGGACGCCGCTCACCCGGCTGCGCGGCACCGCGGAGATGGCGCTGGCGGGACCGCCCCATGCCGATCGCTATCGAGAGGCGCTCGCCGATTGCGTAGAGGAGACCGATCGCGTGCTGGTGATGTTGAACACGCTGATGGACATCTCGGAAGCGGAGAGCGGCGCCATGCAGTTGCGGCGGGAGCCCGTCGCGCTGCCCGAGGTCGTGGAGCGCGCGGTCGATCTCTACCACGACGTTGCCGACGCCAGGGGCGTTACGCTTGCCGTCGATGCCGCAGACGCCGTCGTGGTGACGGCGGACCGCACGCGCCTCGAACAGGTGGCGGCGAATCTGATCGACAACGCCGTGAAGTACACCGCCTCCGGTGGACGCGTCGACGTCGAAGTTCGGCGAGCCGCCGATCGCGCCATCCTCCGCGTGCGCGATAGCGGACAAGGCATTCCGGCCGACGAACTGCCGCGGATCTTCGACCGGCTCTTCCGCGGCGACCGCAGCCGGGCGGAGCGCGGCCTCGGCCTCGGGCTCAGCTTCGTCAAGGCCATCGTCGAGGCGCATGGTGGAACTGTCGCGGTCGAGAGTGAGCTCGGACGGGGATCGCGGTTTACCGTCTCGCTGCCTGTAGACGGCCGTCGGGAGTAGGGGACTCGGGGACCAGCGGGCTGGGGCACTGGAGGACTTGCGACTGGAGGACTGGCGACTGAAGACTTGGCGACTGACGACTATCCTGCCTTTCAGCGATGTAATGCTCCTGTAACGGCCCGGCAAGGCACCCTGCCGTCTAAGTCCGTAGACTCGATCCCAGAGCGAACGAAAGGACGGCAGAACGTTATGAACGGACAGTTCGACATCAAACGGCGGCTGACGCGGACCAGCGTGGCCGTAATCGCCGCCGGCATGCTGATCGCGGACGTTGCCTGGCACGGCGTGGCGGCCGATCAGGCGGCTGCGCCGAAGGCGGCGGCGACGGTGACGACGCCGATCGCACACGCGATTGCAGGCGGTCGTGATTCTTACGCCGACGTGGTGAGCGTCGCTGCGCCCGCGGTAGTCACCATCCGCACGTCAGGCAAGGCGGCCGTATCGCCAACGCAGTTCGACGGACAGGAGCCGGACGATCTCTTGCGGCGCTTCTTCGGCGATCAGTTCGGTCGCGGCCAGCGAACGCCGATGCCGCGCAGCCACCGCACCCGCGCGCTCGGCTCGGGTGTGATCGTGACGACCGACGGCTACGTGCTCACCAACAACCACGTCGTCGAGAACGCCGACGACATCAAGGTCGACCTCAGCGACGACCGCACGGTGACGGCGAAACTGATCGGCACCGACAAACCGAGCGATCTCGCGCTGCTGAAGGTAAACGCGTCGGATCTTCATCCGATCGCGCTCGGCAACTCGGACGCAGTACGCGTCGGCGACGTGGTGCTCGCGCTCGGCAACCCGCTCGGCGTCGGCCAGACGGTGACGATGGGCATCATCAGCGCAAAGGGGCGCTCGACGGGCGTCGGCGACGGCGGCTACGAGGACTTCCTCCAGACCGACGCGCCGATCAATCACGGCAACTCCGGCGGCGCGCTGGTCAACACGAAGGG
>DATFXR010000759.1:0-6502 GCA_035315685.1 Vicinamibacterales bacterium | reverse complement strand
CGTCCATGGCTACGACGGATCGACCGGCCGGCGTATTCCGCCGCTGGTGATGGGGCACGAGGCGGCGGGCGTCGTCGAACGAGTAGGGCCCGGCGTCCGGGGCTTCGCGGCCGGTGAGCGCGTGACGTTCGACTCGACCGTATCCTGCGGCCGCTGCCACTTCTGCCGCGGCGGACAGATCAACCTGTGCGACAACCGCACGGTGCTCGGCGTCTCGTGCGGCGACTATCGGCGTCACGGCGCCTTCGCCGAATATGTCGCCGTCCCGTCGCGAAGAACAACCTGGTGTTCAAGGCGCAGGAAGTCGATCGGCCGACGGCGGCGCTGGTCACCGACCTCAAGCAGCGCGGCATGCTGGACGACACGCTGGTGATCTGGGGCGGCGAGTTCGGCCGCACGCCGATGTCGCAGGGCCGCGGCGGCCGCGACCATCACATCACGGGATTCTCATTCCTGCTCGCCGGTGGCGGGATCAAAAGAGGCCTCGCCTACAGCGCCACCGACGATCTCGGCTACGCCGCGGTCGAGCATCCGGTCAGCGTCCACGACTTCCACGCCACGATGCTGTATCTGCTCGGCGTCGATGCCGCGAAGCTCGCAGTGAAGTATCAGGGGCTCGACGTGCGCCTGACTGGTCCGGAGGGCGGCACGGTGGTCCGCGACATCATCGCGTGATCGATCACCGCGTCCCGATCGCGGACTGCTCGGCCGCGGCGATCGTCGCGTCGGCCTCGGCCTTCAGGATGTATCCGGCCTTCAGGTTCCGTTCCGACACCGCGCGAACTGCCGCCACGTACGCGGCGTGCGTCGGATACTTCGACGCCAGCTTTGCCGGATCGAAGTTCACGTGCGATCCGTACAGCCGGCAGAATCCCGGACCCGAATTCTGCCCGGTGTTCACGGCGATCGGCACGGCGATCGCCGCGAGCCGGATGCCGCCGCCGGACGAATTGCCGTCGGCGTCCCGCGCGATCGCGCCCGGCTGACCGGGAAGCGTGTCGATGGGCGGCGCGGCAGGCGGCGCCTTTCCGTCCTTCACCCACGCGACCAGGTGGTCGAGCGCCGCGGACATCACCTGATAGAAAGGCACGTCGCTGAACGTCGGCTGGTCGCACTGCGCGGTGCCGCCGAGCTGTGGCGCAGGCGCGGACGGATTGGCGGAGCCGCCGCGCAGTCCGGGCGTGAAGTTCGGCGCGACGGGGAATCCGTCGCGTTCGCGCAGTCTTGCTCTGCTCGCGATGAACTGCGTGTCGACGTGCGAATCGCCGGCCACTTCCCACGTGCGGAAGGTCTCGGTGTCCGGCTGCCGCGCAGCCCCCTGCCCGATGATGACGTCGGTCTCGGAGTTGAGCTTCCACACTTTGATCGTGAGATCGGCGCGGACCTTGCCCCCGCCGCCGTGCAGGATCACGGCGTCGAACACCGGATCGAGCGGATGCACCGAGTTGACGTAGGTGGTCAGCCGCGCCGACGACTGCGAATGGCCCGTCGCGAATACGCGCTGCGGCTTCAGCGTGCCGAGGAGGGCGGCGCCGTTCGGCTTGCGCGCGGCGCGGGCGACGTCGGCGAACACGTCGTAGCTCAGCGCGTCGTTCGTGATCGTTCCGCCGTCGCTGACGTCGAGCGATCCGTAGCGCTCCTTGTTCCAGACCTTGAGCGCCTCCACGCCGACGCGCTGCGCCGTGACGCCAATCCACGCGTAGCCCGATCGAATCAGGTGCTCGTGAATCTGGAACCAGTCGATGTCCTGGTCGTGCCCCGACGTGACGTTGTTCCACTCGACGACGACCGTCCCGTTGAACCGGCTGGCGTCGATCGGCCGGCGCACCACGATCCGCGTCCGGTACTTGTGGTCGCCATCGATCACGTTTCCGGTGGCGCCCTCGGGCGTCTCGTAGCGGTGCGCCGTGCCGGCGACGAAGAACTCCTGCTCGACGTACCCGCGCGCCGTCAAGTCATCGAGCGCGGCATAGAACGGGTAGTCATGCGCCGAGTCGCCCGCCACGGCTTTCGCCGCGACGGGACCGGTGACGACAGGATGTGCCGCAAACAGCGTGACGGCGGAAAGCGATGCCAAGACGACGACCGACACCAGATGATGCTTTGGCACTGGTAGATCCTATCTGTCTCCCGACGGCAGGGCCGCCGAGATGGAAATAAGACCCCCGTTCAAACCGTGCATGCGGATTTCCCGCACACGGCTTACCAAGGGGCATTCCGAGTTCGGCATTGTGCGGCGTCCGGATATCGAATCGAGCACCCGCCGATCCGACATGCGTCGCGCCACGAGCCTCAACAACTTGTCGTGGTCGATGCGGCCGAAGTAGTCCCGAATGTCCGCGTCGAGGACGTGATTCCCACCTCGCGCGCCCCGCTGGTGTAGGGTTTCTAACGCCTGCGTGGCGGTCCGCTTCGGCCGGAAGCGATACGAGCACGGATGGAAGTCCGCCTCGAAGATTGGTTCCAGCACCAGCGCCGCAGCCATCTGCGCCACTCGGTCTCGAACCGTTGGAATGCCCAACGGCCGTTGTCTTCCGTCGGCTTTCGGAATATACCGACGCCGCACCGCGGCGGGTCGATACGTGGCTGCTCGCAGTTGGTCGCCGAGTTCGTCGAGAAATCGCGCGACGCCGTACTGCTCGACGTCAGCGAGCGTTTGTGCATCGATGCCCGCTGCGCCACGGTTCCGCTTCACGTGTCTCCACGCTTCCCACAGGACGTCACGCCTGTAGATGCGGTCGAGCAATGCGTGGAAGCGGCGGCCCGGTTGCCGCTTGGCTGCACTCCAGAGTCGGCGTCGCAATTGGCGCACTTTGTCGATGGACTCGCGTCCACCGGGGAAATTGGAACCGGCCGAGCCGGTCATACCCTCGCGCGTCCTTCCACCGCCGACGTTGCCCCCGCAGGGACCCTTCGCTCCACCCGCGTTATTCGGCACGGGCCTCGTTACTAATATGGTCCCCTCGGATTCCCGCTGCGCCGCGCTCGCCTTCGCCGGTGGCTTATACGAGCGGCACTGCCGCGACCACGACTGCGCAGACGGGCCTCTCGTGTTCCGTTCCTCTCCGTGCACGCGTGCTGCGCCCTCTACCCCGCCGGGATCTGCCGCGCGTACGCGCCCGGACCGGGGCGCGGCAGACGTGGCCTTCGCCGTGACATGAGCGGCTCGGCTCCGGGTTGTAAATGTGTCGAGGCTGCAGGCTTCGCATGATGTTGCGGCCCGCGTGCTGGCTCCCTCCGTAGAGGCTTCTGACATCCCGCTTGGGCCATCGCGATCTCTCGCGATGCCTGAGATCTGCTACTCGGCGCTCCGGTGCTTACCGAGGCGGGACTTGCACCCGCTGGAGAGGAACGACGCGATGCGAACGCTCGCGCGTCCGCATCGTCACGACGCACCATGGCGCGCATTCTAGTTGAGTGCCGGCAAAGTGGCGAATCGAGAGCGAACGGCGGATTGAGGCCAAGGGCCTGCAGTACTACGAGGCGCGCCACCGCGAACAACAAGTCCACCTGCTCAAGAAACGAGCGGCCAAGCTGGGGCTGCAAATCGTCGAACCCGATGCCGCTTGACCTCGTCCGTTCGAGACAGTTTCTGGAGAGGTTAATGCAGGTTCGCGATCTTGTTGGTTCTTCTGTGGTTTACCTCACTCGTCTTACTTGGTTTTCGTTGGTGTTCGGGAGCAAATTGTTCACTGATTGTTCACAGCGGGCATGAACCGCCCGGCGGCGCGGGCCCCGCCGGTTCTTCGGATCCTGCGATCGCCGACATTCCATCGGAGTTTCGACCGGATCGAATGATTGCCGCCCCTGTCTCGTCGCTCGGGGCGGATGGCACCCCCAGAAACCTGTCGCGTTCCGCCCGCCGATGCTACCGTGGAGCCATGACACTGAAAGGCCGCGTGAAGGCAGGGCGACTCGTGGTCGACGAGCCGACCGATTTGCCTGAAGGCACGGAGATCGAGCTCCTGCCGCTCGATCCCGGCGACTGGCTTGATGCCGCAGATCGCGCCGCCCTCCATGATGCGCTGAGAGCGTCAGACGAGGACGTGAAGAGCGGTCGCCTCGTCGATGCGGATGCCATCCTCAGCGAACTTCGGTCGCGTTGAAACATCGCATCGTCCACTTCACAGCCACCGCGCACGAACAGGTTCGACGAGAGAAAGCGTGGTGGTTGGCCAACCGCGATCACGCCGACGTGTTCGCCGACGAACTCGAACAAACTCTCAAAATCATAGCCGTGCTTCCGGGCGCCGGAACGCCTTACACGCACTCGTCCGTTCGGGATGTCCGCCGCGTTTACCTTAGAAGAATCGACGCGCATCCTTACTACACGTTTGACAATGCGCGTGTGATCGTTCGCGCATTGTGGGGCGCGCAGCGCGGACACGATCCTTGGCTGTAGACGCAGACAGGGACGACACAGCCTCCTTCGATTCGTCGAGTACGCCGATTGTCGACGCTCGGCCTCGGTTGAGTTTTCGCACAGCACGCCGTCGTGCTGCCCGACGTGACGAGAACTCGCGCACGAAATTGCAGAATGTCCGCGAACATAGCTCGGCTGGATTCGAAACATCACGTTCCACCGCAGTTACGGATGCAGCGATCGGGCGGTGTCGAGCAGGTGCGTTCCCTGGCCGGTGTCCACAACGATGATGCCTTCGGAGTGATCGATCATCCATGCGGACGTAGGGAGCCATTCTGTCCATTGCGGGTCTGCGAGAATGCGCAGTTGCCGCATCAGCCCACGTCCGCGGCCGCGGACCTGCGATTGCTTGATTCGAACGGATCCCGTCTGAATGGCGTGGATCCTCATGCGTTCTCCGTGATCGCCCGCACGATGTCGGGCCGGTCGAAGTGCACGAGATGGCCTGCGTCAGCCACGCGGACCGCCGTCGTCCCTGGACCGCCGATCACGGCGGGCAGTTGACTGCTCATGAACGCGGCAGTCAACGCGTCCTGTTCGCCGAAGACGAAATGAACCGGCACGGAGATCTGCGGCGGATGGGCGAACAAATCCAGCGATTCGATTTCGGTGAGTAACGCGCGTTGCACGATGTTCATGTTTCGCAGGGCCTGGACCGCGCCGGAGACGCCGTAGGTGCGAACCATCGCCATCAAGGTTTCGCGGAGCAATGCGTTGAACGTTCTCCCGCGTTCGATTGAACCGAAGTCGGCGAGCAGAACGGCGCGCCGTTGCAACGCTCGCGGCTCGAAGTACGGCGGAGGCCCCAGCTTCGTGAGCGCTCGCTCCAATCGACGGCTTCCTGCACGACGCACGTGCTCATGAAGAAAGCGATCGACCGCTGCGTCGCCGGCACGCGTCTGCAAGTCGGGCGAATTGGCGATCACCGCCCTGATGGCGCCGTCGCGCGCACCGTCGTCCGCCGCCGCGAGCAGCGAGATCGTCGCGCCAATAGAGATGCCAAACAACAGTACGCGTTGTTGCGTCCGGTCGGCCACCCACCGCACGATCGCCCGTAAGTCCTCGACCTGCCGGGTCAGCGACACGCTTCGTGCATCCTCTGCCGAGGCCTTGCCGCACCCGCGTTGTTCCCAGTAGACGACCAGATGATCGCGTTCCAAATCCAGACGCCGCTGGAATTTCGCGACCTCGTGCAACACCGGAAGCCCCGGGCCCTGCTGGACGACGACGAGCGGCGGGAGTCCGATTCGGCCGGCGCACCGTCGGACGCGCTGGTGCGAGCCGTTGATCTCGAGCGCGATTGTTTCATCCAATGCGAGCGCCGTCTTCGTCGTCGTCATCGCTGGAGCTCCTGAATGTGGGGGCCACGCCGAGGGCGAAGTCGCCGCCGAAGGCCTGCACCGGAGTGAGCGCGCCGATGCGCGGCGTGTGCAGCAGCGACTCCACCGCCTCGACTGTTGCGGCGGCCGCCCGGTATCCTTCGCCCGTTTCCAGCATTGCGGCGACGGTCGCGCCCTCGTCGTTACGAACTTCCACCCAGATGCGCGAGCGCATGCCTTCGAGCGTAGCTGCCGACGGAGCTGGACCGACCGGGCCGGATCGGCGCGCGGCAGCGTGCGCCAGGACTTTGCCAATCCAGGTCGCGGTCGCGCGAACGACCATCGCAGCGGCCCCCGACATTGGGATACCCGCAACGATGTTGGGAACGTCGGTGGAGCGGTGCGCGGCCACCAGTTCGGCCATCGGCATCGCGGCGAATCGCTGCTGATTCGGCGCCCGCCACGTGGGAAACGCCATGAGTCGATTCCGCAGCTCGCCGTCCTGCAACTCGAGTCCCCCGCGCGTCAGCGCCGCGGCAATGCTGAGAGTCGCGGCTCGACTGCGTCCCTCGGTTTGCGTCGCCAGCGACAGGCGCAGGTACGTGGCGCCCGGCACACGGCGCGTCGCACGCGCCGCCAGGCATTCACCGAACACCACGCCATAGCCGACACCAGGGATCACGGCCACTGCCCTCGCACGCGCTGCTTCGTCACAGGCCAGCGCTTCACGGAAGTCATCCACTGACGCGTTGACGTCCAG
>DATFXR010000758.1:0-2953 GCA_035315685.1 Vicinamibacterales bacterium | reverse complement strand
GGCGATGTGGTTTGCGCCGAAGATCGCGGTGCTGGCGATCGTCGGCATCATCTACGGCGCGCTGGTCGCGATGGTGCAGCCCGACATGAAGAAGCTGGTGGCCTATTCGAGCGTCAGCCATCTCGGCTTCGTCGTGCTCGGTATCGCGGCGCTGAACATGCAGGGGATGCAGGGCGCCGTCTATCAGATGCTGAATCACGGAGTCAGCACCGGCGGCCTCTTCCTGATCGTTGGTATGCTGTCAGACCGGCGTCACACCAGGCAGATTGCCGAGTACGGCGGACTGAAGAACGTGACGCCGCACCTGGTGGCCGCGTTTCTGCTGATCACGCTGTCGTCGATCGGCCTGCCGGGCCTGAACGGGTTCGTCGGCGAGTTCCTGATCCTGCTTGGCGCGTTCCGGGCGAACGCCGCGATGGCGGCCTTTGCCGCGACGGGCGTGATTCTGTCGGCCACCTACATGCTGTGGATGTTCCAGCGCGTGAACTACGGGCCGGTGACGAACGAGAAGAACGCAGCACTCCCGGACCTGCAGCCGCGCGAGTGGGCAGTGATCGTTCCGGTGATCGCCATCGCGGTCGTGATGGGCGTCTTCCCGGATCTCTTCCTGCGGCCCATCGAACCCTCGGTCGCGCGCACGCTCGGCCGGGTGCAACAGGGATCAACGCGCGTGCAGGCTCAGCGATCGGGATTCGGGATTTGGGATTCGGGATTCGTTCGGCCCGGGGCTGTTTCGAATCTCTCAAATTCAGTCGGCTCCCGGCTCCAGATTCCTGACTCCCGACAGCCGACTGCCGAATCCCGAATCCCGATTCCCCAATCCCGAATCCCGCTTCCCGAATCCCGATGATGCAATCCTTCAACGCGATCGTGCCGATGGCATGCGTCACCGCGGCGGGCATCGCGGCGCTGGTCGCCGAAGCCTTTCGCGATCCTGGCGAGCGAATGCCGATCGGCGGCCTCGGCGTCGTCGGTTTCGTCGGCGCGGCGATCGCCGCGCTGTTCCTCTGGGATCACAACGCCTCGAGCTTCGATGTCGTCTCCGCTGACAACTTCGGCCTGTTCGTCACCGGCATCCTGATCGTCGTCGGCCTCCTCTCGCTTGCGATCTCCGCTCCCACCATCGATCGCGAGCGGCTGCCGCGCGGCGAGTACTACGCGCTGATGCTGTTCGGCACGGCCGGCATGATGCTGATGGCGACCGCGTCGGATCTCCTGGTGATCTTTCTGGCGCTCGAAGTCCTGTCGCTCGCCGTCTACGTGCTGACGGGCATCCGCCGCGACTCGCCGCAGTCCACGGAGGCGGCCTTCAAGTACTTCCTGCTCGGCGCCTTCTCGAGCGCGTTCTTCCTCTACGGGATCGCCTTCACCTACGGTCTCACCGGCAGCACACGGCTCGATCGGATCGGCAGCCTGATGTCGGCGCAGGCGGCGTCGCCAACGGCGATGCAGTTGCTCGCGATCGGTCTGGTCATCGTCGGCTTCGGGTTCAAGGTGGCGGCGGTGCCGTTCCACATGTGGACGCCGGACGCGTACGAAGGGGCGCCGCCGGCGGTCACCGGGTTCATGTCTACCGGCGTCAAGGCGGCCGCGTTTGCCGCCTTCGTGCGGGTGTTCCTTTCCGCGTTCGAGCCGCTCCGCGGCACCTGGGGCAACGTGATCTGGGTGATCGCCGCCGCGACGATGATCGTCGGAACCGTCGTCGGGGTGGCACAGTCGAACGTGAAGCGGATGCTGTCGTATTCGAGCATCGCGCACGGCGGCTATCTGCTCATCGCGCTGCTCGCCGGGAACGACGTCGGCAAAGGCGCGGTGCTGTTCTATCTGCTCACCTACGCGGTCACCAACATCGGCGCGTTCGGCGTCATCGCGCTGCTCGAGACCGCAGACCGGCCGGGCGATCGGGTCCGCGACTACGCGGGCCTGTGGAACGATCATCCGGTGCTCGCGGCGCTGATGACGATCTTCCTGCTCTCGCTCGGCGGCTTCCCGCCGCTCGCAGGCTTCATCGCGAAGTGGTACGTCTTCAGCGCCGCGGTCAGGGCCGGCTACACCGGCCTCGCGATCATCGGCGTGCTGACCAGCGTCGTCTCGGTCTTCTTCTACCTGCGCATTGTCGTGATGATGTACATGACGCCGAACGATACGCCGCGCGCGGTGCCGGCAGTGCCGGCGATCGCTGGCGGCGCCCTCGTCGTATCGGCGGTCCTTATTTTTTATTTAGGCGTGCTGCCGACGCGCGTGATCGACTGGGCAGCCGCGTCAATCGCGACCGTCTTTTGATCTTCGCTGCGGGTTCTTGCGGGATTTTCCAGCCTTCTGCTGCCGCCCGCCTAAAAAAGTCGTCAACTCCTGATTGACATTAGGTTTCCATAAGGGTATTGAGGACGGCATCCGCCGCTTGGTCAGCCGTGTCCCCTTCGCTCCGTGGAGGTGAATGATGCGCAGGCTCGCCACCGCGTCCCTCGCCGGCTTCCTCGTCCTCCTGCCGGCCGTTCTTGCCGTTGCTCAAGGTCAGTCGTCCGCCGTGCAAGGACACGTCACCGACGAGTCCGGGTCCGCGCTGCCGGGGGTGACCGTGGTCGTCACGCACCAGGGCAGCGGCGTCTTCCGCCAGGTCGTGAGCAACAGTGACGGCTCGTACTTCCTCACCAACATCGTGCCGGGTCCGTACCGCATCTCCGCCGAGCTGACCGGTTTCCGCAAGTACGAACGGTCCGACATCCTGCTCACCGTCGGCAACACTGCGACCATCGACATCACGCTCGGCATCGGCGCGCTCGAGGAGAGCGTCACCGTGACGGGTGAATCGCCGCTCGTCGACCTCACCTCGAAGCAGATCGGCGCGAACATCGGCCAGGCGGAACTGGGCGCGCTGCCGATCATGAACAAGGACTGGATGTACGCCGTCGGGCTGACGCCGGGGATTCAGGTCGCCTCGTCGACGGCGTCG
>DATFXR010000757.1:0-2497 GCA_035315685.1 Vicinamibacterales bacterium | reverse complement strand
CCTCGCGATGGCGACGATGGACATCATCAAGCTGGCGGGCGGCGAGCCGGCCAACTTCCTCGACGTCGGCGGCGGCGCCAATGCCGAGCAGATTCGCAATGCGTTCAAGATCCTGATGTCGGACAAGAACGTGAAAGCGGTGCTGATCAATATCTTCGGCGGCATCCTGCGCTGCGACGTGCTCGCGCAGGGCGTGATCGCCGCGGTGAAAGAACTCGGCGTTCCAGTGCCGATCGTCATCCGCATGGAAGGCACCAACGTCGAGGAGGGCAAGCGCCTGCTGCGCGAGAGCGCCATGAACTTCACGACCGCCGATTCGATGGACGAAGCGGCGAAGAGAGTCGTCGAGCTCGCGGGATAGGGCCGCCGTGCAGGCACGAAGACACGAAGCAGTGTTGCTGGAGCAGACCACCTGGTCTTCCTGCGTTGGTGCCGTCGTGGCCACACACTTATGGCAGTACTGATTGACAAATCGACGCGGCTGATCGTCCAGGGGCTCACCGGCCGCGAAGGAACCTTTCACGCCAGGCAGGCGCAGGCCTACGGAACGAACGTCGTCGGCGGCGTCACACCCGGCAAAGGCGGCACGACGCACGAAGGCTGGCCGGTGTTCGACACCGTGCTGGACGCGGTGAAGCAGACCGGCGCGAACGCATCGGTAATCTTCGTGCCGCCGCCGTTTGCCGCGGACGCGGTGATGGAAGCGGCCGACGCCGGCGTCGCACTCGTCGTCTGCATCACTGAAGGAATCCCGACGCTCGACATGATGCGGGCGATGACGTTCCTGAAGGAACGGCCGACGACGCGCCTCGTTGGACCGAACTGCCCCGGACTCATCTCGCCGGGAAAAGCCAAGGCCGGCATCATTCCCGGAAACATCTGCAAGGAAGGCCGCATCGGCATCGTCTCGAAGAGCGGCACGCTCACCTACGAGGCGATTCACCAGCTTACGCGTCTCGGCCTGGGGCAGAGCACGTGCATCGGCATCGGCGGCGATCCGCTGATCGGCACGTCGCACATCGATGCGCTCAAGCTGTTCGCCGAGGATCGCGACACCGACGCGGTGATCATGATCGGCGAGATCGGCGGCAGCGCCGAAGAAGATGCCGCCGCGTGGATCAAGACGAACTTCAGGAAGCCCGTCGTCGGCTTCATTGCCGGTCAGACGGCGCCGCCCGGACGGCGAATGGGCCACGCCGGCGCAATCATCGCCGGCGGCAAGGGGACGGCCGCAGAGAAGATGGCCGCCTTGTCGGCCGCCGGCGTGAGAGTCGTAAAGAGCCCGGCCGAGATGGGCACTGCGCTGAAGACGCTGTTGTAGTTTCCGGCGACGGCCGCGCTGCGGCGAACGCGCTCCACGGCTGTGGTTCGTTCACGCGTGATATACTTTTCAGGTTGTTCTGGCTCGGCGAAGGCCCGCTGGGAGTCCCTCTATCTCCATTCGTTGTAAGGACTTGAGAATGTCACCGACAGATCTATCCGTTCAGGAGCAACAGGCATCCGCCCATAAACAGCAAGTCGTGAACGATTTCAGCATCCAGGTGGCGACGGTCAACGGCTCAGGAAGCCAGACCGCCAATCTCGTGCTGCTGCGATCGATCCTCCTCATGGGGGTGCCGGTCTCGGGCAAGAACATGTTCCCGTCGAACATCGCCGGCTTGCCCACCTGGTACACGATTCGGGCGAGCAAGGACGGCTACGTCGGACGGAAGAAAGAAGTCGATTTCCTCGTCGCGATGAATCCGGAAACGGCGAAGGAAGACGTTCTCACCCTCGAGCCGGGCGCAGCCGTCGTCTACGACGAACCGCTGAAACTGAACGCCCTCCGCAGCGATCTCATCTTTTATCCGGTGCCGTTCGACAAGCTGGTCGCGTCGGTCTGCCCGGACGCGAAGCTGCGCCGTCTCGTGCGCAACATGATTTACGACGGCGTCCTCGCCAGGCTGCTCGGGATCGACATGGCGCTGATGGAGAAGGCGCTCGCCAAGCAGCTCGGTCGCAAGGCCAAGGCGGTCACGCTGAACACCGGCGCGCTGAAGGCCGGCTTCGACTACGCGGCCGCGAACCTCCCGAAGCAGGATCCGTTCTGCATCGAGGCGATGAACAAGACGGCCGGTAAGATCCTCATCGAGGGGAATGCCGCGGCGGCGATCGGCTGCATGATGGCCGGCGTCACGGTTGTCGCGTGGTATCCGATCACGCCTTCGTCTTCGCTGTGCGAGTCGCTCATCGGCTACATGAAAAAGTACCGGGTCGACAAGGATGGCAAGGCGACGTTCGCCATCGTGCAGGCCGAAGACGAAATCGCGTCGCTCGGAATGGTGATCGGCGCGAGCTGGGCGGGCGCACGCTCGATGACCGCAACCGCCGGGCCCGGCATCTCGCTGATGGGCGAGTTTGCCGGCCTGGCGTACTACGCGGAGACGCCGGCGGTGATTTTCGACGTGCAGCGCGTCGGGCCGTCCACCGGCCTGCCGACGCGGACCGCCCAGGGCGA
>DATFXR010000756.1:0-4440 GCA_035315685.1 Vicinamibacterales bacterium | reverse complement strand
CAGAACCTACCGCTCCCACGAAGACACGAAGGCACGAAGCCTCACGAAGTTTTCTTGTACACGTGTCCTTCGTGTCTTCGTGCCTTCGTGGCCGCCTTGTCCGTGGATGCGGTACGACGCTGACACTCGGCTGAAGCATTCACGCTAACGTCGTGTGAACTGTTCCGACCCGCCTGACCTGCCTGACCTCCCCGACCTACTGCAGTCGATCGAACCGCGGCGGACCCGGTTTCATCGCGCGGCGGTGCGCGTCGGCCTCGCGAACGAGATCGGCGATCACGTCCGGATGCGCGGCGGCGATGTCGTGCCGCTCGCCGGGATCCTCGGCGAGATCGAACAATTGCGGCGGATTGTGCGCGGTTCGCGGCTCGCCCTCTCCATACGCGCCGCTGGTGATGAAGTGCGCCTTGTAGTCGTCCTTTCGCACGGCTCGCAGTTCGTTGTCCCAGTAGTAGAACAGCAGGTGCCGCGGACTCGGCGCACCGGAAGTCAGCGTCGCGCGAAGATCGATGCCGTCGACGACGCGATCGGCCGGCACGTCGGCGCCGGCGAGTTTCGCGCTGGTCGTGAACAGATCCATCGCCGAACCGATGCCGGTCACGACCGCCGGCCGGATCGTGCCCGGCCACCAGAAAATGGCCGGCGTGCGCACGCCGCCTTCCCACGTCGTGCCCTTCCCTTCACGCAGCGGCCCGGCCGATCCGCCGTGTGCGCCGAACGGCAGCCACGGGCCGTTGTCGCTGGTGAAGACGACGAGCGTGTTGCGATCGATGCCGGCGTTCTTGAGGGCGTCGAGAATCCTCCCGGTGCTTGCATCGATCTCCTCGACCACGTCGCCGTAGATGCCGGCGCTGCTGTGGCCCTCGAACTCGGGCGAGCGCGCGAGCGGGATGTGCGGCAGATTGTGCGCGAGGTACAGGAAGAACCGGCCGTCGCGATGCTGCTCGATGAAGCGCACCGCCTCCTCCGTGTAGCGTCTGGTCAGCGTCCGATGATCGACCGGCCGCTCGATCTCTTCGCCGTTGCGCATCAGCGCGACGTCCCAGTACGACGGCTTCGGCGCGTAGTAGGCCGCGCTCTTGTAGCCGTTGTCGCGCGGCGCCGTCATTCGCATGTCGTGTGAATACGGGAGGCCGAACCAGTAGTCGAACCCCTGGTTCATCGGCAGGAACGGTTTGAGCGAGCCGAGGTGCCATTTGCCGACGATCGCGGTCGCATAGCCGCGCGATTTGACGAGTTCGGCGATGGTGATTTCCTCGGGCGGCAGCCCGTCCGCGGCGTTGTCACGGAAGACCTTGGGCGCGGTGCCCGCGGCGACGCCGTACATGCCGCTGCGAATCGGCAGCCGTCCGGTCAGGAGCGCCGCGCGGCTCGGCGAGCAGACCGGCTGGACGTAGAAGTTGGTCCACTTCTGTCCCTCGGCCGCCATCGCGTCCAGCCGCGGCGTGCGGATGTTCGGGCTGCCGAACGATCCGAGGTCGCCGTACCCGAGATCGTCGGCGAGGATGATCACGATGTTGGGCCCGACCGGTCGCTGCGCCCCCGGTCGCGCGGCGATGGCAGCGATCAACAACACGCCGACGGCTGCTCCGATGAACCGCGCTGCTCGTTGCATATAGGCTCGTGCGAAGCGTTCGAGCATCCGTCCCATCTGTCCCACGCGGCGAAGGCGCGCCTGACGCGCGAGCGGAGCGTCAGAACGCGAGCTTGAAACCCAGCTGCGCCTGACGGGACACGTACGCCGTCCCCGTATTCTGGTTCGGCGTGCCGAACAGTGCCGTCGTCGCAGCGCTGGTCGCGCTCAACGTCGTGTTGTAGCTGCCGTAGTTCGCATGATTGAACAGGTTGAACACCTCCGCGACCAGCTGCACGCGCGTCGTCCGCGCGAGCCGGATGTCCTTCGTGACGTGGAGATCGACCTTGTGCAGCGGCAGTCCGGCGAGCGCGTTGCGCGGAATCACGTCGCCCGAGTTGATCACCGCCGGTCCGTCCCACCGATCGAGCACCGCGGCCGGGATGACGATCGGGTTCGTCGGAGCGCCGGTCGCCGTGAGGTTCAGACGGTTCGTACCGGTCTTGCCGTACGGCGCCACACCGATGCTGTCGTTGAAGCGGTTGCCGGAACCGTAGAAATAGGTGACGCTCGTGCTGAACCCGTAGGGCAGCTGCACGAGGCCCCAGGTGCGCAGCGTGCTGCGCTGGAAGTCCACCGACGTCGCCCACTCACCATTGAGGTAGTCGAACGGGTTGTTCGCCGGCGCGGTGCCGTAGCCGACGGCGCCGTTGTCCTTCATCTCGAGCATGAGCGTGTAGGTGAGCCCCGCCTGGACTTTGTTCCTCAGGCGCCGGGTCACGCTCGACGCGATCGCGGTCTGATCGCGCTTGCCGTCGGACACGAACTGGAACACGCCGGCGTAGTTCGGGTTCGGACGAATCGGCGCCGATCCGTTCGCCAGGTTGTAGCCGGTGGCAGGGTTGTAGGCGAGGTTCGCGTCGATCGTGCGGGTATCGCGGTACTCGGTCCAGTGCGTGAGGTCCACGTCGAAGCCGGTCACCGGGTTGATCTGCTTCTGGAAGCCGACGCTGCTCTGCCAGGTGTACGGCGCCTTGAAGTCGGTGGCAATCGTCCGCACCGTCTGCGGCGGCGTCCGCACCTGGCCGGTGAAGATCTGATCGGCGGTGACGCCGTTGGTCGGGTTCGTGATGTAGTCGGCGCGGCCGTCGTTGACGAACGTCGCGGCGACCAGATGGCTGTAGAACTGCGGGCTGAAGGTGACGTTCGACACCGGCGACGCGAAGTAGAGTCCCGAACCGCCGCGAATCACGAGATCGTTGTTTGCGCCGACGTTGTAGGTGAAGCCGGCGCGCGGCGCGATGTTCTTCCAGTCCCGGATGTCGGTCTTGTAGCCGTAGTCGTTGGTACCGGCGAGCTGATGCGAGTAGCTCTGCGGGATGCCGCTGTTGACGATGATGTCGTTGGTGCGGATGTTCGGCGGCGACGCCATGTTCGGATCCGCGTCCCAGCGGATGCCGAGGTTGACGGTCAGCTGCGAGCTCGCGCGCCAGTTGTCGCCGAACCACACCGCGTAGGTCGGCCGCGGCACGTCGATCGTCCAGTCGGCCTCGTTCTGCGCGAAGTTGATCTGGAAGTCGCGCGCCACCGGGTTGAGCGGCGCCAGGTTCCACTGCGAAGGATCGAGCCCCGAGCCGGGCGGCAGGACGACTCCCATGACCGGCGGGGCGCTGTTGAACGTGAAGAACCCCTGCCGCTGGATGAACCACGGACCGCCGTTGTGGACGTGAATGTACTCGGCGCCCATCTTCAGATCGTGCTTTTCCTTGTGGACGCTCAAGTCGGCCCGGCCGGTCCAGTTGTTCTGATTCAACGTCTGCGGGTAGTTGTACGGCGCGCCGAAGGTGAGGCCGGGGACGCGGTACTCGCGAGTGCCGACCAGCTCGTCCTGCGGCGCGTTGGTCCAGTGGAAGCCGTTGTAGCCGCCCTTGATCTCGAGCACGCGGTTGCCGGCGCCCATCACCGACGACCAGGTGCCGAGCACGTTGGTCGCGTCCTTGGTCTGATCGGAGGCGTGCGACGGGTGATCACCGGTCGGCAGCAGATACGGATTCGCCCAGCTCCAGCGCGACGCGCGCACCGACAGCCGATCGTTGCTCGTCAGCTGATCATCCACACGCGCGAGGACGCTCTTCTGCCCGTTCTGGTACGGGATGCTGAACGTCTGCGTCGGCAGCAGCGACGGGTTCGCGAACGTGGTCCCCGGCTCGCGCTCGTATTCGTACGACGCGAAGTAGTGGAGCTTGTCCTTCACGATCGGCCCGCCGAGCGTGCCGCCGATCTGCTGGTTCGAGTACGGCAACACCTTCTGTGCAACCAGATCCGGCGCGTTCAGGGAGTCGTCTCTGAAGTAGCCGTAGAAGTTGCCGCTCAGGTTGTTGGTGCCCGACTTCGAGATCGCCTGGATCTCCATGCCAGCGGAGCGGCCCTGCGTGATGTCGAACATGTTGGTGACGATCTGGAATTCGGCGATCGACTCGCGGCTGAAGCGCGGCTGACCGAACCCGGAGCCGGCGACCTTCTGCGTGATCTGCTGGCCGTCGAGATTGAGCTGCCACAAGTCGTCCATCGCCCCGGTGCCGATGCTGTTGCCGATATCGTTGGCGGTGACGCCCTTCACCAGCTTCGAGAGCTCCATCCAGTTGCGGCCCTGCAGCGGCAGCTGCTCCATCTGCCGGCGATCGACGTTGCCCGCCACCTGCGACGAGGCGACGTCCACGAGCGGCGTTTCGCCGACGACGGTCAGCGTCTCGGTGACCGAGGCGAGCTTCATCGTGATGGGAATCGTCGCGTTCTGGCCGACGAGGATCTCGACGTCGCGCAGGACAACCGTGGTGAACCCGGAGAGCTCCGCCTGGATCGTGTAC
>DATFXR010000755.1:0-6643 GCA_035315685.1 Vicinamibacterales bacterium | reverse complement strand
CGCGGGCTCGTGCGCAGCGACTTCGTCGTCACCGAGAAGGAATCCGACCACTCGCTGGCCGACCGCGATCATGCGGCCTACGCGGTGGTCGATCCCGACTCGCCGGACAACGTGATGACGGTGCGCGATTCGGTTGATGGTCCGCGCCGGATCGTTCCGCGCAGCCAGTGGGGCTTCGCGCGCGCGGACGCGGGCAAGTCGGTGGCCGACCGGACGCGTGTCTACCTGGCGGCGAAGTTCGAGCCCGGAAAGATCTACGAAGTCGTGTATACGGCGGAGAACCCGCCGATCGTCGGGCTCGGTCCCGCGGCGATTCGCGACACGATCTCGACGCTGAAGTATCGAGCGGCCGAGGCGATCGGCGTTCCAACCGGTGCGATCACGCGTGCGACCGCGTTCGGCGTGTCGCAGAGCGGCCGCTTTCTGCGCAAGTATCTCTACGACGGATTCAATCGCGACGAATCGAACCGCAAGGTGTTCGATGGCGTCATTGCGCATGTCGCCGGCGCCGGCCGCGGCAGCTTCAACCATCGCTTCGCCCAGCCGTCGAGAGACGGCCACCCGTACCTGAACTTCTTCTACCCGACCGACATCTTTCCCTTCACCGACGTCGCGCAGCGAGATCCGGTCACTGGCGTGACCGACGGACTGCTGACGCACGCCGGCGCGCCGGAGCTGCTCCCGAAGATTTTCTACACGAACTCGGAGTACGAGTACTGGGGCCGCGCGGCGTCGCTGATCCACACGACGATCGACGGAACCGCGGATGCCCCGCTGATGGACAACGTGCGGATCTACCTGCTCGCTGCCGGACAGCACGGACCGGCGGGATTCCCGCCGACGCAGACGATCGGCCAGCAGCGCAACAACCCGCTCGATTATCGCTGGGCGATGAAGGCGCTGCTGGTCGCCATGGATCGGTGGACGAAGGCCGGCGCGCTGCCGCCGCCGAGCAGGTATCCGCGCATCGCCGATGGCTCGCTCGTCGCGCCAGACAAGCTCCATTTCCCGAAGCTTCACGACGTCAACACGACGACGATGGTCCACAAGGCGTACCGGGCGGATTACGGTCCGAAGTTCGCGTCGGAAGGGGTCGTAACCATCGAACCGCCGCGTATTGGCGACGCCTATCCGATTCTCGTGCCGCAGGTGGACGCCGACGGCAATGGTATCGCCGGCATCCGAATGCCCGATCTCGCCGTTCCGCTCGCGACCTACACCGGCTGGAACCTGTTCAACGATCGATCGGGGCCGACCGACGTCCTCTCGAGCATGCAGGGTTCGTACATCCCGCTGCCGCGGACCGCGGCCGATCGCCAGCGAACCTCCGATCCGCGCGCGTCGATCGCGGAGCGGTATCGCGACAAGGATCAGTACCTCGGACTGGTGACGAAGGCAGCGAACGATCTGGCCGGGCAGGGCTTCCTGCTCGCCGACGATGTCGCGGCCGTGACGCGCGACGCGGCGCGGCATTGGGACTACGCCGCATCGGCAGCGAGGCCGTCAACGGCGCAGCGGTAGGACATCACTCGGCGTCCAACGTAGCGCCGGGGAATCAGCCGAGCGTTCGGCAACGCATTTTCATCCGGCGCGAAGATACCCGACGTCGGACGCGCGGTGCGCCGCAATCCGAGCCGGAAGTCGGGTCCGCTGCGTGAGCCGTTTCCCCGTCTCGCCGAATCATCGCGCGCGATCAACGTTGCCGAACAGCCGCTCGAGCATCTCGACGCGATCCGGAATCGTCGCCTCGACCGCGGTCCTGAGGGTCACCCGGTCGGCGCCGGACGCGATGATCGCCTCGACGTCGGCGAGATCTTGCGTTCGACCGGCCAGCAGTTTCATGACGACGATGGTATCGAGCGCCGCGATCGGGACCCCATCGCTGACGACCGCGCGGTTGAGACCTTCTTCCAGCACGCAGAGTCCTTCGGTCAACGGGACCTGGTCGATCGCGATGCCGTCGAATTCCACGACGGGGACGCGCATCGTCACAAACCCGCCGGGATGTCTCTCGAACGCTTCGTGCCCGACGAGGAAGTCGATGTCTTCGGTTGTCCGCGGCCGGCTTCGGTACGCATTGGCCCCGAGTGCCCCCACCAGAGCGTGACGAATGCCGGCACCGACAAGCATCCTGGAAACCCCGCGCACTGCACGCTCGAAAGTCGGCACCGGGCGCAACGCACGCTCCAGGTCAGGCTCGGGACCGGGGGGCATTCGTCGAATCCTCTGCACCGCGATATGAGGTCTCACAGCACGTCAACTGCGGCAAGTCGGACCGGCGCGTTTGACGATGGCGCGGGTGATCACGGCCCGATTGTACCGATCAACTCCTCGCGCGTCACGGCGGTCAGCAATCTACGGACAGCGATTCCGGCTTCGTAGCGCGCCTGCCTGGCGGCGTCGCCCGCGGCGAGGCCGAGCGCGAGCGAGTGGCGACGGTGTCGCCGGCCGTGGCAGCTTCAACGATCGCAGCGCCGGCGCGCCGCCGCGCAGTCCGGGCCCCGAATCAGAACTTGGCCCGAAAACGGTGCCGGCTGCCGCGGCGTTTGTGCTATCGTTCGCGGCCTACCGTGACTGCCGCCGTGCGTGTTCGGGGCAAAGGCGAGGTCGCGACGTTGCCGTTCTGATCGCCGCTCCGTCGCGCGGAGCGCGAGGATACGAGTCACTACCCGTAGTCTGTGGAATCGTTCCAACCACAAAGGAGAGAGCTGATGGCCACGAGATGCGTGCGTCTCGCCGTGCTCGGGATCGGGCTTGCGAGCGCGATGGTGCTGTTGTCTGGCGATGTGCGAGTGAGGGCGCAGGAAGCCAATCGCGCCGAAGACGCGGCGGTCACCCTCGCCGGTCGGAAGATTCGGATCGACAAAGGCTCCGGAAAACTTCGAGAGCTGTCGCAGCAGGAAGCCCGCGAGCTGGTCGCGACGCTGACCGCGATGACGACGCGCACCGAGGGCGTCGCCGAGAGACCGGGCAGCGCCACGCTGGTGCAGCTGAAGGGATTCGATCACGTCCTCGTCGGCCGCCCCAACGAGGACGGCACCACCGATGTGCTGTGCGTCAGCTCCGTGGACGACGCCGTCTCGTTCCTCTCTCAGCAACCCAAGTCGAGCGGCAAGGAGTAGCGCGATGACGACTTCCATCAGCCGCATCGCTCCTCTCGCACTGACAGGCGCGCTCCTCCTCGCGGTGCCGGCGACCTCCGCCGCCAGCGCGCACATCACGGTCGTCAACGCCGACGGACCAAATGAAGGCTTCAACGATCCGACGCCGGCGACGCCGGTCGGCGGCAATCCCGGCACCACGAAAGGGCAGCAGCGCCTGATTGCGTTTCAGTTTGCCGCCGACCTGTGGGGCGCCTCCCTCGACAGCAACATCGACATCCAGATTCAGGCGAGCTTCGATCCGCTCGGCGCGAACGTGCTCGGCGCCGCAGGCGCGGCGTTCAGCATTCGCAATTTCAACAACCTGGCCGCAGCCGGCTTCCCGGGCGGCGACCCGAACACGAACTATCACATCGCACTCGCCGACAAGCGGGCCGGTTTCGACCTGTTGACGGCCTTCGGATTGACGGCGGCGACGCCGGAAATCGTCGCGCAGTTCAGCAGCGACTTCGACTTCTACCTCGGGCTCGACAACAACCACGGCGTGCAGAACGACCTGGTCGTCGTGCTCCTGCACGAGCTCGGCCATGGCCTCGGCTTCTCGAGCTTCATGAGCCGGACCACCGGCAACACCCCGGGCGGCGTCACCGATCTATTCCTCAACAACGCGCTCGATGGGTCGACGAATACTCCGTTGTCGGCCCTGCTGGCGCAGCCGGCCGCCGTCCGCCTCGCGGCGATCCAGAAAGTCGATCAGATCGTGTGGACCGGCGCCAACGTCGCCGCTGCCGTGCCGGCGACGCTGCTGTTCGGTCGTCCCGAACTCGACGCACCGACGCTGCCCGGCATCGACGGGAGCCGCTACGGCACCGCGTCGTTCGGGCCGCATATTCCGGCGACCGGCATCACCGGCAGCGTCGTCCTCGCGCAGGACGGCGTTGCCCCATCGTCCACCGATGCGTGCGAGCCGCTGACCGCAGCGAGCGCCGCGGCCGTCCACGGCAACATCGCCCTCGTCGATCGCGGCACGTGCGCCTTCGTGGTCAAGGTGAAGAACGCGCAGAACGCCGGCGCGATCGCGGTGATGGTCGCCGACAACACCGCGGCCAATCCGCCGGGCGGCCTCGGTGGGGCGGATCCAACGATCACGATTTCCTCGGTGCTGGTCCTGCAGGCGACCGGTAACGCGATCAAGACCGCGCTGGCGGCGGGCCCGGTGACCGTCACGATTGGCGTGAATCAGGCGCGGCGCGCCGGCACGGATCTCCAGGACCGGCCGCAGCTGTACGCGAGCACGCCGATCGCGCCAGGCTCCACGCTCAATCACTGGGACCCGATCGCGTTCCGGAACCTGCTCATGGAGCCGGCGATCAACGGCGATCTCACGCACAACCTGATCGCGCCGTTCGACACGACGCTGGCCGAGATGCACGACATGGGGTGGTTCACCGACGCCGATCTCGATGGCGCGGAGGACGCGACCGTGCTCGTCAACGGCTGCGACAGCCGCATGCCGAACGAATTCATCGGCAACGGCGCCCTGCTTGCCGATCAGACGCGCGTGTGGTTCGGGCAATGCGCAGCGTCGACGTCCGACGCGAAGGCGTTCGAACGCTGCGTCGATGACCTGGCCAAGGCCGCGCATGCCGCCGGCATCATCACCGGCAAGCAGAGCAGCCATGTGCGCCAGTGCGCCAAGGCGAACGGAAAGAACGGCTCCTAGGAGCGGTCGCCTCGCGACGGGGAAGCGACCGCAGAGCGCGCGGACGCGCAGAGAAGGACATGCTGCGAACTCCGCGTGCTCTGCGGTTGCTTTCCCTCTAGATGGCTGCGAGCAGCTCGTCGCGCGTCACCGTGGACGGGCCGAACTTGCCGACAACGATTCCCGCCGCGTGATTGGCGAGCACCGCGGCGTCGATCATCGACGCACCGGCGGCGAGGGCGAGCGCGAGGGTCGCGACGACCGTGTCGCCGGCGCCGGTGACGTCGGAGACTTCGCGCGCGACGGCGGGAATCGACTCTTCTGCCTGCGGCGCCGACAGCCACATCCCGTGCTCGCCTCGCGTGATCAGCGCCGCCTCGCACTGGGCGCGCAGGCGAAACGCTCGCGCTGCCTCGCGCGCGTCGTCGGCGCTGCGGATGCGGATGTGCGTCGCGACCTCGGCTTCATGGTGGTTCGGGGTGACGAGCGTCGCGCCAGCGTAGCAGGACAGGTGCGGAATCTTCGGATCGACGATGAGCGGGGGACGCTCGGTCTTCGCGCTACGTTCCACGGACGCCCGCAGCGCCTCTATCACCGGTCGCGTGATCACGCCCTTGAGATAGTCGGACACGAGGAGCGCCCCGGCATCGCGCGCGCGGCCGGCGACCGCTTCGACAATCGTGCGTTCGACGCTGCCGGACACGTCGGTGTCGAGCTCGTAGTCGACGCGCGCCACCTGCTGGTTGCGTTCCGTCACCACCCGCACCTTCTCCGTCGTCGGCCGGCCTGGATCGACGACGAGGCCGTCGGCGTTGATGCCGGCAGCGGCCAGCTGCGCGCGAAGCGTCGCGGCCGCCGCGTCGTCGCCGACGATCCCGACCAGCGATACGCGCGCGCCGAGGACCGAGAGGTTGTGCGCGACGTTGGCGGCACCGCCGAGCCGCACATATTCCGACTCGAAGCGCACGATGGGAACCGGCGCTTCCGGCGAGATTCGCGTCACGCGGCCGACGATGAAGCGATCGAGCATGACATCGCCGACCACCAGAACCGGGACGCCCT
The DNA here is from genome assembly GCA_035315685.1 of Vicinamibacterales bacterium. Classification (GTDB taxonomy): domain Bacteria; phylum Acidobacteriota; class Vicinamibacteria; order Vicinamibacterales; family CAVVIG01; genus QHWK01. The sequence goes on along the minus strand of DATFXR010000755.1, from coordinate 778 downwards.
CGAAGCGCTGAACCAGGTCGCGTGCGCGGGTGACGAAGCGGGTGGTCACAAGTCGGGCGGCGGGAGCCCAGGGTCAGGCGGCAGCCCGCGCGGTGTGGCCCGGGACGTGCGACTTGTGATTGTCTGCCGCTGCCGGCAGCGTCGCGATGATCAGGAACAGCATCAGCACTTCGGAGTCGCCGAAGTTGTACTCGAACATGCCGGCGGTGAGCAGCGCGATCACCACGGCGAGCGCCGCGGCGGCGAGGAACCGCTGCGCCCCCGACGCAAAACGCTGCTGAAGGTCACGACACAGCGCGGCGATGAACCACAGCCACAGCGCCAAGGCCGGCAGGCCGCGCTCGGCGGCAATCTGCAAGGGGTTGTTGTGCAGATGCGGGTTCACTTTGTTCACCGCATCGTCTCCGCGATAGTCCGCGTAGCGCTTCTCGACCATGTTCGGGCCGACACCGGTGAGCGGATGGGCTGCGATCATGCGCTCGCCCTCGTGGACCATCGCGAGCCGGTCGATGCGCGTCGGATCCTTGTTGTCGAACATGGACACGAATCGCTGGGTGATCATGCCCGGCGCGAGCGCGAAGAAGATCGCCGCGACAACCGGCAGAACCGCGAACAGCCGGAAGTCCTTGAGCGCGAACAGCAGCGCAGCGGCGGCGCATACCCCGACCCACGCGCTGCGCGTGGACGTCAGCGTCACGGCGACGGCGAGCGCCGGCAGGACCAGCGCAGCCCACGTTCGATCTCTCGAATCGAACAGCAGGCGCGCGACGGCAATCGC
>DATFXR010000754.1:0-4264 GCA_035315685.1 Vicinamibacterales bacterium | reverse complement strand
GTTGACGCTCGATGCCTCGCGGGTCCGGGAACTACGGGCCGCGATCAACGAGGTCGCAGATGAGACGCTCGGTCCAGACGACCTGATGCCGCGGCTGCGCATCGACGGCGACCTCACGTTTCGCGGCATCACCGGCAGCGTAGCCGCCGGGGTTGCGTCGCTGGCGCCGTTCGGCGCGGGCAACCCGCGTCCCGTCTTCGCCGCGCGCGGCGTCGAGATCATCGACGGGCCGCGCAAGCTGAAAGAGCGCCACCTCAAAATGGCGCTGCGGCAGGACGGCCGGATCTTCCGCGCCATCGCGTGGCGGGCCGTCGAGCGCCACGACTACCTCGCCGATCACCGGACCGCCCTCGACGTCGCCTTCTCGCTCGACCAGAATCAGTACAATGGTGAGACGTTCGTGGAGCTCAGCATTGCTGATATCAGGCTGATGACGGCTGATTGATCGACCGCAACTCCATCAGCCATAGCCATCATCCCATTAGCCTTTAGCCATCCCGTCCGTATGACCCGCTGGCAACGTCGAGCCCGCATCATCGTCGCCGTCTTCGGCGTCCTGTTCGCGGCGTTCGTCGCGCGGCAGTTGAGACCGCGCGATCCGCCGCCGGGGTCGAGCCCTGTCCACAAGACCGACCCGGCAGCGATCATCGAGACCACCAACGGCGTCCTGCAGTCGTTCACGCAATCGCGTGAAGGCGTCCACGTCACGTTTCAGAAGCAGTCGGTCTACAACGACGGCACCAGCAAGCTGCACGGCGTCACGATCGTCACCACCGAACGCAACGGCAGCCGCACCTTCACGATCACCGGGAAGGAAGGACAGATCGGGGCGAATCAGTCGTCGCTGGTCCTCGACGGTGACGTGCGGCTGGCCGGCTCTGACGGGATGATGGCGGCGACCGAGCACGCGACCTACTCGGACGCCGAAGCAGTGGTGCGCGCGCCAGGGCCGGTGGATTTCGGGCGCAATCGCATGAAGGGCTCCGGCCTTGGCATGACGTGGGACAAGAATTCCGATGTGCTGACGATTCTCGATCAGGCGATCGTGCACGTCGCGCCTGACGAGAAGGGGTCCGGCGCCGCAGAGATTACGGCGGGCACGGTGGCGTTCGCGCGGCGCGACCGGTTCATGCGCTTCGAGCGCACTGTGCGGATCCAGCGCAGCGGACAGATCATCGAAGCGGTGTCAGCCGTCGCGTACCTGAGCGAGGACGAGAAGCGGATCGACACGATCGATCTGCACGATCAGGCGCGCATCACTGTGTCGAATGCCGCCGCCGGCGCGGTGCAGGCGCTCACCGGTCAGCAGATGAACCTGAAGTACGGTGACGACGGTGAGACGCTGCAGCACGCGCTCATCGCCGGCGACGCGGTGATTCAGGTGGCCGGCGATCCAGGGAAACAGGGCCGCCAGATCGCCGCCAGCACGCTCGATGTCGGGCTGGCGGCCGATGGCGTGACGCCGATGGCGCTCGTCGGCCGCCAGAACGTGCTGCTGACGCTCCCGCCCGAGGATGATCTCCCGACGCGGACGGTTCGCGCGGTATCGCTCGACGCGACAGGGGAAGCCGGGAAGGGGCTGACGCGTGCGCAGTTCTCGGGCGGGGTTCAGTATCGCGAGCGTTCCTCGACGGTCGGACGTGGCGCCAACTCGAACGATCTCGACATGGCCCTCGAAGCGGGGATGGGCGCGATCAGGGAAGCGCGATTCCTGCACGCGGTCCGCTTCGTCGACGGATCGTTGACTGCGCTGGCCGCAGATGCGACCTACAACGTTCAGAACGGCACTGTCGCCCTGCGCGGCAGTGAGCCCGACCGGGCGAACCCGCACGTCGAGAACGAGAAGATCGTCGTGGATGCGACCTCGGTGGACATGACGCTCGAAGGGCCGAAGATGAAGGCCGCCGGGAACGTGCGCAGCACACTGCAGCCGCCACCGCCGCAGAAACCGGGAGAGGCGCCGTCGGACGTCAAGATGCCGACGATGCTGAAGCAGGATCAGCCGGTGCAGGTCCTCGCCGCCACGCTCGACTACGACGGCGCGACAGCGAAAGCAGCCTACACCGGTGCGGCGCGCCTCTTTCAGGCCGATACCTCGATCAAGGGCGAGGCCATTACGCTCGACAACAGAGTCGGGAACATGACGGCGTCGGGCAACGTCACGACGACCACCGTTCTCGAGACGACGACGTCGGTCAGGGATCCCAAGAGCAGCGACGCGGCCGCGAGGGGCGGCGAGCCGGGCGGCGACAAGGAAACGAAGGTGAAGACGAAGGAACGGTCGCCGTCGATTGCGACGGCGAAGGACCTCAAGTACGAGGACGCCACGCGTCATCTCATCTACACCGGCAACGCGCACATGTCCGGGCCCGAAGGCGACATGACCGCTTCGCGGATCGATCTGTATCTGAAGCCGTCGGGCGATGAGCTCGATCGCGCCGAGGCGTACGAGAACATGACCCTGCGCGAGCAGAATCGCGAGACCAAAGGCTCGAAGTTGATCTACACGCCCGACAACGAGACCTACGTGATCACGGGCGCGCCAGTGAAAATCGTCGACCAGTGTCAGCGCGAAACCGTCGGCAGAACACTCACCTTCAACAAAGGCACCGACAGCGTCGTCGTCGACGGGAACTCGCAGATCCGCACACAGACCAAGGGCGGCAACGGGAAGTGTCCCTGAATGGCGACGCTCCGGACGCACGACCTGACGAAGTCGTACGGCGGACGTACCGTCGTGCGCGGCGTCAATCTGGACCTGTCGTCGGGTGAGATCGTCGGCCTGCTCGGCCCGAACGGGGCGGGCAAGACGACGACGTTCTACATGACCGTCGGCCTCACCTCGCCGGATTCGGGACGCGTGGAGCTCGATGGCCACGACGTCACCGACGATCCGATGTACGTCCGCGCGCGGAAGGGGATCGGCTATCTGCCGCAGGAACCGTCGATTTTTCGCGGGCTGACGGTCGAGCAGAATCTTCTGGCGATCCTCGAGACCCTGCCGATCAACGCCGCGACGCGGCGCGCGCGAGTGCGGGAACTGCTCGCGGAACTGAACCTGACGCCGCTCGCGCACGCGGCGGCGTATACGCTGTCAGGCGGCGAGCGGCGACGCGCCGAGATCACCCGGGCACTGGTGATTTCGCCCAAGTTCATCCTGCTCGACGAGCCGTTTGCCGGAATCGATCCGATTGCCGTCACCGACATCCAGAAGATCATCTTCCACCTCAAGGCGCGGGGCATCGGCGTGCTGATCACCGATCACAACGTGCGGGAGACACTGCGCATCACCGATCGCGCCTACATCGTGCACGGCGGTGTGATTTTCAAGAGCGGCACGCCCGATAGTCTGGCTGCTGATGACGAGGTTCGAAGGATTTACTTAGGGACCGAGTTCCGATTGGACTAGAATGGGCGTGAGAATTGCATCAGCAAAGACGGCGCGCCATTTGCGCCGAGAGTTGACTGCGAGCGGGTTTCGGGAAGCAAGCAGCGACACGACAACGACTTAGCAGACTCTCGTCTTCATGGGCATCCAGCAGAAACTGCACACCAAGCTCGTTCAGAAGCTAATCCTGACGCCATCGCTGCAGCAGGCGATCAAGCTGCTGCCGATGTCGACGCTCGAACTCTCGGACCTGCTCAATCAGGAGATGGTCGAGAATCCGATGCTGGAGGAAGTGCCCACTGAGGAACTGCAGCCCGCCGAGACCGCACAGCAGGAGCAGAAGGCCGAGCCCGAACAGCAGCCGAACAAGACCGACACCTGGGACGATCAGGACTACGAGTATTTCTTCGGCGACTATCTGGACGACGGCTACCGTCCGCGTGCGCCGCAGGAGGTCAAGGAGCTGCCGCCGATCGAGAACACGCTCTCGACCGCCAGCTCGCTCGCCGATCATCTGATGTGGCAGCTGTCGATGCAGACCGACGATTCGCTGATGCGCGATATCGGCTCGGCGATCATCGGCAACCTGGACGACGACGGCTATCTCGTGGCGTCGTTCGATGAGCTCGCAGCAATGGGGCCGTGGGCGGTCGCCGACGTCGAGCGGGCGCTGAAGTTGATTCAGAGTTTCGATCCGACCGGCGTCGCGGCGCGGGACCTCCAGGAGTGCCTGCTCCTGCAGCTGCGGCATCTCGGGCTGGAGAACACCCCGACCGAGAAGGTGGTCACCGACCATCTGCGGCTGCTGCAGAACCATCAGGTCCCCGAGATCGCCCGCAAGCTCGCCATGACCATCGACGATCTCAAGGAGCACAT
>DATFXR010000753.1:0-10076 GCA_035315685.1 Vicinamibacterales bacterium | reverse complement strand
TCAGGGTGCGACGGCGACGCAGGCGCCTCCTGCCCGGCCGGTGATTGCTCCCGATCCGCTGACGCAGGCTCCGGAGCACCTGGTCACTCCGGAGCAGATGAAGAAGTGGGAGAAGGAGCTGTCGAACTGGGGCCGCTGGGGGAAGGCGGACGAACGGGGCACGCTGAACCTGATCACGCCGGAGAAAACGAAGTCGGCGCTGCGACTGGTCAGGGACGCCGTCTCGGTCTCGCTCCACAAGTATCCGGACCTGACGAAGCAGATCGACAGCTGGTCATTCGGCGAGACCGTCCATCGCATGACCAACATCGATCCGAAGACGGGTCAGCCGACGTTCGCGCTCGACTACATCGCGCTCGGCACGCACGACGGAACGAGCGCCCACCTGGATGCGCTCTGCCACTATCCGGTGCAGAGCGCGGAGCCGGGTCAACCACCGCTCGTCTTCAACGGCCATCCGCAGAACCTCACGCTCCAGGGTTGCGATGCCGACGGCATGGACCGCCTGGGACCCGGCTACATCACGCGCGGCATCCTCGTCGACATGCCGCTGATGAAGGGCGTCGAGTGGTTGCCGGAGAAGACACCGCTGTTCGTATCGGATCTCGAAGCGTGGGAGAAGTTCGCGAACGTCAAGATCGGAAGCGGCGACGCGCTGTTCATTCGAACCGGCCGCTACGCCCGCCGCGCGAAGAGCGGTCCGTGGAACGCCGCGCAGCTGACCGCCGGCCTCCACGCATCGGTGCTGCCGTGGCTGCATCAACGTGACATCGCGGTCCTCGGCGCCGATTCGGTGCCGGATGCGCAGCCGTCAGGCGTTCAGGGATGGCCGCGCCCTATTCACGACATCCTGATCCCGATCATGGGCACGCCACTGGTCGACAACGGCTACTACGAGGATCTCGCGAAAGAAGCCGCGCAGCGCAAGCGCTGGGAGTTCATGCTGTCGTGGGCGGTGCTGAGAATCCCCGGCGGAACGGCGTCGCCGTTCACCGCGCTCGCGACGTTCTAGCCGCGGTCGGGCACGGAAGCAACCGCAGAACACGCGGAGAACGCCGAGTGTCAGAAAATTACGAAAAAACTCTGCGCGCTCCGCGATCTCTGCGGTTGCTTAACCCAGCGCGTGGTGCTCGGAGTGCTTGCGGCGGCGGCGGTCTCCGGCCTGGTCCTTCGGTCGACGCCGTACGAGGCGGCAGTGTTCGCGCAGACGCCCCGGATGCATGGCAACCTATCCCGGCGTGCAGATCGAGCGATGGCACGTCCGCGCTTTCACGTCATCGGCGACTTCTTCAACACCGCGAGCCGCGACGCGACCGACAGCATCTTCACCAATGACATCGGAGTCGTCGGATACGTGACCCCATTCCGGATTTACGACGCACTCGGCATCGTGGATCGCACGATCGCGCACAGCGCGCCGGCGACGGCAGGTCGAGGGATGGCGGGCCACGAAAAGCAGGATCTCGAGTACTCGTGCGCGCGCCAGCCGACCTTCGTGATGTACACGGTGCAGCTGCGGCCGCAACCGGCCGGATGGCCGCCGTATCCAGCGGAGCTCGTCGCCCGCGTCCAGGCGGACTACGGACTGAAGTCAGTATGGCTGCAGGATCCGCAGAATCGGGAGCGGGGCTACTTCACCTATCTCGAACGCAGACGCTGACGAGTTACACGACGCCGTTCCTGTCGTTCGGACGCTGCGCTCGCCTCTTGCACAGTGCGGTGTGGTACACTCCCGCAACTGAACCGCGCAGGCCGGACTTCTCCATCCGGCTCACCACTGTCCCTCCGCCGCGCGATCCCAGGCGCCCGGTAACGGATCACAAGTCGGGAGGACGCATGCTCACTCGAACACGGTATCCACACGTCCGCTACGCACTCGCCATTGCCGCTCTCGTGCTGATGCCAGCCACCGCGCGCGTGACGGCAAGCACTCGCCAGGTGTCGGTCGAGAGCCTCATCTACGACCTCAAGAGTCCGGACGCGGTCAGACGCCAGGCCGCCGCGAAAGAACTGGGCGCCGTGAAATACCGGCCGGCGATACCGCAGCTCGTCCCGCTGGCGCGGGACCCGATCGCCGCGGTGCGGCGCGAGGTCGAGCTGGCGCTCGAGAACATGGACGATGCGCAGACGCTGCCGGGGTTCATCGCGTTGTCGTCCGATACCGAGACCGACATCCGCTCGCGCGCGCTGGCGTCGCTCGTGAATCTTCACGTGGCGCACGCGTTCGGGATGAGTGCGACGCTGATGAACCTGCGCGAACGGGTGATCTTCGGTGCCGATCGCGACCTCGAGATCGTCGTCGAGCCCGACGTGACGGTCGACCCGGAGGTGATCGAGACACTCCGCGCGCGGATCGGCGACTCGGAACGGGGCATCCGGAGCATTGCCATACGAGGACTCGGCACGCTGCGCGCCCGGCCCGCCGTCCCGGATCTCCTCCAGGTGGTCCGCGAGGATCGCGACGACGGCCTGCGCTTCGAAGGCGTTCGCTCGCTGCGAAAGATTGGCGACGCCGCGATCGCAGGCGATCTGCTTGCGCTCCTCAACATCAACAATGATGACGTGCGCAACGAGTCGATCGCGACAATCGGCTCGATGCGATACGGCGGCGCTCTCGCCGAGTTGACGCGCATCGTCGAGAGCGCGACGAAGACTGACATGTCGCGGGTGCTTGCGCTGGGAGCCCTGGCCGATCTCGGCGATCCGGCGTCGGCGCCGCTCTTCGAACGGCTCAAGAACGACCGCGACGAAGCGCTGCGCCTCTATGCGAACGAGGGCATCGCGCGCACCGCCAACCCGGACATGAAGACGCAGATCTCGGCCGCCCGCCTCGTCGAGAAGAGCGCGCGTGTGCGCATGGCACAGGCGTTCGCGCTGCTGCGTCTTGGGGACAGTGAGTATCTCGACGAGCTCGTACGTGGGCTCGACCGGCGGCAGACACGTGATCTCGCCAAAGAGTATCTGCTCGAGACGCAAGGCGCCAACCGCCGCGCGCTGTTCGCGCCGCGGACGGCGAGTCCCGCGGCTCGGGCCGAGCTCGCGGACGTCATGGGCATGATGGGCGATCCGGAGGCGCTGCCGACGCTGCGGAGCATGGCGCAGGACGCGGACAAGGATGTGGCTCGCGCGGCCGCACGCGCCGCTCGGCGCATCACGACGGCCAGCGGAAGCCAGTAGCCGCGAGGCGCGGACAGTGGGTCTGCCGATCTACTGTCCGCCGATTCCTCGGCAGTCGGCCCATCGATCACTACTGCTGAGAATGGTCCTTGCTGAGTCGCATCAAAGGCTCAGTGATGAGAACTGATGACCGCGTCGCTCGGCCTTCTCGGCGCCCTCCACGCAACGTGGCTGATCAGACAGGTGACCGTGTAAGAAAGACCGGATCCTGCATTACCACTGCGTATGCGACGTGGGTGACTGTTTCACACAGCGCCTATCCTGCGGACACTCTAGTTCGAATTCAGCGTGCGCCATTGACGCAAAGGAACGCGCGCAAGACCTGAATAGTGCGCTTCATCCCTTTTCTCCTGTCGATCGGGGAGGCGGCCCCGCAGTTGCATCGACTCCCACCGGACCATCAAGCACAGGAGGCGCGGATGAAAATGCGATTCTGGTCAGTAACATGCGCAGCGATCGTGTTGGGGGTCACAGCCGCTGCCCTCGCGCAAAATCCTCCGAGCTCATCACCATCACAGCCACCGTCGGCGTCCGGCGGCGCTGACAAAGCGATCACCGTGACTGGCTGTGTGCAGCAGGCCAAATCGGCTCCAACCGGCACGACTGGAAGCACCAGTCCATCGGCGAGCGCAAACGAGACGAAGTTCGTGCTCACCAACGCGTCGATGGGTAGCGGCAGCAGCGGCACTGCGGGCACCGCAGGGACGTCGAGTCCGCCGAGCACGGCCGTCGCCAGCGAGTACCGTCTCGACGCGGACGACGCGAAGCTCACATCGCATGTCGGCCACAAAGTTGAGATCACCGGAACGATCGATCAACCGAGCCGGGCAACTCAGCCGCCTGCTGCGTCGGCCGCCAATGCGCCGAAGCTGAAGGTGGACAGCGTGAAGATGATCGCGGCGACCTGTCCGTAACTGTTGAGCCCCTCACGACAGCAGGCCGGCCAAACCTCCAGATCGGCCGGCCTGCTCAACATCTGGATGCCGCAATTCCGCATGCCGCGCAGTGATGCCGAAGCCACGCTCGCATATCTGAAGTCGCTCAAGCTACCCGAGTAGAACATCTCGTCCGCTCTCGTCGACACGCGACATTCAAGGCGTCCTCGATCAGGATGCCGGCGCCTCCCGAACGCGACACCGCGCAGAAAACGAATCCCATCCCGGCGCTGACGAACGAACAGCACACGCGGTACTCACGTGTCACGCACCTTTCTCGCGGACGACTTGTCCGCTCAATCGAAGCGGTATGAGAATAGCCCTCGCATCGAGCGGATGTGCGCGAGATTCGCGATGCGCCGGGCGAGTCGCCCGCGCGGAAGGCGCGTCAATCGACGAAATACACTGTCTGCTGCTGGCAGGAGGACCGCGTCATGCAACGCACACCACTGTTGATCCTCGCGTTTGGAACGTTCGTGGCGGCCACATTGGGAGCGCAGGGCTTACAACCCGTGCAGGCACCATGGCGGGGTGCGGGTCAACCACCGTGCGTCGGTTCTGACGGCGGGTTCTATCAATGTCCGCCGGCCCCTCGCGTCGCCGCCATCCGCGCCGGCCGATTGTTCGACAGCCTGACCGGCGTGATGCTGACCGGCCAGGTGGTCCTCCTGGAGGGCGATCGGATCACCGCTGTCGGTCCTGAGGGCCACGTCACGATTCCTGTGGGTGCGCAGGTCATCGATCTCGGTCGCGCGACGGTTCTGCCCGGACTGATCGATGCACACACGCACATGTTCAACACCCGCGGCCCGAAGACGACGACGGAAGCCGCGATGATCATCGCGATTCAGAACCTGCAGGCGGACCTGCGCGCCGGCGTGACGGCCGCGCGCGACATGACCTCGCACGGAAACGGCTACGGGGATGTCGCGATCAGAGACGCGATCAACGAGGGGCGAATCGACGGCCCGCGGTTCCAGGTCTCGACACTTGGCATCGTCTGGGGCGCGTCACCGGCGACGGCTCCGTCGGACCCGCTGGCCAGCACCGTCATCCGCTCGGCAGAGGAAGGCCGCGCGGCAGTTCGCGACCAGATTGCGCACGGTGCGGACTGGATCAAGCTGTATCCCGCTGGCAATTATTCGTTCGCGCCCACCGGCGAGCCGCAATATGTCGTGACCTACCCGCTGCCGGTGCTGCAGACGATGATCGACGAGGCGCATCGCCTCGGCAAGAAGACGGGCTGCCACGTCTACGGCGGTGAAGGGCAGCGAAACGCCATCGTCGCAGGCTGTGACACGATCGAGCACGCCTGGGGCCTGACCCAGGACCAGGCGGACCTGATGGTCTCCAAGCGGCTCTACTTCGATCCGACCCTCGTCCGCTACACCGAACCGTACATGGATGACAACGACCGCAAGAACACCAGCGGCCAGTTCAGGATCATTCCGATCATCGAAAACGCGGTGACGATGGCAGTCGCGACCCGGGGCCTGAAGATCATGGTGGGCAGCGGCGTCGACGGATCGACATTCGTGCACGGGACGCAGGCGCTCGAGTTCGAATCGCTGGTGCGCCGTGGCATGAGTGCGGCCCGGGCGATCCAGTCCGGCACGATCGTCAACGCTGAAGCGATGGGATGGCGGGATCAGATCGGATCGATCGAGAAGGGCAAGTATGCGGACCTCGTGGCCGTGTCGGGCGACCCGCTGGCTGACATCACCGAACTCCAGCGCGTCAAGTTCGTGATGAAGGGCGGCAAGATCGTGAAGAACGATCTGCAGGCGGGACGCTGAAGACCACTGAGGATTGTGAGTGTCAGTAGAACAGCGCGATCAGCAGGTTCGCGAGGATCGCGACCGGGTAGAGCCACCGGCCCCAGCGGTCCACGCGCATGATCAAGACAGCTCTCGGCCCCTGCGACAGCGCCAGCGTGACAATCGCCTTCATCAGGCCCAGGAACACCAGCAGCGCGCAGCCGACGAAGAACCTGTCCGCCCTGGTCAAGTAGGAAATATGAGGAAGCGTATTGGCCAGCGTGAGCATGTACGCGATCAACGTCAGCATCGCCGTGGTCCCCAGGCCGATCTGCTGGGGAGCCGCAGCCGGCGGGATGTAGTAGACGGCGTAGGCCATGAGGACGATGAGGGCCAGCGGAAGACCGAGCTTCCACGCGTAGTAGCTCCAGTCGCGCTCCAGGTCCAGGATCGCGTCGAAGCGAGCGAAGGTTCCGCTACGCTGGTCGCGCACTGCGGTGCTCGCTTCGAGGCGTGGAATCCCCACGCGCCAGCCCTGGATCGACAGAAGCTCTCTCCGGCCGCTCATCCGGTCGAGCGGCAGGAACGTCAGCTCGTCAGCGCGGGATTCGATGGGCCAGATGGTGATCGTCCAGTGATGCCGATCGAACGGAAAATCATGGACGTCGAGCGGGTTGGAGACTTTGATCCACATGCGCCGCATGAACGTGACAATTCCGTCCCCGTCCACGAGGAACCGATCGGGATAGAACGTCTGCCTGCTGCGGAGCCGCTCCGGTTCGAGCTGCGGCACCCAGAGACGGGCAGTCGGAACCGGACAGTCGGCCGCCGCGCTGCCTCGCGACGTGTCGGCGAGCCGCGGATCCCGCCAGCGCGCCAGCATGTACACATCCATGTCCAGCGTCTGATCAACGTCATTGAGGGCGACGAGATCCTGAAAGAACACACCCAGACCCACCGCCGTCGGTCCAGCCGCTGCGTCGGGGCGCGTCAGAGAGTAGGCGGTCGGATCGGGGCACTTCGCGGCCGAGCTCGTCACGATTTCCTGCTGCAGCCGCTTCGCCAAATCGTCCGGGACAGCTGCGTTGGCCGCGGCCGACGTGGCGGCCGCGACCACCAGCAGGGATATCCGCCCGGCAACCTTCAAGACTTCTTCTTGCGGAACGAGTTGTCGATCTGCTTCTTGATGTCGCCGAAGTTCTTGCCGAGTAATTTTTCTTCGTCTTCGGTGAGGAGCCGGAACGGCACGCGGACCACACTCTGTGCGAACTTCACGTTCAGCCAGTACTGACCATACTTCGTGCCGCCCGGCACGTGGAAATAGAGCTGACCCATGCAGGCGCGGTTGTTGGTGACTTCGGCCTGATCCCATGGCATCGCGCGCGAACCGAGGTCGGAGAAAAAGCCGAGCCGGTTGACGCCGTGCGTCCAGGGCGGGAAGTAATTGATCGAGTCTCGTTGGACTTTCAGGCGGTTCTGCAGTGCCTGCAGCTTGGCTTCATTTTCACGGTACTCCGTGATCGACGGCAGGGGGAGATGCGCGTCCGGCGTGTCGAGCGACACGGCGTCACGCTTGAGCGTGTAGTCGTCGACCTTCTCCATCAGGGTGAGGCCGACATCGAGCATGATCCAGTCGTCGCCGATCGTGCGATTGGCGATCTGATAACCGAGGATCACGTACGCCTCGTTGTTATAGGCTGCCCTGACGAACTTGCCCTCCAGTGTCATGATCTGCGGCACGCCGGGGTTCGGCACCTGAACGGTCGGCTGCTGGCGATCGGCATTGACCGACGAAATCAGGAACACGACACCGAGAGCGCAGAGAATCGTCGAACCCGATCGTCTGATCGTCATAGCACCTCCGTGCACTGTACGCTGGGGAATCTAGCTCAGTTCATGGCGACCGTCCATTGAGCTTTCGATCAGGTCCCGCAGGATGCCGACAGCCCGTGAAAAATGCGGACAGACGCTCCGGTCCGGGCCTTCCGGGCACTCCACGCGTGAGATCAGCGTCAGGACCTACTTCGGAGCAGACCCGGGGCGATATTGCCGCCGGTGATGAGGAGGACGACGGCCTCGTCGCTGGACCCGGGCGGCCGGGACACCGATCCATCGAGGCTGGACACCAGGCCGGCGGCTGTTGCCGCCGCCGCGGGCTCGGCGACGACCTGTTCATCGGTCGCGAGACGCTCGATAGCCGAGAGCATCTGCTGCTCAGTGACGAGGCGCATGTCGGCGACCGCCTCGCGAACGGCCCGCACGTTCGCCTCGACGGGCGTTCGCGTGGCGAGACCGTCCGCGATCGTGTTGCACGTCTCCGTCGAGACCACCTCGCCCTCACGCCACGACAGATAGTACGAAGGCGCCGCCTCCGCCTGCACCCCGATCACACGAACAGCAGGTCGCCACGCGTGCACGGCTGCGGCGACGCCACGAATCAGCGCAGAGTCGCCCACCGGGACGTAGAGTTCTGCGCATTCCGGGCATTGCTCCAGAATCTCCCAGCCGATCGTCCCGGGGCCGGCTGCAGCGCGACGGAGGAACACTCGCGCGCGCTCGATCTCCGATACCGCGGGCAGAGCTGATTCTCGAAGCATCCTCAAGGCAACGGGATGCTCGCGGTCTCCCCGGCCGAAATGACGGCGCCCACCGCGAGTGCGCAAATCAACCCGAAGTACGCGAGCACGACGGTGAGCACACCGCCCGATATCGCCAGCAGCGACGCGGAGACCATCGGCATGATCCCACCACCGAGGATCGTTCCAAGCTGCCGCCCGACAGAAACACCCGACAGCCTGAGCCGCGGATCGCCAAAGCGTTCTGGATAGAAACTGCCGCTGACCCCGATCGACATCGGCTGTAACAATGCGCCGGGTATCGCTGTCGCCAGGATGACGATGGCGGGCGACGTCGTGCGCAGGAGTGGAAAGAACAGTACCAGCACATACACGGCGGCCAGCAGATACGACGCGGCGAGCAAGGGCCGCCGCCCTACGCGATCCGACAGCGCCCCAAAGAATGGATTGGTCACGATGCCCACCGCGTTCCCGACGGCTATTCCGGACAGGAACAGGCCGTTCCCGAGGTGCAGAGTCTGGATGCCGTACGACAGGGCGAACACCGACGTGAAGTAGAACGTCGATGACTCTGCCATCGCGCAAAACAGCACCTGCAACGTTGCGACCTTGCAGGAGCGCAGAACTGCCAGCAGCGGCACGCGTTCCGGCGCCGCGCGCTCGAGCGCGCGCCGGAAGACGGGCGATTCCTCGACTTTCATCCGCACGTAGAAACTAATCGCGAAGATTGGCGCGCTTGCCAGAAAAGGCAGACGCCATCCCCACGAGAGCAACTGAGCCTGAGGCAACGCACCCACGGCAAACGCCGCGAGGGCGCCCAGTGTTGGACCCGCAGCGGCACCACTCGAGACGAGAGCCGCAAACAACCCTCGCGTGTTGCCGGGAGCGCTTTCGGTCGCGAGCAGCGGCCCCGCCGCGGATTCGCCTCCGAGGGAAAAACCCTGCAGGAAGCGCAGGCACACGAGCATGATCGGTGCGGCGATGCCAACCCGCGCGTATGTCGGAATCAGTCCAATGGCGGTCGTCGATCCACCCATCAGCGCGAGCGTCGACACCATGATCGGCTTTCGCCCGAGTCGATCGCCGAAATGCGCGAAGAACGCGCCCCCCAGGGGCCTCGCAGCGAATCCTACGGCAAACACGCCAAAAACGGCGATGGTGCCGGCGACCGGACTCAGACGCGGAAAGAACAGTTGATCGAACGCAAGCGGCGCGAGAAAGCCATAGATCATGAAGTCGTACCACTCGATCGTGGTGCCGAGAAAGCACGACAGCAGCATGCGCCGATGAGACGCGGTGATACTCGCCGTTGACGAGGACGGCGGACCCGAAAGCGCGGCATCGAGAGCCATTCGGACGTCGCCAGCGGCGGGAACTGACTCTACTCCACGGCAACGTCGAGAAGCGACGGCATTCGCGATCGCAAGGCTGCCGACAGCGACGGCGCCAGTTCCTCGGGCTGCTCGACGCGCACGCCCGTACAGCCAAGCGATCGCGCGAGCCCCACGAAATCGATGCCGCCGAGCCGCGTGCCCACGAGATGCGTGATGTTGAAGTGAGATGAGAACTCGTTCAGTGCCGCATATGCACTGTTGTTGACGATGACGATCGTCATCGGCAGCTCGAGTTGT
>DATFXR010000752.1:0-7843 GCA_035315685.1 Vicinamibacterales bacterium | reverse complement strand
CGGCCGGGCGCTGGCCGACACGAAGGCGCCGGCACCGTGACGAAGCTCGATGACGCCCTCGTGCTCGAGCTCCCGATACGCTTTGGCCACCGTATTCGCGTTGATCACGAGCTCCTCCGCCAGGGGCCGGATGCCGGGCAGCTGCTCCCCCGGCCGGAGCGCCCCGGTTTCGATGGCGTGCTTCACCTGCTCCATCAGCTGGAGGTAGATGGGCACGCCGGACGCAGGATTGGGCCGAAGCAGCATTGCGGTACCAGGCAACTGTACTACTGAACTAGCACAGTGGCACTGTGCGGGATCCGACCGGCGCTTGTCAAGCGGAAAAATGAAGCATCCGGCTAAAGCCGACCAAACTGGGATGCGCGGCAGTTGAGCGGCCACGAAGACACGAAAGCACGAAGACAAGATTGGGTTTTGCTTCGTGTCTGCGTGCCTTCGTGGCGGCACCCGCTGCGGCGACTCAGGGAGACTGCCGTTGACGGCGAACGGCCGTTTACTTCGCGCCGTGGGCGCGCAGATAGTCGGCGATTTCCATGTGGCCGGCGTATTTTGCCCAGCCCAGCGGTGTGCCCTTGTAGATGGTGTCGGGGATGTCCAGCCGCGCACCGCGTTCGACGAGGAGCCGAACGACGGCATCGTGATTGGCCAGGGCGGCCTGATGCAGCGGCGTCGAATGCGCGTGTCCGCCCTTTGGGTTGTATCGGTTCGGGTCCTCACCGGCGTCGAGGAGCAGCCGCACGACCTCGGCATGTCCGAGTTGCGCGGCGAGCGCCAGCGCGCGGTGACGTTCGTCGGGCGGCGCCGACGGCAGCAGCGCGCGCGCCTCGTCCCGGCGGCCGAGCCCGGCTGCCACGGCCAGCGTCTCGACCCGCGCACCGCGGCTCACCAGCGCGATGGCGGCGTCGTGAAATCCGAACACGAGCGCCGTCAGCAGCGGCGAGGTCCACGCGCCGGCGCCGCGCGATTCGACGGCAGCGCCGAAGTCGATCAGGGTGTGGACGAGCGGCACCTGCACGCCCGCCTGCGCCGGCGGCGTGCTCGACACCAGCAGGCTCATCGTCGTGCACTCGCCGCCGTACAGGTTGGCCAGCCCGTCGACCTCCGCGCCGCGTTCCAGCAGAAGCCGCGCGACCTCCACCGCGTTCTTCGGCGAGCGCTGACGGTACCCTTCGACGCCATTGGCGGCGACGTAATGCAGCAGCATGGCGCGATGCCGCGGCGGATCGAACGGCGCGATGCGCGTCGATCGCGCGCGGACGAGATCCGGGTCGGCGTCGAGCAGCGACCGCAGCGATCCGATCTCGCCGTCGATCACCGCCTCGACGGCCGCTTCGAATCGATGGACAGGCGAGCCGTCCTGCGTGACGGCCTCCACGTACTCGGCCAGCGCGTCCCAACTCTCGAAATCGTACCAGCGCGCGATCGCCAGCCGTGCGGCGGCGATGTTCATCGTCACGCTGCGAACCTCCGCTTCTGAGAGGTTCTTCGGCAGCCACTTGACCTCTTCGTTGCGAAAACGCGGATGCTGCTGCCAGAAGAATTTCGTCGCCGCCTCGTCGCCGGCGTACCAGTGAGTCAGCAGGTCGTCGGCCTGACGCTGATATTCCGCCCGGCTGGCGCGAAACGGTAGACGCGCGACCGGGTCGCTCATTTCTTGGGAACCAGCCGCAGGATCTTTCCGGCCGGGCCGTCGGTCAGGACGTACAGCGCACCGTCCGGTCCTTCGTTCACGCCGCGAATCCGCGCGTTCAATCCCGTCAGCAGCCGTTCTTCGCCGACGACGCGGTCGCCGTTCAGCACCAGCCGCACCAGCGCGCGGCCGACCAGTTCGGCGACGAAGAGATTGTCCTGCCACTCGGGAAACAGCTTGCCGCTGTAGAACGCCATGCCCGCGGGCGCGATATCCGGCGTCCAGAAGTACACGGGTTGTTCCATTCCCTGCTGGCTGGTCTTGTCGCCGTTGATTGGCTTGCCCGAGTATTCGCGACCGTAGCCGATCACCGGAAACCCGTAGTTCTTTCCCTTCTCGACGTGATTGATCTCGTCGCCGCCACGCGGTCCGTGCTCGCTGGTCCACAAGGCGCCCGTGCGTGGATGTATTGCAACGCCTTGAATGTCTCGAAAGCCGAGCGCGTAGACCTCCGGATGCGCCCCGGCGCGCGCGACGAACGGATTGTCCTTCGGAATCGACCCGTCGGCGTTGATACGCAGCACCTTTCCCATGTTGCTGTCGAGCTGCTGCGGCTGCGGCCAGTCGACCGAGTTGATGCCGATGCCGGCTGGAACCGTGGAGGTGACCAAGAGTGTTCCGTCCCGCGCCTGGACGAGACGGCCGCCGGTGCCTTCGGCGTTCAGCAGCACCTTCAGGTTCTCGAGCCGGGTGTCGTCAGCGGACAGCGTCGCGCTCGCGGCGAGCAGCACGCCCGGGCTGCGCGGCAACGCCGACTGATTGCTGCCGTCGGGCAGCACGGTGTACGTGAGATAAATCGTCCGGTTCGTCGCGAACGCACGATCGGGCCGCACCTCGAACAGACCCTGGTTCCGCGTCCACAGGTTCTCCGGCAGCCCGGCGATTGGATCGGCGATCTTGCCGTCCTTTGCGACGATCTTGATCCGTCCGGCGCGCTCGCCGACGATCATGCGGCCGTCCGGAAGGAAGTCGAAGCAGAAGGCGCCGCTCAGTCCTTCCGCCACGGTGTCGACGCGGTATTCGGCGATCTTCGACGCTTTCGGCGCGCGCGTCTGCCCGAGCCACTGGGGAATCGGCGCGTACCCATCGGGCGCGGCACTGCCGTCTTCCGGGCGCGGCGGACCCGGCGCCTGCGCCGGCGGCCGTGGAGCGGACCGCACCTGTTGCGCAACCATCGTCGTCGCACCGAGCACCACGCCTGCGGCGCACGCCAGAACGTCCATTCGCGTCATCTGTTCTCCGACATCAGTTTCTGCAGCCGCGCCTGCGCGCGCGTGAGCGATCGCCCGCTTCGCTTCATTTGCGACCAGACATCGCCGACCTTCGCGTATCGCTCCGGCATCGTTCGGAGCGTGAAGGTGCGTGGTCCCACGTCGCCGCGCTCGACCTCTTCCCAGGTGCACGGCGCCGACACCGGCGCGCCGCGCTTCGCGCGGACCGCGTACGCCGCCGCGAACGTCGCGCTCCAGCCGTTGCGTCCCGTGTCGACGAAGATCCGCCCGTCGCGATCCGCCTTGCTGAATTCCTGCGTCAGATGCTCGGGGTCGCGCGCGATCATGAGTCTACCAACGGTGTGCGCGAAACGCTCGACCTGGTCGGTCTGGGCTTCGCCATCGAGCGGAACGACGATGTGAAATCCCTTCGAGCCGGAGGTTTTTATCAGGCTCGGCAGGCCGAGCTCCGCGAGCAGATCGCGCAACGCGAGAGCGGTCCGCCGTAACACCTCCGGCTCGTCGTCGCGCGACGGATCGAGGTCGAAGACGCAGACGTCGGGATGATACAGCTTCGGCACGCGCGTCACCCAGACGTGCGGCGTAATCGTGTTTTGATTGACGACCCAGAGGAGCGATCGCAGGTCGGTGATCAGCGGATGATGCACCGTGCCGTCCTTTTTCGGGACCGCGACGCGCGCCAGCCACTCGGGGAACCCCCTGGACACGTCCTTCTGCCAGAAGCCTTTCGTGCCGGTGCCGGCCGGATACCGCTCCATGGTGACCGGCCGATTCAGGATGTGTGGCAAGAGCGCGGGTGCGATCGCTTCGTAATAGCCGGCCAGCTCGCCCTTCGTGATGCCGTCCTCCGGAAACAGCACCTTCTCCGGATGAGTAATCACGGCGCCTCGCGCACCACCTCGCGCGCGGGCTTGTCGAAGCGCACGCCGAGCAGGCGCGGGTGACGCAGTTTGCCGTGCACCGTCCATTCGATGAACGCCACCTGGACGACGATCGCCGGCCGCACCCAGTGCGCGCGCAGCCGCGGCAGTCCCGTCGCCTTCGTGAACGGTGACGCCGGAATCTCGAGGTGATCCAGCCGCGCGCGGAGATCCAGCAGCAGCTTCGTGTCGAATCCGGTTCCGATCTTGCCGGCAAACACGAAGTCGGCTTCGTCTGGTTGGCGCCCGGCTTCAGGCGGACCATTCTCGTAGTGTCCGGCTTTCGCCGGACCCTGAGTTTCATAGTACCCGACCAGCAGCGCGCCGAGGCCGACGCGCGTGCCTTGCGGATCGGTGAAACCGCCGACGACGAGCTCCTGCGAGGCTTCGCACTTCATCTTCAGCCAATGTGGCGAACGGCGATGCTCGTACAGAGAGTCGCGCCGCTTGGCGATGACGCCTTCCCACCCTTCCCGGCGCGCGCGCTCCCATGGCTCGTCCTCGTCGAGCGCGCGGACGCGCTGTATCGGCGATCGCAGGGGCAGCGCGCTCAGCAGCGCGCGACGGTCGTCGAGCGGCAGCAGCATGACGTCGCGTCCGTCCAGCCACATGATGTCGAAGACATGGTAGGTGGCGCCGTCCCACATCATCTCGCCGTCCAGGATCGCGTCATGCGGCGGCAGCGCGCGGATCGCCTCGGCGATGCGCGGCAGGTTCTGCGGCAGCCGATTGCGCGAGAACAGCCGGACGTCGGCACCCTGCTTGAACGCGAGCAGGCGGATGCCATCGAGCTTGCGCTCGAAGATCCATTCGGGCCCGGTGAACCGCTCCTGCGTCAGCGTCGCCGCCATCGGCTCGACCCAGTCGGGAAAGACCGCGGTCATGCTGGCGCGCGACTATAGCAAATCGGTCGATCGGAGCGAGTTTTGCGATGGCGGCGTGGGGGGCGGCGGCGGCGGGCGCCCGCTCGACGAATCTGTGATCGCATCGACAAAAACGCTCGATTCCGCGCCTTCGCGCGCGCTCGTGCCGCTGTTCGCGGCGACGCTGTTCTGCAGCTCGCTGCTGATGTTTGCGGTCGAGCCGATCGTGGCGAAGACCGTCCTCCCGATTCTCGGCGGCACGCCGATGGTCTGGAACACGTGCGTGCTGTTCTTCCAGATCCTGCTGCTCGGCGGGTATGCCTACGCGCACGGCGCGACCAAATGGCTCTCGCGGCGCGCCTGCGGGATCGCCTACGGGCTGGTGCTCGTGCTGCCGTTCGCGGTTCTGCCGTTCGGCATCGGCGCCGATGCGCAGCCGCCAGCCGGCGGCAGTCCCATCGGCTGGCTGCTGCTCGTCCTCGTGCGTTCGATCGGTCTGCCGTTCTTCGCGCTCGCCGCGACCGCGCCGATGCTGCAGCGCTGGTTCGCGGACACCGATCACCCGGCCGCGCACGATCCGTACTTTCTGTATGCCGCCAGCAACATCGGAAGCCTGCTGGCGCTGATCGCGTATCCGGCGCTGATCGAGCCGGCGCTGCGGCTCCGCACGCAGAACGCCTATTGGGCGCTGGCGTACGGCGTCTTCGTCGCGGCGGCGTGCCTGTCACTGCTCGTCGCCGGGCGCCGTCAGCCGCTCGCGACGAGTGCCGCAGCGGTGCGATCGGCCGCGGAAACCGCGCCAGCGTCGCACGACCGCCCTCTCACGTGGGAATGTCGCGCGACGTGGATCGCGCTCGCGTTCGTGCCGTCGAGCCTGATGCTCGCGGTGACCACGTATTTCTCGACCGACATCGCGCCGGTTCCGTTGTTCTGGATCGCGCCGCTGGCGCTCTACCTCCTGACCTTCGTCGTGGCGTTCAGCACGCGGTCAGCGGCGGCGCAATCGTTCTCCGATCGATTCGTGCCGCTGCTCGTTCTGCCGCTGGTGATATTGATGGTGGCCGGCGCCGGCTGTTCACTATGGGGCGCGATTCCCCTGCACCTGGCGGCATTCACGATGGCCGCGCTCGTCTGCCACGGCCGGCTCGCCGCCGGTCGACCGGCGGCGGCGCATCTGACGGAGTACTACTTCTGGATCGCGTTCGGCGGCATGCTCGGCGGGGTCTTCAACACGCTCGCCACTCCGGTCCTGTTCAGCCGGGTCATCGAGTATCCGCTCGTCCTCGTGCTTGCGCTGGCGGCGCGCCGCGGCCGCGATGCCGCTGCTGCTCCATCGTGGTCGGCCAACGATCTGGTGATGCCGATCGGCGTGGGCGCGATCAGCGCGGCGTTCATCGTATGGCTGCATCCGGGCGGAGGCGATGGCGCACAACTGTTCGTCGCGGGCCTGGGACTGCCGGCGTTCATCGCCTTCACGCAGTCGCGAGCGCCGCTGCGGTTTGCCGCGTGCGTCGCGACGCTGCTGGTCGCCGGATCGATCGCGGCCAACGCGTACGGCGCGGCGCTCTACACGAGCCGGACGTTTTTCGGCGTCTATCGCGTCACGACCGATGAGCGCTTCCACTCCCTTTATCACGGCAGCACCGTCCACGGCATGCAGTCGCTCGAGGCGTCGCGCGCCGGAATGCCGCTGACCTACTACGGCACGGCCGGTCCAATCGGCCAGGCATTTGCCGGCCTGCCGGCCGCCGCCTCACGCCAGAACGTCGCCGTCGTCGGTCTCGGTGTCGGCACGCTCGCGACCTACCGGTCGCCCGGTCAGCAGTGGACGTTCTACGAAATCGATCCCGAGGTGGAGCGCATCGCGCGTACGAACGAGTATTTCACCTACCTTCGCGCGTGCGGCGACGGCTGCCGCGTCGTGCTCGGCGATGCTCGACTGTCGATGGCCCACGCGCCCGAGCGCGGCTACGGCCTGATCGTGCTCGATGCATTCAGCTCCGATGCGATCCCGATCCACCTGGTGACGGTCGAGGCGCTGGCGCTGTACCTGAACAAGCTCGCGCCGGGAGGCGTGCTCGCCTTCCACATTACGAACCGTCACGTGATGCTGGCGCCGGTGATTGCCCGTCTCGCCGTCAGCCTGGGTCTGACCGCGCGGTGGCAGCAGCACAGCGCCAATCCGGCGGTCAGGCCCAGCGAGTTCGCATCGGAGTGGATGGTGATGGCGAGAACGCCTGAGGATCTCGGCTCGTTGATCGGCGACCCGCGATGGGTCCTCCCGCCGATTCCGGCTGATACCCCGCTCTGGACCGACGATTTCTCGAATATCGTCAGCGTGCTGAGTCTGACGCCACGCTGAGAGATTAAGAATTTGGAATTTGGAATTTGGAATGCGTGATCAGGCTGCGACGTTTGCCTGAGCCGTAGTGTCCGGCTTGGCCGGACCGTGATCGCGAATTCCTAATTCCAAATTCCGAATTGCGCGATCTCACCGCGTGATAGCAGGCCGAACCGCGGGGCCGGGAATCGCCTCCACCCATTCGCCGTTGATGCGGACGACGAAAGTGCCGGTGCGCGCCCTGCCCTGCCAGCCCTCGGGGCGGAAGCCGATGTCCGAGCCGGAGATCACCGGCGCGGCCTCCGGGCGGGTCTGCCGAGACTGCGCCGATGCGTACGCGCCGACCAGGACCACCGACGCGATCCACAGGACGACGAACAGGATTCGACCGCGAACCGCCATGGCACTCACCTCCGTCGATTAGACGGTCGTCTGCGCACAGTGGTCTGGGGCGGCGGATTAGTAGTTTCTACCAGGGGTCGAAGCAGTCGTAGTTGCGCTGGCGGACAATCCGGCCGTCGCGGAATTCCATGAACAGCGCGAATCGCGCGCGCAGCGTCTGATCGGCGGCGAACGGACCGGCGCTCTCGCGAACCGTGCCGGTCCAGACCACCTCGAGCGCAACGTGATCGCCGCTCGCCACCGCGTTCAGCAGTTCGAAGCGCTCCGCCTTCAGCAGCGCCCTGCCGCGCGCGCGGCCTTCCTTCATC
This sequence comes from Vicinamibacterales bacterium, assembly GCA_035315685.1. Classification (GTDB taxonomy): domain Bacteria; phylum Acidobacteriota; class Vicinamibacteria; order Vicinamibacterales; family CAVVIG01; genus QHWK01. Next base: position 87 of record DATFXR010000752.1, on the reverse strand, counting down.
GCCTGCAGATCGCGCGTCGCCCCGTTCGGCATCAAGCGGTTGGGAAACTCCTCCTGCACGACGTCAGGCGCGAAGAAGGCATCGAGC
>DATFXR010000751.1:0-3605 GCA_035315685.1 Vicinamibacterales bacterium | reverse complement strand
CAAGGAGGTCCGGATCGGCGTCGCGAACGTCCGCGAGACGTTCAAGGTGCCGAAGTTCGGCACCATCGCCGGTTGCATGGTCACCGAGGGCCGCATCACCCGCGCCGGGGACACGCAGGCACGGCTGCTCCGCGACAACGTGGTCGTCTACGAAGGGAAGATCGGGTCGCTCCGCCGCTTCAAGGACGATGTCAGCGAAGTGAAGTCCGGTTTCGAGTGCGGCATCGGCTTCGAGAAGTACCACGACATCAAGATCGGCGACGTCATCGAAGTGTTCGCGATGGAGCGCGTGGCTGTCACGGCATAAGGAGCTGCCACGAAGACACGAAGGCACGAAGAAATCAACCTACACAGAAAGAGCGTTCTTCGTGTCTTCGTGGCTTCGGGGCGTCGTCGATGATGGTGGTTGGGCTGCTGACGGTCGAGCTGCACGTCCCCGGCAGTCAGTCCCTCAAGGACAAGCGGATGGTGGTCCGCCGCATCAAGGATCGGCTCAAGAAGTTCAACGTCGCCGTGTCCGAAGTCGATCACCACGATCTGTGGCAGCGCGCCGCGCTGGCAGTGGTCACGGTCAGCACCGCACAGCAGCATGCGGATCGTGAGCTGGCCGCGGTCGCCGACGAGATCGAACGGGTGGAGCCCGGGCTCATCGCGAGGACCCAGGTGGAGTTCCTGACGTGAAATTGGGAATCTGGAACGGGGAATCTGGCATCGGCCGTCACACCGTCACGCATTCCGAATTCCAGGTTGCACATTCCTGATTGCTGCGATGTCCCAGGGATCGCGGACAGCTCGCGTCGCTGATCAGATTCGGGCGGAAATCGCCTCGATGATTGCGCGCGAGGTGCACGATCCGGGGATCGGCTTCGTCACCATCACCCGGGTCACGGTGACGCCCGATTTGCAGCAGGCGCGCGTCTTCTACACCGCGCTGGGCGACGACAAGGCCCGCCGCAGCACCGATCGCGCGCTCGGCCGCGCCGCCCCGTTCATGCGACGCCAGATCGGCTCCCGGCTGCGTCTCAAACGGGCGCCGGAGATCGAGTTCCTCTACGACGAATCCATCGCCGGCCAGGACCGCATCGAGCAGCTCCTGAACGACATTCGCGCCGCGGAACGACCCGTCGACGCCGCCGACGCACCCACGGATACCGATGACGACCACTCCTCCTGAACTCGCGCAGATCGTTGAAGCGATCCGCTCACGGCAGCGTTTCGTCCTTTCGTCGCACTCGCGTCCCGACGGCGATTCGATCGGATCGCAGCTCGCCATGGCCTATGCGCTGAAGGCGCTCGGCAAGGAGGTCGTCGCGATCAACGCCGACGTCGCGCCGCCGCCGCTGCTCGCGTTTCCGGGCGTGCCGGACATCGTCATCGCGTCTGAAGCGGTCGGCCCGTTCGACGCCGCGATCATCATGGAGTGCGGCGACCTTGCCCGGACGGGCGTGAAGGGCCTCGAGCGCTATTTCGTGATCAACATCGATCACCATCCCGGCAACACCGCCTACGGCCAGATCAACTGGTTCGACGACTCGGCGGCGGCCTGCGGCGAGATGGTCTACGATGCGGTGCGCGCGCTCGGCGCGCCGCTGTCGTCCGAGATCGCAACGCACGTCTACCTCGCGATCCTCACCGATACCGGGTCGTTCCACTACTCGAACATCACCCCGCGCACGTTTGCAATCGCGGGCGAATGCCTCGAGGCGGGCGTCGATCCGGTGCTCGTCGCCCGCAACGTCTACGACAGCAACAACATGGGCCGGCTGAAGCTGTTCGGCGCCGTGCTGAGCGCGATGCAGATTGATCAGACCGGCCGGATCGCGATCGTCTACCTCGATCACGAGATGGCGCGCGCCGCAGGCGGCACCTACGAGGACACCGAGGGGCTGATCAACCTGCCGCTGACCGTCAAGGAAATCCAGGCGGTGGTGTTCTTCAAGGAACAGGAGCGCGACGCCTACCGCGTCAGCATGCGGTCGAAGAGCGAAATCGACATCGGCGCGATCGCGAAGGAGTTCGGCGGCGGCGGCCACAAGAACGCTGCCGGCTGCACGGTGACCGGCGCGATCGACGCGCTCCAGAAGCAGTTCGTGATGAAGATCGAACGGGCGATCGATCGCGAATCGGCGGTGAGCCGTTAATCCGAACGCGTCGACGCAGCGCGCAGGCTTCACCTTCGCGCGACATCGTGTGCACGAGATGGACGGACTGCTCATCATCGACAAGCCGGCGGGTCCGACGTCGCACGACGTCGTCGCACGCATGCGGCGCGCGCTGGGCGAACGGCGAATCGGACATACCGGAACGCTCGACCCGGCGGCCACCGGGGTCCTCCCGCTCGTGCTCGGCCGTGCGACTCGGCTTGCGCAGTTTCTCGGCGAGAGCGACAAGTCGTACGAGGCGATCGTCCGGTTCGGGTTTGCGACAGACACCCGTGACGCACAGGGACAACCGGTCGGTGACGTGCGCGCGCCTGCGCTGTCGCGTGACGAGATTGACGCGGCACTGGAAGCGTTTCGCGGGAGCTTCCTGCAGCAACCGCCGGCATTCTCGGCGAAGAAGATCGGCGGGAAACGCAGTCACAAGCTGGCGCGGGCACGAGCCCGAGATGCTGCCGGAACTGCCGCCGCTCGGCTAGAGCCTTCGCGCGACGACCGACATGACCAACGCGAGCTCCATGACCTGCCGGACCCGGCAGTCCCGTGCGTCCTGCCCGCGCCAGTCTGCGTCACCGTTCACCGCATCGACGTCCTCCGCGCCGAGGCCGATCGGGTGACGCTCAGCATCGACTGCTCCACCGGCTTCTACGTCCGCTCATTGGCGCACGATCTAGGCGAGCGGCTCGGCGTCGGTGCGCATCTCGTCGCGCTGCGGCGCACGCGCGTCGGCGACTTCACCATCGACCGCGCCCTGCCGCTCGACCGGGCGGAGCGTGACCGCGCGCAGGCGGCCGGTGCGATCGTGCCGATGGCCGATGTGCTGCCTCGTCTGCCCGCAGTGACGCTCACGCCTGACGGCGTCAGGCGGGCCGTCAACGGCTGCGACCTGGGACCGCGCGACACGCTGACACGGTCGATCGACGGTCCCCGTGCACCCGAATCCCGAATCCCCGTCCCCGAATCCCGACCCGCCAGTCCCGAATCCCGTTCGGAGGCCCTGGTCCGGCTCCTCGACCCGGCCGGCGGCCTCGTCGGCATCGCGCGCGTCGACCGAGCGGGCGGCGCTTTGCATCCCCGCGTGATTCTGGGATAAAATATTGATTCCGTTCGACTAAGGATTTCGGCAGATACGGCGCATCCGGTGCCCGTCGGGCGTCTGGAGCGTGCGTGGAGGACACCCCAGGTGGCGTTAAGCAAAGACCGCAAAACCGAGCTGATTGGCAGTTACAAGACCCACGACGCAGACACCGGATCCCCAGAAGTTCAGGTCGCGATCCTCTCCGAGCGAATCAACTACCTGACAGAGCATTTCAAATCACACGCGAAGGATCATCACTCGCGTCGCGGCTTGCTGATGCTCGTCGGCAAGCGGCGCCGGCTGCTCGATTACCTCAAGAACAAGGACGCGCAGCGTTATTCCGACCTGATCAGGCGTCTCAACATCAG
>DATFXR010000750.1:0-10096 GCA_035315685.1 Vicinamibacterales bacterium | reverse complement strand
CACCGGGATCAGCGACCCGTTGTGCGCCACGCAATTCTCCGTCTCGGTCTGCGCCGCCGGCATCTTGTAGTAGCCGCGGAACTGCAGCTTGCGATCGACGATGTCGAAGATGGCGTCGGCGCCCCAGTTCGGCGGATCGGTCGCGCGGCAACGCGGACGCGTCCCGCCGCCCCACTCGTCCGTGAAGATCACCTTGGTGCCGTCGTTGTTGAAGGTCGCCGAGTGCCAGTATGCAAAGTTCTTGTCGGCGGCCGCATCGAGGCGCACCGGGTGCACCGGATCGGAGATGTCGAGCAGGATGCCGTTGCCGGAACAGGCGCCGGCGGCGAGGCCGACTTCAGGAAAGACCGTGATGTCGTGACACTGATTCGTTTCACGTGCCGGCTGCGTCCCCGGCCCGCGGTCGCCACCCTTCTGCAGGCCGCCAATCGCGCCGGTCTTCTCGTCCGCAAAGATCCGCGGCCGGTTGACGATGGCCGCTTTCTCGGGCGAGGCCAGCGGGACCTTGATCACGTCGATACTGAAGAGCGCGGTGTCGGGATCGTCGGGCTCCTTCGCGCAACCTGCCAGCTCGTCACCGGATCGCACCGAGCTCGTACCCGATCCGTACACGTAGATGTTCGCCGAGTCCTTCGGATCGGTCACCAGCGTGTGGGTGTGCGATCCACGGCAGGTCTGAATCGCTGCGACCTGCTTCGGTTTGCTCAGATCAGTGATGTCGAAGATGCGGACGCCGCGGAACCGCTCGGCGCTCACCGGCGTCGAGACACCCTGCGTGCCGCAGTCCAGACGGCCGCGCGTCTGCTCCACCGACATGAACAGCAGGTTGCCGTGCACCGACACGTCGCCTTGCCCACCGGGACACACGATCGACGCGGCGAGCTTGGGCCGCGTCGGGCGCTCGATGTCGAAGGTGTTGAAGCCGTGAAAGCTGCCCATGAACAGGTGCGTGCCGCTGAACGCGAGATCGGAGTTCGCGAATGCGAGCATTCCCGCGAACCGCGGATCGGGCGGCGCGTTCGGGTCCGGCGGCGGCGCCTTGGGATCGGGCTCGGGCGGCGTCGGCGTGCCGGCGGGCTGCTTCGGATCGAAGAAGCCGGCGGGATTCGACAGGCTCGCCACGCGTTCGAGCCCCCGGATCGCCTCGCCCGCGTCGTGCAGGCCGGCTTTGAGGCCGACGCGCGGATCGCTGGTCGATTGCGCGGCGGCGCCGGCGACACATGCGGCGACGGCAGCCACACACAGGAATCGTTTCCTCATGGAGTCCTCATGGATCACAGCCCGGCTAAAGCCGGACGATCAGGATCACAGTCCGGCTAAAGCCGGACACTACCGGAGGATTCGTCGTTCGCTCGTAGTGTCCGGCTTTGGCCGGACTCATTCCTGACGCTCCCTCATGGTCGCGAGCATCGCGCCCATGCGATCGATCTCCATCCGTTGGTCCGCCTCGACGTCGGACACGAACGCGAACACTTCCGATTCCTGCGCAGCACCCGGCGTGTCCACCAGCTCCCGGACCATCGTCAGGGCGCCGCCGTGGTGCTTGATCATGCCCTCGAGGAACAGGCGATCGAACTCGGCGCCTCTGGAGTCCCCGAGGCGTTTCATCTCGTCGGGCGTGAGCATGCCCGGCATCAGCATCGCGCCGTGCATGTGCATCGCCATCCGGTCCGGCACCTGCTGGCCGCGCGCCTCCAGCCAGTGCTGCATCATCCTGATTTCGTCGTCCTGCGAGAGCTCGATGCGCAGCCCGAGCTTCTTCATGTCCTCGCTCGCGCTGCGCGTCTTCAGCAGTTCCACCATCTCGAGCGCCTGCGCGTGGTGGCCGATCATGCCCTGCATGAACTTGATGTCGGCGCCGGTGTATTCGACCTTCGACAGGTCGCTGGCCGCAGCGGCGGAGATCACTTTGCTCTCCTCACCCGGCGCGCCGGGCTGCACGATCGGCGGCGGACCGCCGTGCTGTGCCGGCGGAGCGGCGGGCGTGGTGGCTGGCTTCGCCGCGCCGGTCGCGTGGCATGCGACGGAGACAGCGACCATAAAGAAAGTGATCGTGAGGCGGGACACCCGGTTGTTCAAGGTCCGTCAAGGATACACAAAAACTCTCACTCGCCGCGCTTGCCTCACGTCAGCAGCGCCGCGGCGACCGATTCGAGATCCTCAATCCCGTGGACGTCGGCGCGGCGTTCGGCGAGGTGAACCAGGTGCATGCCGGCGAAGCGCCGCTTGATTTCAGCGAGATATACCGCCTGCTGGCGGCGCCGCGCCTCGATGAACTCGCCTGCCGTGTCGCGCGGCAGCACGCGATTCACGACGATCGCGCCGAGCGACAGCCCGGCGTCCTGGAGTTGCGTCGCCGCGCGCGCGGTCTCGGCGATCGGCAGACGCTCCGGCGTCAGCACCAGCACGATCGCCGCGTCGCGCTGCGAGGTCAGCCGCATCCGCACCGCCTCGAGCTGCGCGATCCGGGCCTCGAGCGTTGTCACGATCTCGTCGGCGCGGCTGCGATCCTCGGGCAGCATCCGTCGCCGTGATTCAGCGAGCGCGCGCAGCCAGCCCGCCATCGCCGCCGGCATCCGCAGCAATTGCAGCGTGTGTCCGGTCGGAGCCGTGTCGAGGATCACGAGATCGAACTCGGACGTGCGCGTGAGGACGATGTCGGCGACACGATCGAAGAGCGCGGCGTCCTCGATGCCCGGCATCGAACCGGCGAGATCCAGCTGCTCCAGGGCGCGCGGGTTGATCGACGTCCTGAAGAGCGCGGTCGCGCGCGCCTTGACCGCCGCGATGTAGCGGCGTGCCTCCGCGGCCGGATCAATCTCCACTCCGACGAGCGATGGCAGGATCTCCTGCTCGGTATCCGCGAAGGCGCGGCCGAAGATATCCGACGTCGAGTGCGCCGGGTCGGTCGAAACGAGCAGCACGCGCTTGCCGGCGCGGCTCGCCGCGAGCGCTGTGGCGGCGGCGCAGGTCGTCTTGCCGACGCCGCCTTTGCCGCCGAAGAGCAGCACGCGCCGCCGCAGCAGGTGGCGCACGTCAGCAGCAGGGCATCGACTCGAGCGGCGAATGGTCGATGCCCATGCGACGGTGCCACTGGTGGAATTCGCCGAGCAGCAGTGGGTAGAGGTCGAGCAGGTAGAACGTCGCGGGATTCGGCACGCCCATCAGCTCGAGATAACAGAGGAGCACGAACAGATCGTTGAGCGCGAGCGCGTCCTTCCGCAGCTCGTGCTGGAAGCGGCCAAACGCTGCACCGAACAGGACTTCGCCGAGCGCGCGGCGAAATTCGATCAGGCCCACCTCGTGAGCATATCCTCTATGGATGTGCCGATACCGCCGGCATGCGCCTTGCGGTACGCGGCTGTCATGGTGAGCCGTGCTTTGAACGTCCTCCTGGGAGTGGCGCTTGTGACCGCTGCGTGCGCTGCATGCGGGCCGACGTTACCTCCGACAACGGTTCCACCCCAGCCCAATCCCGCGTACGAGCCGTTCAAGGCGGCGCTCCAGACATACGTGGACCAGACGCAACCCTTCCGTAAGGAGGCCGCGCAGGAAGCCGAGAAAGTTCCGGGGAAAGCCGCGCCGACACCCGAGTCCGAGCAGGCCGTGCGCACGCGGCAGAATGCGCTCGCCGACGCGCTGCGATCACGACTGCGGCCCGATGCAAAGCAAGGCGATCTGTTCACGCCGACCGCGGCCGCGCAGATCCAGAAGGAACTGCAAGCGATGTTCGACTCGCCGCAGCACGATCTGCTGGTCGACGAACTCGCCGAGCAGAACAACACGCCGCCAAACTCACCGCAGCCGACGATCAACCAGCGGCTCGTCGCGCCGCGTGTGCCACCGCGGCTCATCGAGGTCCTTCCGCCGCTGCCGCAGCAGCTCGAATACGACTTCGCCGGACGCGCGCTCGTCCTGCGCGACGTCGACGCAGACGTGGTCGTCGACTATCTGCCCGGCGCGCTGCCGGAGCAGACGCCGCAGAAGGGCGTTGGCGAGGTATCGGCCAGGCCGCAGGCGCCGGGCGCCACGTCACCGCTGCCGATGCCGCAGGTGCGCGGCGGCGCAATCTTCGGGATCATGGGCGACAGCGGATCGGGCGACGAGGCCCAGCTGGCGGTCGCGCAGGCGATGCTCACCTACTTCACCACCGCGCGACGCTTTCCGTTCGTGATCATGCTCGGCGACAACCTGTACGACGACGACTACACCAATGAATTCCTGGTGCCGTACAAACCGCTCCTCGATCGGGGCGTGAAGTTCTACGCGGCACTCGGCAACCACGACCGCGACCTCGAAATCCACTTCAAACCGTTCAACATGGGGGACCGGGACCGCTACTCGTTCGACGAAGGGAACGCGCGGTTCGCGGCGCTGAACAGCAACCATCCCGCCGATGCCGAGCAGATCAAGTGGTTCGACGCCGTCTACAACGACGCCGGGACGAAGTGGCGGATCGCATTCTTCCATCACCCGCTGTATTCGTCGGGCCAGCACGCGGCCGAGGCACGCGACGTGATTCGGCCGGCGCTCGAGCCGGCGCTCGTCCGCAACAAGGTCAACGTCGTCTTCAGCGGGCACGATCACCTCTACGAACGCACGCAGCCGCAGAAAGGGATTCAGTATTTCGTCTCGGGCGGCGGCGGGCGCTACCTCTACGACTACAAGCCGAGCGACTTCGACGACGTCGGGCTGTCCGAGCACCACTTCATGATTGCGGAGATTGCCGGCGATCGCCTCTTGTTCGAGGCGATCTCGCATGGACAGAAACTGATCGACTGCGGCGTCGTGTACCGGACGCCGGACACGGCGAATTCGAAGTCCGACGATGCGATCCAGAAGTGGCTCGGGGTGTGTGAAACGAGCCGGCCGAAGGTGCGCACCACGCAGCAGTAGAGCGGCGCCCCACGGACGCATCGGTCCCACACTCCGGGGCGCCAGCCGTCAGAACTTGAGCCGTAGCGCGAACTGAACCGATCGCGGATCGCCGACCGCCGTCACCTGTCCGAACGTCGGCGACGGGTTCGTCGGAAACGCGCCGGCCCCGAAATTCCCGTTCATCGTCACGACGTTGACGCGATTGGTCAGGTTGAACCCCTCGGCCATCGCCTCGATCTGCAGCGGCCCCATAATGCGGAACGAACGGCTGACACGCGCGTTCAGGCTGAGGAAATCCGGCCCCGTCCCGGCATTGCGATCGATGAACTGGCCGTTGACGATCGGGCGGCCGGCCGTCCCCTGGATGGTGGTCACCCCGGACGTGATATTGAGCGGCAGCTTCGAGTAGTACAGCAGCATCGTGCTCGCCTGAAACCCGCGGCTGATCTTCTCCCACGGCGTCCGCGCCGGCGTCGTCGGCGAGTTGACGGCGCCGATCACGACCAGCCGATGTCGCTGGTCATCGTCGGAGCGACCCCAGTCCTTCGACAGATCGAACGGATCGATCGGCGAGCTGAAGAAGAACTCGCCGACGTTGTCCATCGCCTTCGACAGCGTGTAGGACACGCGATAGAAGCCCCACGCCGCCGGCCGCTGCACGAACGACGCGTGCAGACCGTGATAGCTCGACTCCGCGAGCGGTGAGTACTGACTGTTGTTGCCGTAGCTCGGGTTCGGCCGGCAGCCGTTGTTGATGCCGGTCGCGACGCACGACGGCACGTTCTGATTGACCGCGATGATCAGGGCCACGCCGCGCGTGTACTGATATCCCACGCTCAGCGTGCTCCGCGCGCCGAGCTGCTGCTCGACTTCGACGCTGCCCTGCCGTGAATACGCGTTCTGCATCTCGCGATCCACCGTGGTCAGGTTCGGCAGCGTTACCGACGCGATCGGCGCGTTGAGAATCGCCGGAAACGACGGCGCTCCTGCCTGTGTGGGCGACAGGCTGACGTTGTTCTGCTGCAGGTTCGCCAGGTCGGTCGTGTTCACCGCCGACAGCAGCGCGTTGGCCACCGCACGCAACGGCACGCGGTCGTAGAACAGGCCGGCGCTCGCGCGGACGACCGTCCGCCGCTCATCCGACGGCGACCACGCGAAGCCGAGACGGGGTGAGACGTTGTTCGTGTCGGTGGTGATCGTCTGCAGATACTGCAGGTCGTAGCGCAGTCCGGCGTTCACCGTGACATGCGGTCCGACCTTCCACTCGTCCTGTGCGTACACGCCGAGGTTGGGATTCGTCTGGCCGACGATCGTGGCGCCGAACGTCTGCGTGAAGCCGTTGTGGTTGTAGACGCCGGCGAGGAAGTCCGCGAGCGACGAGAACGTGTAGGCGCCGCGGATCGATCGCGGATAGGTGATCGTATCGTCGTTGTACAGAAAGTCGACGCCCGCGCGGAGCGCGTGTGCGCCCGCCTGGTGCGAGAGATTGTCGACCAGCTCGTACAGCCGGTTGACCCGGCGCGTCGGACTGCCGGACAGCGTGCCGAACGACGCGATGCCGGCGATGTTGACGGCCGGCCCAACCGGATCGGTGGGCGGCGCTTTCAGATCGCTGAACGCGACTTGCGCTCGCGTCTCGTTGACCGTGCGCGCCGACAGGCTGATCGTGTTGCTGACCGCGATCGTCTGATCGACGTTGTCGAGGCCGGCCGACGCGGTCGGCGCGCTCAGGCCGCCCGCGCCGCGCGAGTTGTCGGACGTGACGTCGTAGTAGGCGTAGCGGACGCTCAGCTGATCGCTGCCACTCAGCCGATGATCGACCTTGCCGAACAGGTTCGTGGTCTTGAGTGGATTCGGATAGGGGCCCGTCGTAATCGGCGAACCTGGATAGCCGACCGCAGCGAGCCGCGCGTTGATCGCTGCCACGCTCACCGGCAGGATCGCGACGAGACCCTGCTGATCGAGGCGCCGCTGCTCGACGTTCGCGAAGTAGAAGGTCCGGTTGCGCGCGATCGGCCCGCCCAACCCGCCGCCGTACTGATTCTGGTGCATCGGCAGCGCCGTGCCCGACAACGCATTCGGTGCGTTGAGGCTGTCGTCGCGGACATAGCCGTACAACTCGCCGTGCGGAGAGTTGGTGCCGCTCTTGGTCACGACGTTGATGTAGCCACCGAGCGCGCGCCCGAGCTCCGCCTGGCCGCCCGACGTCACCACCTGAACCTGATCGACGGCGTCCACACCGTACGGAATGCCGCTCAGCCCGGCGGCGTCGTCGTTCGCCGACAGCCCGTCGACGATGAAGTTGTTCGAGAAGTTGCGCTGCGATCCGATCGACAGGCCGGCGCCCGGCACCGCCGACGTTTCAGCGAAGAGCTGTGTGCTGGCGACGTTGGTCGGCGACACACCCGGCACGAGGAGCGCGAGGTCGAGGAAGTTGCGGCCGTTCATCGGCAGCGCGTCAACCTCGCGCTCGGATACGGTGCCGGCGATCTGGCTGCGCGATGCCTCGAGGATCGCCGCGTCGCCGGTGACCGTGACGCTGGTGTCGAGACCGGCAATGGCGAGCGTCAGCGGCACGTCGAACGCGGCGCCGACGGTGAGCGTCAACCGTCGAACGGTGTCCGTGAACCCGTCGAGATGTGCGCCGACTTCGTACGATCCGACCTTGAGATACGGAAACCGGAAGCGGCCTTCCTGATCCGATGTCGTCTCGGCAGCGACGTTGGTGTCGAGCTGGCGTGCGGTGACGACCGCGCCCGGCACCAACGCGCCCTGCGGATCGGTGACGCGGCCGCTCACGCTCGCGGAGTTGATGGTCTCCTGCGCCGAGGCAACGCCCGACGAGCCCGCCAGGCACACGACAATCGACGCAGTCGCGTTTGCGCGACCCGGAACCGACAGATCGACAGCTGCCACTGATGCCGTCGAGTGCGCCGGCACTGCCAGCAGCACGCCGGCAGAAATACAGATGATTGCCGGCCGGATCGCCGGCAAGCAGATAACCGATCGCATAAAGACCTCCAAGGCGTCGGTCGAGGACCGCGCCTTGCCCACAGGACGCGTGAGATAACGAGTTCCGCAGCGAGTTCAGGAAACCCGGCGGTGTGCGCGGCAGTCCGGAGGCGTTTCGGATCTGCACACAGGATCGTTACGGCGCGCTGGACCGGGTCGACAAGCGCCCGGCAGGTGAGAGGTGTTTACGCGCGGGGAGGCGGCGATTCCGGACGGTATGCGCGTGCGATCGCGGAGGGCACGATCGCTCGCACCGGACCACTAACGGCGAAAGCATTTACGGCGACCGTCGCGTCCGGCAGGAGACCGACGACGCCGGCAAGCGCCACGAGACCAGCGTCAGCGCGACCGCATGCGTCGCGCATCTTGCATGTCCGTTCACCTTCACGCTTGTGATGCATCGGACAGACCTGGCCAGGCAGCAGCCCCGGACAGCAGACTTCCTCGTCGTCCATGGGAACGGCTCGGCAGCAGAACGCGAGCGGCGCGGCCACGACGCCGGCAACCTGGCAGGCGAGCCAGATGCAGACTATCCACGGCAAGCGCCGGCGGACGAGAGCCATGACGGGCACGTCAGCTTAACACGCCAATCGTCGGTATGATGGCGACACAATCACGAGAAGCTGTGCTCCGCCGGGCGATCCAATCTGCCGTTGTTCTGGTCGTCGTTTTGGCGACGCTTCTGCCCGCCGCCGCGCATGCGCAGGACGCCGACAGCGCTCCTCCTCCGCCTCCCGAGCACCAGCATGCGATCGCTGGCCGCTCCGCGTGGACGTGGTCGACGGATGCGAACGTCATCGCCGGCTACAACTATCAGGATCGGAAGTTTGCCGACTTCTGGGCCTGGGAGTCGCAGAACTGGTTCATGGGGATGGGCGAGCGACAGGTTGGCGCCGCCAGGCTGGCAGTCAACGGCATGATTTCGCTCGAACCGTGGACGATCGGGTATCTCGTCTACGCTCACGGGCTGGACGGGCCGGAACGCATCTACGCGTTCGACGCCAGCGGCCGGCAACGTCCTGTCGGCGCGTCGCCGCAGGTGTTCCAGACGGGCGAGAGTTATCTCGGTGCGCCGCTCATCAACTTCCAGCATCCGCACGACTTTATTATGGGACTCGGCGCGACGTACCATTTCACCGCCGGCCGGCTGACGTATGCGGCGGAAGCGGACGTCGTCGGAGCACCCGCGCTCGGGCCGACTGTGTACATGCATCGCGAGTCGGCGCGTGATAACCCGTCGGCGCCACTCACGCATCACTATCTCGACTCGACGCACGTCTCATACGGCGTCCTCACGGGTGGTGTGCAGGCGGGGCCGATGCTCTTCGAAGCATCGACATTCCGGGGTGCCGAACCGGACGAGAACCGGCTGAACATCGAGGCGCCGAAGCTCGATTCGTGGTCTGCGCGCGCGACCTGGCGGCGCGGTCCGTGGGACGCCCAGTTCTCGGGCGGCCATCTCCATGTGCCGGAATGGTTCGAGCCGACCGATGTGACGCGTCTTACCGCATCGGTCGGCTTCACTGGTGCGCTCGGCCGCCGGCCGCTCGCGATGACGGCCGCATGGGGACAGAACCGCGAGCTCAACTTCGCGCTGAACGGCTATCTGCTCGAATGGGACCTCCGCCTGTCGCCGGCGAACATCCTCTACGGTCGGGGTGAATCGGTCCTCAAGGAAATCTTCGGCCTCGGCGTCCATCCCGCCGGTCTCCTGAACCACCCTCGCAACTTCTCGACGATCAACGCGCTGACGATCGGCTACCTCCGCGATCTGGCCGCGTTCGGTTCGTCGATCGGCATCGGCACCGACGTCACGGTGTACGACACGTCGCAGGATCTCGTCGCCTACTACGGGGCGCCGCACTCGTATCACGTCTTCCTGCGCTGGCGGCCGAACCGGGCGCTGCCGGCGCACGTGCACTGACGCTGGCACAGGAAAGCAACCGCGGAGTTCGCAGAACCCGCAGAACAGATCTTTTCATCTCTCTGTGCTCGCTGCGTTCTCTGCGGCTGCTTTTCCACAGGCTACAATCGAGCGATGTCGATCGTCGCGCTGTCCGAACTGCTCGGAGCCGCCGTGCGGGACGCCTCGGGCGCCGTGCGCGGCCGTGTGCGCGAGATTGCGGTTGCCCCGCAGGATCATCCCACGCGCATCGCCTTCATCATCGTCCGGACGTCCGAAGGCGAGCGGATGCTGCCGCACGAC
>DATFXR010000749.1:0-55024 GCA_035315685.1 Vicinamibacterales bacterium | reverse complement strand
TACGAATTCTGGAAGTTCGACCTCGAGCACCGGCGCCTCGCCGGGCGCACCGAGTTCAAGGGCCGGCCGCGGATGGGGCTCAAGACCAGCTCGAACGGCAAGGTCCTCTACATCTTCGTCGCCGGCAACACGATCGACTTGTACGATGCCGAAACGTATCAGTATCTGCGCACGATTACGCTCGACGGCGACATGACCACGGACCTGTTCGTTTTTCCAGCGCCGCCGTCCGTCGTGTCGTCTTCGCAGTAGGTTCGAGGTTCTTCAGAACTTGAACACGACGGCTACCGAGAAGCGACCGAAATCCAGTTTCGTGTCGCGGACCGGCAGGTTGGGGAACCTGGAGAAGTCGATCACTTCGAACGCGTGGAAATAACGGATGTCGCCACGCACGCCAACGTGCGCGCTGAAGAACCCGATGAGTCCTCCGCCAATGTCCCACGCGACCTGATTCTGGTCATTGTCCTGGCCGGCACTCTCGACTGTAGTCCGCATCAGCCCGATGCCGCCGAGGCCATACGGTTGAATCGGGCCGATCTTCGGCGCGAGCATGAAGTTGCCCATGAACGTCAACACGCCGGTTGACTGATTCGGCGTCGCACCGAAGAAGTCGCTGGTGTGAGCAATCTCGGCCTCGAAGCCGACGATGCTGCCGAGGGCGCCGAAGCCGACGCCGTAATTGGCGTGCTTGTCTTCGCAGTTCGTGATTTCAGGGCAGCCCGCGTCACCGCCGAAGTTGTAGCCGATGAACGGACTGATGAATCCTTGCGCGTTCGCCTGCCGAGCACTGCCGACCAGAATCAGCGCAGCCAGTATGCGGACCCACGATCGCCGGATTCTCAACGCTTCGTGCATGCTGAATCTCCTCGGACGACTCTTGCAATGAGACAGCCGAAGCACGGTGTGTGCCGACGCCGCGACTGCGCCAGACCGCGGTAGTGACGTGTTCCGCCATGTCGAGTCGTACAGAACGCACGATGCGGTTGATCGGTGGTGGCAGCGCCTCCGATGGGCCGGAGGCGCTCCGATGTCGTGAGATGCGCACGGATGAGCCGGTCTCGCGGCTCGCCAGGCAGCTGACTAGGTTGATTGCTTACCCGCGTCGAACGTCGCTTTGTAGCGAGACAACGGAACCTTCGGGTCGTCTCCCGGAGCATGGTGGGCGGCGGCCGGTTTCGGTACCGACGTCGTTCCCGGTCTCGGCCGATTTTCTTCCGGGACCTTTATGGGTTCCAGCTGCGAGACGATCGCTTCGCGCTGGTTCTCGTACCAGGGCGGCAGATGCAGCTTCGTCCCGAGATCCTCCGGCGCCTCGTCCTGATAGAACCCACCCGGGACATTCGCCGTGCACTCGACGAGGATGCCACCGGGAGACCGGACGTACATCGAGTGGAAATAGAAGCGATCCTTGATCTCTGATGCGTCCGTGAAACCCAGTTCCTCGTAGACCGCTTTCTGCTTCGCCAGCGCGTCGTCTGTTTCGACGTTGAACGCGATGTGATGGGCCGTGCCGGCGCCAAAGCCCCAGCTTCCGGGCGCACGCTCCGGCTCGACGTGCAGATCGACGACCCGTCCCGGACCGTTTCCCGCCACTTCGAAGCGATGGTACGGACCATCGACGCCGACCTTTCGGAACCCGAGCGCGTCGACGAAGAACGATTCCTGATCACGCACGTCGCGAACCGACAGGACAGCCCCGAAAAAGCCGTGCGTTCCCACGTCGCGAGAGATCTGCTTCGTCGTCCACGCGTGTCGGTTGTCGGAGCTCTCCTCGATCATCTCGAAGAGGAGTCCAGCCGGATGCCGTACTCGCAGGTACTTCGTGCCAAACCGCTCCTGCACACCGCTGTGTTCGGCCTCATGCCGATCGAAGTGCTCCTTCCAGAACGCAATCGCGCCGGTCGGGACGGTGTAGCTGGTGCACGACAGCTGGCCGGACCCGGCGCGCCCTGGCTTACGGGAGTACGGAAAACTCGTGGCAATCGAACCCACGTCGGCATCGGCATTTCCGTAGTAGAGGTGATAGATGGGGATGCTTCCGTCCATCAGGACGGTTTGCTTGACCAGCCGCTGCCCCAGTACCTGAGTGAAGAAGTCGATATCCTGCTGCGCGCCGCCAGGGCACAGCGTGATGTGGTGAACGCCCTGTACGAGGCTCTTCATGGAGTCCTCCAGATCGCGATTTCAAATGCGAGCTTGCGTTTTCGCCACGACACCCGGCTCGACTTCGGCGCGCATTATTCCAGCGCCCCGGACCAGCGCTCGAAGCTTCGCAAAGGCGACGTCGCGCGTCAGGTATTTCATACCGCAATCCGGCGCCACGATCAGCCGCTCGGCTGGAACATACGGCAGCGCACGTCGAATTCGATCGGCGACGACCTCGGGCGACTCGACGTCGCTCGTCGACAGATCGAGAACGCCGAGCAGAACCGTTTTGCCCGCAAGCTCGGCAAGGACGGAACAATCGAGTGCCGGTTGCGCCGTTTCGACGGATATCTGCTGCACGCTCGTGGCCGCCAGCTCGGCCAGAAAGTCGTAGCGCGCCGGCTTGCCCTTGATCATCGCGCCGTACCCGAAGCAGATGTGAACTGCCGTTGTGCCCGTGATCCCGTCGAGCGCTCGCTGGAGCGCCGTGATTCCGTACGATCGCGCTTCCGCGGGATGCGCTTGCATGTACGGCTCATCGATCTGCACGACATCGGCGCCGGCAATGAACAGGTCGCGGATTTCCGCGTTTACCGCGGCGGCGTAGTCGGTCGACAGTGCCGCATCTGACTCGTAGTAATCGTTCTGCGCGAGCTTGGTCATCGTGAACGGGCCGGGAACCGTGATCTTGATCTGCCGATCCGTGTTCGCTCGAAGGAACTGCACATCGCGCACCGCGACCGGGCGGAGCCGCCGGACGCGCCCGACGACTCTCGGCACGAGGGTTGGTTTCCCGGTGCGGCTGATGACGGTGCCCGGGTTGTCGAGATCGATACCGTCGAGCGCGGTGGCAAACCGGTTGAAGTAGCTCTCGCGCCGCACTTCGCCATCCGAGACGATGTCGATGCCGGCGCGCTCCTGATCGCGAATGGCGATCAGCGTGGCATCGTCCTGCGCCTCCTCGAGGAACCCCGAAGCTACTCGCCACAGCTGACGCATCCGTACGCGCGGTGGAGTGTTCGCAGCGAGCAGCGGCCGGTCGACGAGCCAGTCCGGCTGCGGATACGAGCCGACGACCGTCGTCGGAAGGAGCTTGCCCGGCATCGTTCGTGGGCGGAGTCTCACGTATGCGCGCCCGGTTGTCAACGCCGCAGAGCGTCGATCGAGTAATCTCTTCTCGCACAGCGCGCGGTTCTTTCCACAGTTCCAACGAAGCGAGGGACATCGATGGCCAGCAGCGGCCGCTTTCTCACCACGCACGTCGGCAGCCTTCCGCGCCCTGACGATCTGATCGCGATGATGTGGGCCAGGGAAGATGGAATTCCCGTCGACCGGGCTGCCCTGGACGAGCGCGTGCGCCAGGCAGTAGACGAAGCCGTCGCACGGCAGGCGAAGGCAGGGATCGACATCGCCAACGACGGCGAATGGGGAAAGCCGAGCTACGCCACCTACGTCAAGGATCGGCTGAACGGTTTCGGTGGAACCGGCAATGCATACGTGTTTCAGGATGTCGAGGCGTTCCCGAATACGAAGGCGCGGGTGCTTGCCGACCCGGGACGCAAGCACCGCAAGGCGCCGGCATGTGACGCGCCGATCAGCGTCCGCGACATGGAAGCCCCGCGCCGGGACGCCGAGCGGCTGAAGGCCGCGCTGAAGGCGCACGGCGCCACCGGCGGGTTCCTGACCGCGGCCTCACCCGGAGTGACCGCGTTCTTCTTCCGCAACGAGTACTACCGGACGCACGAGGACTATGTCTTCGCGATTGCCGAGGCGATGCGGCACGAGTACGAGACGATCGCCGGCGCCGGCGTCATGCTGCAGGTCGACTGTCCCGATCTGGCGATGGGACGCCACACGCAGTTCCGGGACCTCGACCTCACCGGCTTCCGCGAGCGCATGGAGCTGAACGTCGAGGCACTCAACCGCGCGCTCGTGAACATTCCGGCGCGACAGGTGCGGATGCATTTGTGCTGGGGCAACTATCCCGGCCCGCACCACTACGACGTGCCGCTGCAGGATATCGTCGACGTCGTCTGGAGGGCGAAGCCTCACGCGGTGCAGTTCGAGGCGGCGAATCCGCGCCACGCACACGAGTGGGCCGTGTTCGAAATGGTGAAGGTGCCCGACGGCAAGATGCTGATACCAGGCTGCATCGAGTGTCAGTCCAATTACATCGAGCATCCGGACCTCGTCGCACAGCGCATCGAGCGATATGCTCACCTGGTCGGCCGCGACAACGTCATGGCCGGCGTCGACTGCGGTTTCAGCATCCACGTCGGATCAGGCGGAGTGGATCCGGACGTCGTCTGGGCCAAGCTCGGCTCGCTCGCGGAAGGCGCCGCCATCGCGAGCCGGAAGTTCTGGCACTGAGCCGGAACTATCGCGATCGAGCGGGGACTGGGGACTGGGTGCTACGCGCTCACCCGGCCGTGAAGTAATTCAGGCTGACGGTTGCGAGCTCTGAGGACGGGAACTTCGCCTGCCAGCGGGGCTCTGCGCTCAGCCCCGCCTCACGCGCGCATTCGGCAAACACGGGCAATTCGACCAGGTACTGATCAGAGAATCCGTGTGTCGCGTCGTATGCGACAGCCGGCGTCCGATCGAGGTGCGCGGCCGTCAACGCGGGTGGGAGCGTGTGCAGTTCGAGCACCAGCAGGCCGAATCGCCCGACGTACGGTTTCCAGCGGCGGAGGTGCCGCACGAGATTCTCTTCGAGCTCGTCGGCGGGAATCACTTCGCCCAGATACGCGAAGGCGCCCGTCGTCGATGGGTGACGTGAGCCGCCGACGTAGTTCGACAAGCGCACGTACGGCCGGTTGTGATCGAGGAACGACCGGATGTGCATCAGATCGTGGATGTCGAGGTCGATTGCTTCGAGATCGCTCGCCAGCTGCGCCGGCCGGTTGATGTCGCCGGTGATGACGTGGAAATGCGGGATCCGCGCGGCATGCAGGGTCTGTCTGGTCGCGCGCCGTGCGACCTTGTTGAAGTCGGCGCCGACGATGATCAAGGGGTGCGCGTCGAGCTCGCGGCCGCGCGCGGTCCGTTCCCTGATGACCGCGTAGAGATGCGCCAGTAGCGTGCCGTCGCCGCAGCCCATGTCGCAGATGCCGCGCGGCTGCTCAGAGACCGGACGATTGAAGATGTCGACGACGATCTCGTCGAGCTTCTTGAAATAGGTGATGTGCGCGCCGCCGCTGCCCCAGACGTTCATCGCGCGGTTGACCATCGTTTCGACGCCGCTCGAATCGACGCGCGGGATGCGCGCGTTGCCGAAGAGCAGCGTCGGCAGGACGGCGAACATCGGCAGGTATGACACCGTCACCCCGTACGCGCTTGCGATCTGCGCGGCGTAGCGTCCGCATCCGGTCAACTGCACGACCGGTCCCGCGCGTTCCACCCACCCCGTTGTCGACAGCAAATCGAACAGGCAGCCGATCGATGCCGCGTCCGCGGACATCGATCGCAGGTCGAGCGGGCCCTCGGCGAGTCGTGTGAACAGGCCACCGCGTGCCAGCGCGACCATCGCGGGCGCGGCGAGCACGCCCTCGAGATGGCCGCGAATGCGATCGTGAGTCTGCGCGGTGGCGGAATCCGACGCTGCCGCGATGCCCCATCCGTGCTGTGCCAGCTTCACGAGATCGCCGACCGAGGCGATGAACGATTCGTCCGATGAGCCGGGCAGAGAATTGTCGAGGATGAGAGCCTTGGGCAGAAAGGAGGCGGTCACCTGCCGGTACAGCGGGTGGGCGAGCTGCAGCGCCGCGTGTCCTTCCGGCGTCAACGCGCAGGTCCGCACGCCGTCGCCACCCGGTTGTTCGACGAGCCAGCCGCACGACGCCAGCAAACGCAGGGCGACCCGTAAGTACCCGGCGTTGGCGTGCGTATGCTCGACGACGTCGGCGAACGAGATCGGACCCTCCACGCTCGTCAGCCATTCGAGCGCACCACGCTCCGCCAGCGCGCTGACGGTCGGCGCCATCACGACGCCCGCGAGATGAGCAAAGACCCTCGCACGAACCGCGGCGCGTTCCGCCTCCGCCAGGCCGTCCTTCGACATGCGCCGTCAGAGCCTGTCTTCGAACAGATCCCGACCGGTGACGAGCGCGCGAATCTTCCGATCGACCACGCTCCGCTGCAGCATCCAGAAGCCGCAATCCGGATGCACGTACTTCAGGCGATCCGGTCCGACCGTCTTCACGATCCGCTCGATGCGCGAGGCGATCAGCTCCGGGCTTTCGACCTCGTTGTCCTTGATGTCGACGACGCCGACGCCGAGTCCGATCCGGCGATCGAGATCGTTGAGGACCTCCAGCTCGTCGTAGCCCCGCCGCGCGAACTCGAGCACGAGATGATCGGCGTGCAGCCGATTGAGAAACGGCACCATGTCGCGCCAGAATCCGCGCAGCATCGGCTGGCCGCCGTAGTTGCCGAAACAGAGGTGGACCGCCTTCTCGCTCAGGACGCCATCGAGCACGTAGTTGATCGCATCGGCCGCCCACTCCGCGTCCTGCGGAAAGCCGACGATGCTCGCTTCGTCCAGCTGCACGGTGTCGGCCTCCACCAGCGCCAGCTGGCTGCGCAACACCTTGGCGACGTCCATGGCCAGCGCCGGCAGATCGGGATAGTGGCAGTTGGTCAGGACACGGGCCAGCATGTGCGGGCCGGTGCAGGTGAACTTGAACGGCAGGCGGGTGAGCGAGCGCGAGAATTCGCAGTCCTGCGGCAGGTTCAGAGAGCCCTCCGTGATCGGACCGACGACGAACATGCCCGCCAGGACCTGGGAGCCTGCGACGCGATCGGCGCGGGAGCGTTCGAAATCGGCAGGCGAAAACGCCCGCCGGATCCCGTCGAGGCGTGACACGAAGTACTCCACCATCCCGTTGGCTTCGGGATGGCTGGCGTCGAAACGCACCAGTTCGCCATCGGTCACGAGATCGAGGCCGGCGAGCTCCTGCGTTTTCAGAACCGCCATCACCGCGTCGCGCAGCACGAGACGCGACGGGTTGCCGACCATCCAGGGGAGCATCGGGTAACTGCCGACGACGGTGGTTTTCACATGTGCGGCCATGGAGTTACTTGCGTTTCACGAGAGCTTCGACGGTCCGCAGGCACATGTCGATGCCGAACTGAAAGAGCTCGTCTTGCGCATCCGCTGTCAAGTGATCGGCAAGAGCGACGATGGTCGGGTACTCGTCGATTGGGAGCGATTTGAACTGCCGACGCACCTCCGCAAGGATCTTCCGGCGGCTCGAACCGGGAACGGCTGCCGCATAACTGGCGAAGCGCCCTTCGTCCGCCGCAAATTCCGTCACGAGGTTATTGAAATGATACGCGGCGCGGGCGGCGTCCTGCTCCTTGAGGCCAGCGGCACGCAGGATCCGCAGGAGAGCCTCGACGTGACGGAGGCGGCGTGGCCCTGCCGGCGGCGTGCTGGCAAGGACGCGGGCCGCGTCACGATGGGCGAGCAACCCGCGGCGCACATTCCATGCGCTCTCGCTGAGCTGATCGCGCCAGTTCCCCGAGGCAGGTGGTAACGGAATCTCGGCGCTGATTTCATCGCCGAGCAGCGCCAGCAATTCCTCCTTGCTGCGGACGTGTCGATAGAGGGAGGCCGCCTTGACGTCGAGCCAGCCGGCCAGCCGGCGCATCGTCAGCTCGTCGAGTCCGACCTGGTCGAGGAGCGCGAGGGCGGCGCGAACGACCTGCGCTTGATCGAGAGTCTGGCGCTTCTGGCGCGCCTCACGCTTGCGAAACGGGACCATGCTCATCGGTGGTGGGGTCCGGGAACGGCGCCTAGCCTAGCACAGCGGCCGCTTGACACGTAAACGTCGTTGGCAATATGTTAACGATGTTCGCATTTAAGCGACTGTTGTTAGCGTGATCGAAACGGAGGACACATGACCACTGCAAAAGCCTACCGGGGAATCGGAATGGAGGGCGCGATCGCGACGTGGTACACGAAGAACACCGGGCGCAATCTGAGCCGGTTCAGGGAAACGGCCCGCCAGGTGGCCGAGCGCGCCCGCCCCGGTAGCGAGGTGCTCGAGGTGGCGCCAGGGCCGGGCTACCTGGCAATCGAGATGGCCAAGCGGAACTTCCGGGTGACGGCGCTCGATATCAGCGAGTCGTTCGTGAGAATCGCGCGACGAAACGCCGCCGAGGCCGGCGTGACGGTCGATGTGCGGCTCGGCAACGCATCGCAGATGCCGCTGGCCGACGCCACGTTCGATTTCATCGTCTGTGTGGCTGCCTTCAAGAACTTCACCGACCCGATCGGTGCCCTCAACGAAATGCATCGAGCGCTCCGGCCGGGAGGCGAGGCGTCCATCTTCGACCTCGACAAGGATGCCTCACCTGAGAGCGTCGCCACCGAGGTGCGCAACATGCACCTGTCGGCGTGGAATGCCCTGATGACACGCTGGACGTTCCGCTACGTCTTGCTGAAGCGTGCGTACACGCGCGAACAACTCGCGCAGATGGCTGCGCACAGTCGCTTCGGCCGGGGCGCGATCTTCCAACAAGGAGTCGGTCTCGAACTTCGCCTCACCAAGCCGTAGGCCGTGAATCGGTTGACCTTCCACGTTCGACTCGCGCCCCCGCTGCTCAGGCGGACTGCCGGTCGGCAGCCGCCTGCCCGCAGCTCGGCCAATCCTTCCCTCCTCCGCGTTGACGCCCGCCCCCAACTCACGCGGACAGATCTCGCAACCGCTTTCTAAAAGGGTTTGGACGCTGTCGATTTTGCGGCGGGCCGTTCGTCTTCCCGGGGAAGGAGACGGAATCATGTGTCCCGCCTGCGCCGCCGCGATCGTCCAGCTCGTTGTTGCCGCCACCTCGGCGACCGGTGGCGCGACCGCGCTGATCGTGAAGACCGTCCGGAAACCAACTCGAATCGCGCCAATCGACGACGGCGCCGAACCTGACGGAGGATCAAGATGAATCGACCGAACATCGTGAGTCGGGGCGAGTGGCTGGTGGCGCGCAAAGCGCTGCTTGCCAAGGAGAAGGAAGCCAGCCGGCAGCGCGACGCCTTGAGTGCTGAACGCCGGCAGCTGCCGATGGTGGAAATCGAGAAGCCGTATGTGTTCGAGGGGCCGGATGGCCCGACGACGCTGCGCGAGCTCTTCAAGAATCGGCAGCAGCTGATCGTGTATCACTTCATGTTCGATCCGCAGTGGGAGGAAGGGTGCAAGCACTGCTCCCACCTCATGGACAACGCCGCCGGCAGCATCGTGCACCTGGCCGCGCGCGAGACATCGTTCGTCGTCGTGTCACGAGCACCACTCCACAAGATCGAGGCGTTCGAGAAGCGGATGGGATGGCAGTTCCCCTGGGTCTCGTCTTTCGGCAACGATTTCAACTACGACTTCGGGGTGACACTGGATCCGGAACGGCCGCCCTACGAATACAACTACATGGACGCGAAGACGCTGCTTGCCGCCCGCAAAATCTGGTTCGAGAAAGGCGAGCTGCCAGGCATCAGCGTGTTCCTGCGCGACGGCGATCGCGTCTTTCACACCTACTCGGCGTATCAGCGCGGGCTCGATCTTCCGTTGAACACCTACAATTTCCTCGACCTGACACCGCTCGGGCGACAGGAAGAGGATGGACGAATCCAGGCGTGGATTCGTCATCATGACAAGTACTCGGCGTAGCGCTGGCCGCGAGCGCGGGCAATTGAGCACGCGCTCGCGAAGGCGACAGCTTTACGGTATGTACACCGCGACGGATCCCGTCGCGTCGCCACCGACGACGTAAATTCGCCCGTCGGGGCCCAGAGTCGCCGCATGGCCCGACCTCGGCGTCGTCATGGACCTGACAAAGGTCCAGGTGCCAACGGTTGGGTCGTACACCTCCACCGAAGTGCCGTCGTCATTGCCGCCGATTGCGAAGAGGCGACCGTCCGGGCCGGTTACGCCTGCAGGGCCGTACCGCATCGCATTCATTGGCGTGATCGGCGTCCAGGTGTCGCTTGTGGGATCGTACGCTTCCGCAGAGTTCAGGTACGCTCCGCCGGAGTAGCCACCGAACACGTAAATCAACCCATCGAGGCCGGCGGCTGCACCGAAGCCGGTACGCGGCGTCGTCATCGGCGATGCAGTTGTCCAGGTTCCGTCGATCGGATCGTAGATCTCAGTGACCGCGGTCGCCTGAAAGGACATGTCTGTTCCGCCGATGACGTAGATTCGGCCGTCCAGCGCCGTGGCAGCCGCCGGCCCCTGCCGCGGCGTCGGCATGTCGGCCAACTGCGTCCACGCGTCAGCTTGTGGATCGTACTGTTCGACGCGGGTCAGCCCGAACGGTGGACCACTGAAGTCGTAGCCACCAATCGCATAGAGAAGCCCGTTCGTGTCGCGCGCATACGCGAAGTTGCGACGGGGCCCTGCTGCCAATGGCGCGACCGGCATCCAGGCGTTCAGGTCGATGTTGAACGCGAAGGCAGTCGCCGTGACCGGCGGACCGTCGTCCGAGGTGCCACCAAAGGCGTACACCCGCCCGTCGTTGCCGCTGCCAACGCCGTGAAGAACCTTGGGCGCCGGCAGTGCGGCGACCGTGGTCCACTGGTCAGCGGGCGCGGACTGAACGTTGACGACCGTGTCAAAACAGAACATTCCGTGAATGGACACGATCACGTCAATCTTGGGGATCACGTCAGATGTCGGGATCAACCCGCTGTCGAACGTGTTCGTCTGCTCGTCCATCGTGAGATCGAGGCGGAGGCGGTGCTGAAGGGCGAATTCTCCGCCGATTTGATAGATGCCCGATCCGCTGATGTGTCGCGCCTCGCCGCCGATCACGACGGTCCAATTCACGTCGGTGATCGCGTAGTAATCGAACAGCCCGTCGGAGCGGGTGAACGTCACGACGAACGTCCCTTGGATATTGGTCGTCGTGAAGAGCGGACACATGCACGGCGAGAAGCATCCTCGGGAGAACGTCGAACCAGCGCGCAGACGATACGTGCCGTCTTGCAGACGAGCGGCTTGCGCCGGTGCCGCGGAACCGAGCAGCCATAGGCCGGTGATCGCGACGCCAAGTCCCAGACGCATCAGTCACCCCCTGTAAGTTGTGTCGATGACGAGGGCGCTCGATGTCTGCGTCTTATCGCACGATTCCTAAAGATTCAAGCCGTCCGCCTTCACCGCTTCAGATTCTCGAGCATCTTCGCGTACAGCCTGTCGTAGATGGCGAGCTGCCGTGAATCCGGTCTCTCGTTGCTCTCGCCGATGATCATCGGCGTCCCGCTCGCATCGTCGTATGCCGGCCAGCGCGGCAGATCCGCGCCGTTCGGATCGCCGGTCCGGGCAAAGTTCACCCAGTACGACGACACCCTCTCGGCCAGCGCGCGCTCCGATGCCGAGGCCGAGGCCAGCTCGGGCGAGCTCGCGTCCGGAAACACGCGCGGCGGGCGAAGGTTGTTGAACACGTACGGGATCTCCACCGCGTGCGTCGCCTTCAGGTTTCGCGCGTCCGACGCATACGGCGGTTCGTGCGTGAAGAAATACCAATAGGCGCGTTGCCCGCGCTTCGCCTGCAGACGCGCGAACAGGCGCATGTGCCACGCCAGCTCGTCGCGGAACGACATCTGCGACGAGCGCGTGGCTTCCTCATCCGAGCCGGCCGGATAGAGCTTGATGTAGTCGTCAGCCAGATCACCCCAGCGCTGGCGCACGCGGTTCGTCCACGCACTCGCCGTCGTGCTGCCGGCGAAGGTGCCTTCGTCCTTGTTCGACCCGACCAGCACGTCCACCGGTTGCTGGCGCCCCTGCGCAAAGGTGAGCGACTCGTCCTCGGGGATGATCCAGCCGTCCGCGATCATGCCGGCGCCGATGAACGCTCGTGCGATCTCTTCTGTGGATTTGGCGCGAAGTTCGGCGAGCGGCAGCTGCGGCGGCGCCGGCGCGCCTCGTCGTCCGGCCGGCTGCTCGGCCTGTTCCCTCGTGCGCACCGCGGCGATGGTGAGGCCCATCCAGGCGCCGCTTTCTGAAATGGCCCGGCGGAACAGGCCCGCCGCCTGCGGCGAGCCCACGAGGCCAGCGGCGATCGCGGCGCCAGCCGATTCGCCGAAGATCGTCACATTGCGTGGATCGCCACCGAACGCGGCGATGTTGCTCTGCACCCATTTCAGCGCGGCGATCGTATCCATCAGCGCCTGATTGCCCGACGCGTTGTGGCCCGACTCCTTCGTCAGCTCGGGATGGGAGAAGAATCCGAACGGACCGAGCCGGTAATTGAACGTGACGACGATTGCGCCCTTGCGGGCAAGCGCTTCGCCGCCGTTATGAGGGCTCGAGCCTGCTCCTTCGGTGTAGGCCCCGCCGAAGATCCAGAACATCACCGGGCGGCGCTCCGACGCGGACTGAGCGGCTGTCCACACGTTCAGGTAGAGGCAGTCTTCGCTCGCCGCCGGGGAGTCGGGAAGATCGACGGAAACGTTCAGACGTCCCGCGCCCGTCGGCTGCACGCAGACGTTGCCGAACGTGTCCGCCTTGCGGACGCCGGCCCACTTCGCGGGAGGCTGCGGCGAGCGCCATCGCCGTTCACCGACCGGCGGGGCGGCGAACGGAACGCCCTTGAAGACCCGAACGCCAGGCGCTGACGCCGACATGCCGGTCAGCAAGCCGGTGTCGGTCTTGACCGGCTCAGGGACGGCAGCGTGCAAACCACCCGCGATCGTAAGCGCGGTGGCGAACATGATCGCTAGTGTCGCGCTGCTGATGTGCTGTAGTCCTGGCATCTTGATGGTGTCCTGCATCGTACGCGTGTCCTCCGATCAGTGATCCGTCCGGCAGGTCCGTGATAGTTTACGGCCGGCACCGGACAGAGGATCTCCATGAAAGTGACGCTGGCATCGGCGTGGTTGATCGCTGTCACGATGGCTGTCGCAAGCGGGCAGCAGGGCCCGCCGCAACCGTCGCCAGAGACCGAAGCGCTGGCGAAGCGGTTCCCGTATCCCGTAATCCGCGATCAACGCGGCGTCATCCCGCCGGGTCCGCGGCCGCTCCCGTCGCCGCCGCTCGGCAGCGGGCCCTGGATCTACTCCACGCTCGAGCAGCGCGACATCAAGGTGAGCGTGGTCACCAGAGGGCTGTCGCATCCGTGGAGTCTCGCGTTTCTACCGGACGGCAGCATGCTCATCACCGAGCGGGCCGGACGTCTTCGCAGCGTTCGCAACGGCGTGCTCGATCCGACGCCCGTGCCGGGGACGCCACAGGTGCTCTCGCGCGCCACGATGGCGGGGCTGATGGACATCGCGCTCCATCCGAACTTCGCGCAGAACAAGTGGATCTACATCTCGTATCACAAGCCGCTCGCGCCGGGCGTCGCCGCTAACTCGGTTCTGCGCGGTACGTGGGACGGCACCGCCCTGACCGACGTCCAGGACGTGTTCGTGTCGGACGATGTGGATACCGAGGCATCGCGCATCGCGTTTGGCGCGGACCGACTGCTGTATATGGGCATCGGCGGACCGGGAACGGGGCCGCATGTGAGCATCGACCGCGCCCAGCACACCAACGACCTCGCCGGCAAAGTCCTTCGCCTGCGCGACGATGGCAGCATACCGCCGGACAATCCGTTCGTCGGCAAGGCCGGGTACAAGCCGGCGATCTTCACGCTCGGTCATCGCGTGCAGCTTGGACTGGCCGTCAATCCGTACACGAACGAGATTTGGGAGCACGAGAACGGTCCGAACGGCGGCGACGAGTTGAACGTGCTCAAGCCGGGCCGCAACTACGGCTGGCCGATCGTCAGCTACGGCCGCGACTACAACGGCACACGTTTTCCGCCGACGGCGCCGGGGTTCGAGGAGCCGGTCGTCTACTGGGTGCCGTCGATTGCCGCGTCGGGCCTGACGTTCTACACCGGCGATCGGTTTCCCGGCTGGAAGCGCAACGCGTTCGTCGGCGGGCTGCGCGAAGGCGAAGTGGCGCCGAGCGGACAGCTCCAGCGGATCGTGTTCAACGACAAATGGGAGGAATTGCGGCGCGAGTCGCTGCTGCGCGACCTCCACCAGCGTGTGCGTGATGTACGGCAGGGCCCCGACGGGTTGCTGTACGTGCTGACCGACGAAGATCAGGCGGCGCTGCTCCGCATCGAACCGGTCGCGACGACATCAAGTGCCGTTCAGCAGGACTGACACGCCGACTGACACCCACCGAGCGTCACAGCATGAACCCCAGATCGGATGTCGCAAACTGCCCGATATTCGGGAACACGATCGGAAGATCCGGCGGGGCGACGCCGTACCAGGTTGCCAGGGTCGCCGCGTACTGCTCGACCGACACCGTAGGGATCCAACGGCCGCGATTGTCGGTGTCGCTCGGCCCGCTGAGTTGCAGCACCGGAAATATCGTCCCGCCGGGACCAGGCACGCCGTAGAAGTCGCCGCCACGCACTGCGCCCCCAACGACGATGTGGTGATTGCCCCAGGCGTGATCGGATCCGACGCCGCCGCCCGCACCCGCCGGTTGGAGCGTCCGTCCAAAGTCCGACAACGTGAAGGTCGTCACCTGGCGTTCGACGCCGAGCTCCACTGTCGCGTCGTGGAACGCCTTCACGGCCTTGCTGACTTGCGCGAGGAGATTCGACTGCGTGTTGACCTGATTCTGGTGCGTGTCGAATCCACCGAGCTGGCAGAAGAAGATCTGGCGTCTCAGACCGAGTTCCGGCGACACCGAGTTGAACTTGATCACCTTGGCAACCTGCAGCAACTGGTTGCCGAGCGTGGTATTCGGGAACGCGGTCGCCAGCGTCACATTCGAGCCCAGGATGCCGCCGATGTCGAGCGCCTGATCGGTCGTCTTGCCGGTGGCCGCGACCAGTGTCGCACCGGTATCGATGGTGCGGAGGAAATCCATCGACTGGCGGCGGGCGACCTCGTCGGCCGTCGTGCCGAACCCGTTGAGCACCAGGACCTGGTTCAGTGCGGTTGGCGCGGGGGCAATCGACAGGGGCGTGCTCGACTGTCCGCGGGTGAAGATGCCGCCTGACAGCGCCGTGATCATGGGGAACCCCGAGGCGTGCGGATCGAAGCGATCGGCCGTGCGTCCACCCCACCCGGTCTGACCGACGCGATCGGATATGGCCGTCTGCCACTGCGCGACCTGATCGGAATGCGAAAACAATTGGTACGGGCGCGGCGCGCCGGCGAGGTATTGCTGGCGCGTCAGCGGCACCACCAGCGGTCCGACGTTGCACACGATCGACGCCACGCCGTCGGTCCACAACCCGTGCAGTTCGGCGAGGCTCGGGTGGAACCCGAACGGCGCGCCGAGGCTGGCGGGCACGATCGGCAGGAGGGCGTCCTGCGCAATTGCCAGGCCCGCCGCAGTGCGCACCGCCGCGTACTGGCCGTACTCCGAGGTGCTCGTCGGCACGATGAGGTTGTTGCCGTCGTTGCCGCCTGCCATGAACACGCAGACCAGTGCCTTGTAGTCGAGGCCCTGGGCCAGCGCGTTGATCAGACTGAAGCGCTGGACGCCGGCCGCGAAGGCCGCCGCGCCGAGCGCGTAGCCGACGCACGCGCTGGCCGACTGCAGCAGAAATTCCCGACGCGTCACGTTCATGGCTATCTCTCCACCTGATATTGCGGGGACGTGGCGACGAGGTACACGGCGGTCTGCGCACGTTTGTGCGCAGTGCCGGCCGGGACCGCGCCGACGGCCGCGATGACGCTCTGGCGCATGTCGTTCGACATTGCGCCGTGCATCAGCAGGACGTTGAGAGCGTCGACGAGCTGCGCCGGATCGCCGGCCAGCGCCTCCATGCCCGAGAGGTCGATCGAGGTGCCGTTCGGCGAGTTGGCGCTGACCGCGATCCTCGAGAACGCCATCGTGTTCACGAAATTCACGCGCCGCAGCGCCGTCGACGTCGAGAACAGACCGAATTCGGGGCCACGCACGCCGGTCGTGCCGGGAACGACCGTGCCCGGTGAAAAGTAGCTGAACACGGACGGTGGCCTGAACAGGTCCATGCCCATCAGAACGCTCTGCGGATTCAGGTATCCGTCGCTCGTCGACGTGCCGTCCGCCGAGCCGGCGCCGAACGCGCGGAGGACGTTGGCGATGTACTGAGCCGGGTGACGGAGCCGGCCGTAGTTCGCGTCGTCCTTGACGTCGCCGCGCGCCTCCGGATCCAGCAGGATCGCGCGGACGACCGCGCGCAGATCGCCGCGCGCTCCGCCGGCGTCGTTGAACACCGACGCGACGCGCGCGACGTAGTCAGGCGTCGGGTTGCTCGTCACGAGGTGCTGAATCAGGAGTTTGGAGATGAACGGGCCGACGTTCGGATCGTTGACGATGTTGTCGATCGCGTCGCTCAGATCCTTGACCGTATTCTGCCCGGCAGGCAGCACCACGCCGTTCAGCAGCGTCTTCGATCCAGTGTCGTGCTGCGTTTCGTTGACGACCATCGGGTCGATGTAGTTCGGAATGCCGGGCGCTCCCGACGCAAAGCGCCAGCCGGTGAAGACGCGCGCGAAGTTGTTCACCGTGGTCTGGTCGTAGGTCGGGATGGGTTGGCCGGCTTGATCGAGCTGCGGCGTGCCGTCCGGATTCAGCCTGACCGTGCCGATGGAGAACAGCTGCAGGATTTCGCGCGCGTAATTCTCGTTCGGCCTGGTCTTGGTATTGTTCACGACATCGAGGTAGTTGCCCATCGCCGGGTTGATCGTGATGTCGTACAGCAGCTGGCGGTAGCTGGCGAAGGCGTTGCGGTCGAGCGTCTGCAGATACGGCGACATCCAGCTGGGCTGCGTGACGTCGACGCCGGAGACGACGACGATCTGGTGCAGCGCGAATGCGACGCGCTGGCGGAGCTGGTCGTCGCCGTAGAGCGCGTTGACGAAGAACCGGTTCTGCACCGGATACATCGTGTAGTTGTCGCGGACGCACGTGGAGTTGTCCGGGCAGGCGGTCTGATCGCGCGTGGTGGGAAAGAGCGGCAACGTCGGATAGCTGGACGCCGGCGCGTCGAATTGTTCGTCGAGAAACCGCGCGAAGCCGACGTCCTGGACGTGCTGCACGAGCGCCGGCGTCGGGCCCCAGGTCGCCTGCTCGAGGAAGCGCGTGACATCAGCGCTCGATGGTCGCCCGCCGACCACCGCGCGCAACAGCCACTCCTGATTGGCGCCGCCATGCAACGGCCACTGAATGACGATGCCGCCGTCGTCCATCGACTCGGCGCTCACGTCGAGCACCTCGCCGCTGTGATGGGCCGTGAGCGTGTAGTAGCCGTCGCCTACTGGCTGAGGGAGCCACTCCTGGTTGGCGCCCCCGTTGATCGTGTACTGAATGACGTGCGCACCGTCTTTCAACGACGCTCCCCGCACGTCCAGCGCCTTGCCACTGTGGCCGGCGATCAGGACAACGTTCCCGTCATCGGTCGGCTGGAGCGTCCATCGCTGACTGAGTCCGCCGTTGCACGTCCACTGGACGACGGGCGCGCCATCGTCAGTCGATTGGCCACTGACGTCGAGGCACTTGCCGCTGTGGAGCGCAACGAGCTCGTAGGAGCCCGCAAGATCTGCTGCGGCGTCGAGAGGCGGCGAGCCGGAAACCGTCGCCACGAAGATGAGTCCAAGCAGTCCGATGGACCGCGCCGTGAAGGGACGGATCATGTAGATCTCCGCGTGCCCGATCAGCTGTCGTTGAGAACACGGAGACGATACACCTACTGTCGAGCATTCGGAGCGGCCGACCTCAGCCGTTTTTCGCAAAATCTCGATTCCCGTCACCCGACTGACCGCATAAGGGAGTCGCTATTTTCGTCGCGACCAATAGATTCCTTAACCCGCGGTTCCTACATTCCGCACCGTTTGTCCTCGCGCGATTCTCATCGACGCGCGCGCCCATCCAGACGGATGAGTCTGAGCGCCCAGGCGCCGTTCCCCGCGGAACTCTGCCGACAACCGAACAGGAGGTCATATGCACGCGAGAGCAGTTGGGTCGTTGCTCGTGGCCATGGGTGTGGTGGTGCCCTTGACGATTCGCGCGGATTTCGACGATCGGGGGCGTCACGATGATCGCGACTGCCGGGACAGCGAGCATCACGAGCACAACGTGAGCACGCCGGTGCGTCTTCTCGGCGTGATTGCGGTTCCAGGCAATCCGATCATGAGCACCGACATCGGCTGGGTCGATCCGGGAACGGAGCGGTTCTATCTCGCCGATCGATCCAATTTCGGCGTCGACATCATCGACGCCGAAGACAATTTCTATGTCGATCGCGTGGGCGGGATGGCCGGCCCGAAGCCGAGCGGCGGCGGCACGTCCACGACGAATGGTCCCGGGCCCAACGGCGTCCTGGTCACACCCAATCGCCGTTTGTGGGCGGGCGATGGCAACAGCACGGTCCAGGTTGCCGACGTCGATCCTGACTCGCCGACCTATCTGAAGATCCTGGCATCGGTGAGTACTGCGAACGCGGCGTGCGACACGAATACGCCGCCAGGGAATCCCGCCGTCGCCACCGGACACTGGTGCGGTCGCGCTGACGAGCTGGGATACGACTCCAGGGATCACCTCATCCTCGTCGCGAACAACGCGCCCCTGTCGCCCACGAAGATTTGTCCAACGCCGACGAATCCTGTCGCGCACTGTCCGGTCGATCCGTTCGCGACGTTGATCGACGCGAGGACGAATGCGGTCCTTGGTCAAATCACGTTCACCGGTGCGGGCGGCCTGGAGCAGCCGCTCTGGGATCCTGAGCTGCGGCGGTTCTGGATCACCGTGCCGGGGCCGGCTGGCGGCAATCCGATGGTCGCCCGCATCGATCCGACGAAGCTCCCGTTGACGATTGACAAGTCGTTCGTGCTGGATTGCAAGGCACTCACCGGCACGGCGAGCGCCAGCATCGCGGGCATCGCGCTCGGACCGTTTCAGCACCTGCTGGTCGCCGCGTGCGGGGCTCCGATCGTGCTCAGCGCGCTGACCGGGCACGTGTTCAGCGTCGTCACACAGATCGGCGGCGGCGACGAGGTGTGGCACAACCCCGGCGACAATCGCTTCTACGTGACGGCGGCAGACACGAAAACGCTGGTGCAGTCGCTTGGAGTGATTGATGCAGAAACCAGCACGTGGCTCCAGAACGTGCAGGACGTTCGGGGCAGGAACCCTGCCGCCTTCGCAGAAAACAACGAGGTGTTCACGGCCGTGACCGCGCCCGCGCCGCCGACCGTGGAGGACCCGAGAAGTCCGTGCGTGCAGTTCGGCTTGGTCGGTCGCGGCTGCATCGCTGTGTTCGGGCACAACGGCGACGACGATCGGTAGCACGGCTCTCGGCGGGAGCGCAGCGGCGCAAGCGACTGCGCCCCCGCTTTTCTAAAGTGTCAATTGTCGCCGCCGGGGACAACGTGGAAGATGGTCCCATTCATCGTGCGATTCGGGTCCTCTGGGAGGTAGTAATCGACAAACCCTTTGGAAACCGTAATTCCCTCGTACGTCGCGCTCGGCGATCCCACTGGCAGGTGGCAACTGACGACCAGCTTGCCCACGCCTCCAGTTGAGTACTGGATCTGTAAGACCGCGAGGCCGGCCCGCGCGTCAGCGCACGGCGCGATCTCGTCGGTGATCGGCGGGCACGGAAGCGTCCCCGGTGCCGCTTTCCAGCTGACCAGGTTCAAAACCCGGTAGGTGCCGGATCCCATAAGTGCGCCGGTTGGCGCGAACGTTTGCCATGTCCCTCCACCGGTCGCGTGATGCCCGTCCGTCCTGAAGGTCCCAGAGCCAGTCAGTTTGATCTTGGAGCCGTCGACCGCGTCGGCAAACGCCTGGCCACCGGCCTGAAGTATGAAGTTCGGATAATGCTGGATGTCCCAACGGATTCTCATGGCGTCTTCGTCGCCGCGCACCTCGCCGGACAAGACGAGGAGTGCGACAGCAGCTGCTCCGGCCAAACTAGATAAATTCCGCGCGGTCATCATTCTCGTTCGCATCTTGCCCTTCCTTTCCGCACTCGAGCCAGCAGTGACGCACGCGTCCTCGAGAAGCACGTCGCCCCGAGATCGTCCGCGATCATTCAGAGGGGCGCACTCCTCGAAGCGTGTGTTCGATTCTTCAATCTGAGTGCGTGCGGCCCTTGTACTGTGCTGGCGTGTGAGGAATCAATGGATGCGAGCCGCCATTACGAAAAGACTTCGTCGATTTCGATAAGGCACTATTTCATCCCAATCCAAAGTTTGACTAGTTGCTATCGTTGAAAGCTCTTGATCCCTTATCTGTCACCGGCGACGATACGCCTCCTCTGTGTGCGATACGCCAGACATCCGATTCACGACGAGGTGGGTATGTTCAAGTGCCTGACGGGTAAGTCGCGAACCGCGATCGCCTTGGGAGCCGCAGTCCTTGTGGTCCTGATCGTCGTGACCGCGTTACCGCGGTCCGTAACCGGTTCGGAATCGTCGGTTCGGATGATCGCGCGCGGCGGCGGCACGACCATGATTGAGGGGGGAACCGGCAGCGCCGGCGGGTTTGTGCCAGTGTTGACGACCGTTGCATTCCATGCGGCGGCGGCTGTCGGCGGGGGCGTGACGGGGGATTTTGAATGTCTGGCCCGCGCACCGCGAACCACGACCAGCGCCGACAGCGCCGATTTCACGACCAACGCGATGTACGTCACGGGCCACGTGACGGACGCGAAACGCTCCGGCGATACCGCGGCGCTCAGCGGCATGGCGACCATCACCGGGCTGGGCGCCGGAACCGACGTGCCTTTTACATTCGTGCTGACCAAAGGTGGCCCGGGCGCGACTGCCGTGCTCACCACGGATGGCAGCACCCGCCTGGTGTTTCACGAAGTACTGGTTGAGGGTTCGTTCGAGATCGACTGAGGCCGGTCCGCCATCGGGATCCCTTTTCACGGTCGCGGTGGCCCGATGGACGGCACCTGTTCAAATGTCGTTACTTAGAGCAGGTTGCAAAATTAGCTCGCTCGCGGGTGGCCGCGAACGGGGCCGCCCCGCCGGGCGCGGAGCCGTGGGCCGTGACAAGTGCTCTTCTGGCGAGCACGCGGTGGGGCTGTTCGCGGACAGGACCCGCCTCGAGCTAATTTTTGCAACGCACTCTTAGATAGGCGGCAGCTGAGGGGCCGGCTGCGCCAGAGCGACCGCGGGAACATGGGCATCTTCCGAACTCGCGAGGCGGCGGAGGCCTTTTCGCGCGAGGATCCGTTCATCCTCGAGGGCCTGGTCAAGTCGTTCGTGATCCGCGACTGGAACGACACGATGCTGGAATGACGGAATTGAACGCGCCTGGTCTCCTCCATTGATGGCTCGGCCTTTTCGCAAGTAGGCTAGGCTGCCGTGAAATCCACGATTCGATCGTTCGATCTGGCCCACCTCGCGCACGTCGAGCTCCTGACGCCGAAACCGGACGACAGCCTCCGCTTCTTCACCAACGTGATGGGCATGACCGAGAGCGGCCGGCGCGGCGACTCGGTTTATCTGCGTGGCTGGGACGACTACGAACATCACACGCTGAAGCTCACCGCCTCGAAAGTGGCGGGCATGGGACACGTGGCGTTCAGGGCCACGAGTCCCGACGCGCTGGAACGGCGCGCGGCCGTCATCGACGCGGCCGGCTTCGGTCACGGGTGGACCGACGGCGATCTGGGGCACGGCCGCACCTTCTCGTTCAGCACCACCGACGGCCACCGCATGGAGATCTACTACGAGACCGAGTGGTACACGCCGCCGGCTGGGTTGAAGCCGGCACTGAAGAACCAGGCGCAGCGCTTCCCGGCGCGAGGCGTGAACGTTCGACGGCTCGACCATCTCAACCTGCTGGCTGCTGATGTTCGCGCGCTGCGTCTGTTCTTCGAGGACGTGCTCGGCATGCGGACGACCGAAATGATCGTCCTCGACAGCGGCGATGAAGCGGGCGCGTGGGTGACGACGACCAACAAGAGCTACGACCTGGCGTTCACTGCCGATCACTACGGCGCGCGCGGCCGATTCCACCATCTGACGTATGCGGTCGACTCCCGAGAGGAGGTGCTCCGCGCCGCTGACATCTTCCTCGAGAACGGCGTGCACATCGAGACCGGCCCGCACAAGCACGCCATCCAGCAGACATTTTTTCTGTACGTCTACGAGCCTGGCGGCAATCGCGTCGAGGTCGACAGCGCAGGCGCACGGCTGGTGCTCGCGCCGGACTGGCCGCCGGTCGTCTGGACCGAGGCAGAACGGAAGAAAGGTCAGGCGTGGGGACTGAAGACGATCGAGAGCTTCCACACCTACGGAACACCGCCGATCGAGCAGTACACCGGGCCGCGCCGCGGGCAGCGCTGAGCGGTTGCGTCGTCGAAATCCCGAGAGGAGATGGCTCACGTTGACACTCGTTCGTCGGCCGGTGTATACGCGTCACGTGCGACGCACGATTCCTCAGTGGGCTCTCTGCTGCGGCGCGGTGCTGCTCGCGCTTGCACCGCTTGGCGGGCACCACGTGATCGCCGCGAAATTCGACAGCGCCAGGAAGGTGACGCTGCGCGGGGCGGTCACCGGCGTCGACTGGGCCAATCCGCACGCGCACATCTTCATCAACGTCACCGCGGCGGACGGCCGCGTCGCCAATTGGGCGATCGAGCTCGAGAGTCCTGTCGATCTGCGGCGGCAGGGCTGGACACGCAACGCCGTGAGTATTGGCGATGTCGTGAGCGTGGAGGGCATCGCGGCGCGCGACGGGAGCAAGCAGGCCTGGTCGCTCTCGATGACGGACGATCGCACGGGCCAACGCGTCTTCTTCGCGCGGCCGATCGCGCCGCCGGCGCCGACCCACAAACCGGCGCCGCGATGGCCCGACGGTCAGCCGCGCCTCGGCCCACCGGCCGGGGACACGGGATACTGGGCCAGTCCGAGCGCGACGACCATGGTCGAGCGCGGCGTGACCGTCCAGGCTGACGCCAACGGGCTGCTGAACAATATCGCCGACGCGCCGCGGATCGCGCCGTTCCAGGACTGGGCGCGCGATCTGTACGTGTACCGCCAGCGCGCGTTTCTCAAAGACGATCCGATGTTCCTGAATTGCCTGCCGCCAGGCGGCCCGCGCCAGTTTCAGAATCGTTACGGCGTGCAGTTTCTGGAGGATCGCGATCGGAAGCGGGTATTCGTCATGATGGGCGCCGGGAATCGGAACTGGCGCCTGATCTACACGGACGGACGGGAGCAAAAGGGGCAGGTCCAGGGTGACGCCGACAACCCGCTGTACTTCGGACGTGGCGTCGGCCGCTGGGAAGGCGAGGTGCTGGTCATCGACACGAAGGGCTTCAACGAGCGGTTCTGGTTCGCGAACGGCGGGCTTCCGCACACGCAACAACTGCATCTCGTCGAGCGTTTTTCGCGGCCCGATTTCGATACCTTGCGCTACGATGTCACCATTGATGATCCGGGCGCTTACACGCGGACGTGGTCCGCGGGCTGGACGTTGAGCTGGGTGCCTGGGGAGGACATGCCGGAGTATTTCTGCCAGGACAATCGACCATGAGATCACGGTTCCTGCACACGACACTCGTCGCGTTCGGCGCGTTGATCGCGGTCTTGGCGGCGCAGGTCAATGCCCATCATTCGTTCGCCGCGGAGTTCGACGCCAGCAAACCAATCACCCTCAAGGGCACCGTCACACAGATCGACTGGGCCAACCCGCACGTCTGGTTCTACGTCAACGTGAAGGATGAGGAAGGCAAGGCGGCGCGGTGGGCGTGCGAGATGGGTGCGCCGCACCAGTTGCAGCAGCGCGGCTGGCTGCGCGACACCATGAAAGTCGGCGACGTGGTCACCGTCGTCGGCAGCCTCGCGCGGGACGGCACGAAGCGCGCGAACGCGCGCCTGGTGACCACGGCCGATGGCAAGACGCTGGGTGCAGCGTCGAGCGGCGACCCCACCACTCGTCAATGACGCAACGTCGGGCCACGGCGCGAGCAGCGCTCGCGCTCGCGCTGGCCCTGTCTGCCGCGGCGGCCCTCTCGATCGCGCCATCGGCGCAGCGACGCGGCGGAGGCCCGCCGCTGCCCGCGAAGCCGACGCCGCATTGGCCCGATGGCCGCGTGAATCTCGGCCCGGCTCCGGGCGAGACCGGCATCTGGACGCCTCCCGGCATCGTCCAGTTGTCGTTGAACCCCAGGAGCGTGAACCGGGCGAACCCGAACAGCCACCTGCCGGACAACATCACCCTCGAAGCGGTGCCATTCCAGCCGTGGGCGCGGGCGCTGCATGCCGCGCGACAGGCCAACTTCGAGCGCGACGAACCGCATACGCGGTGCAAGGCATCCGGCGGACCGCGCGAATTCATCACGCCCTACGGCGTGGAGTTCGTCGACATCCCTGAGACGAAGCGGATCTACATCTTCGATGTCGGCGGGCCGCACACGTTCCGCACGATCTACATGGACGGCCGCCCTCACCCGAAGGATCTCGATCCCGCTTACTACGGCCATTCGGTGGGCCGTTGGGACGGCGACGCGCTCGTCGTCGACACCATCGCCTTCAACACGAAGTTCTGGATGGATCGCGAGGGGACCCCGCACACCGAGCAGCTGCACCTGGTCGAGCGGTTCACGCGCACTGATTTCAATTCGCTGAAGTACGAAGCGACCGTCGACGATCCAGGTGCCTACACGGCCACCTGGACCGGCGGATTCATCATGCGATGGAGTCCCGGTACCGAGCTGTTCGAGTACATCTGCCAGGACAATAATCGGTCGCCGCAAGGTATGGTCGGCGCCGATGCGTCCGTCTCCCGGCAACGGCGGATCGTGCCGTGATCCGACGGCTCTCGATTCTGTCCGTGCTGGTCGCGTTCGCGGCGGTCGCGGCCGCCCAGGAAGGGCATCCGCTGGTCGGCACGTGGTACGGCGACTGGGGCCCGTCGCCTCAACAGCGGCACGACGTCACGATGGTCATGACGTGGGATGGCAAGACGATCGGCGGCACCATCGATCCCGGACCGGATGCGGTGCCCTTCAAGACGGCGACGCTCGACTCGAGCACGTGGACCGTGCACATCGAGGCGGAGCGTCCCGCCAAGGGCGCAGCTCCCGCAGTTCGCTACACGATCGAGGGGACCCTGGCCAACCTCGGATCGTACAACCGCACGCTCAGCGGCACATGGGCGAGCGGCGCCACCAAGGGCGACTTCAAGCTCACGCGCGACTGACGGCGACAGCCCAGCTTTCCCCTTCCTGCGAGATCGAACGGCCGGCTGTCGCGATAGACTCCCGGACGGCGTCACCTCGCGAGATCCTGGACGGAACGTGATGTTCGACTGCCGCGCGTGGATTCTGCTCTTGATGCTGCTGCCGCTGGTGTCAGCGCGATCCGCGTCGGCCCAGGCGGTGCCCTCGAGACAGGTGCTGGTCGTCTACTCGCACGAGCGCGAGATGGCGATGTATACGGGCTTCGATCGCGCGTTCCGATCGCAGCTGCAATCCGGCAGCGGGTCGCCGATCGAGTTCTACACCGAGTATCTGGATCTCATCCGCTTTGGCGAGCCCGGCTATCGACAGAAATCTGTCGACTATCTTCGACTCAAGTACACAGCGCAGCGGATCGATCTCATCGTCACCGTCAGTTCGCTCGCGTTCGATTTCATTCTCGAGCATGGCGAGGCGATCTTTCCCGGTATCCCTGTCGTCTTCGCGTCCGTCAACACTTCCCGCATCGAGGAGGTGGCGCTGAGGGAGAACGTCACCGGCGTTGCCGTCAAACGCGATCTGCGCGACACTCTCGACCTGCTCCTGCACGTGCACCCGGATACGCAACAGGTGTTCGTCCCGGTCGGATCGTCGGCAACCGAGCAGAGCTGGGCGGCGGCCACCCGCGCTCTGCTCGAGCCGTACGAGAAGCGGGTGCGCATCACCTACCTCTCGGGTCTGCCGATGGAGTCGCTGCTGCGCGTCTTGACCGATCTTCCCCGGCACTCGGCGGTCCTGTTCACGACGCTGTTCTTCTCCGACGGCGCGGGACGGTATTTCCTTCCCGAAGAAGCACTGGCGGACATCACCGCGAGATCGAGTGCTCCGGTGTACAGCACCGATCAAGCGTTTCTCGGATCGGGGATCGTCGGCGGCGTCCTGTTCGACCTCGCACCATCGGGCGACGCGGCCGGCCGGCTCGGGAAGCGAGTGCTGGCCGGAGAAAGACCTGCCAGCATCGCGATGGAGATCATCGATCCGAATGTGCCGATGTTCGACGCCCGCCAGCTCCAACGCTGGAACATCTCGAAGACGCACCTGCCCGTCAACAGCGTGATCAGGTTCGAGGAGCCCGGTCCCTGGGATCAGTACAAGTTCTACATCATCGGCGCGATCTCGCTGGTCGTGTTCCAGGCCGCGCTCATCGCTGGCCTGGTCGCGGCGCGCGTCAAGCGCCGCCGCGCCGAAGCCTCGCTGCGGGCGAGCCATGTGCAAGTCCGCGATCTGGCCGGCCGATTGATCACGGCGCAGGAAGAGGAGCGCGCGCGCATCGCGCGCGAACTGCACGACGACGCCGGGCAGCGCATGGCGTTCCTGTCGATCGGCCTCAGCCGCATCAAGCGGCGCATCACCGATGATCCAGGACAGGCATCCGGAGAGCTCACCAGCCTGCAGCAGGAAATGATCACCCTGTCGAAGGATTTGCGCGCGCTTTCGCACACGTTGCATCCCGGTCTGTTGGAGCATCTCGGTCTGGTCAAGTCGCTGGAGATCCGCTGTGACGAGGTGACCGCGGAATCGGGCGTCGCCGTGCGACTCGAGGTCGAACGTGAGATCGGCGCGATCCCCGCGGCCACTGCGCTTTGTCTGTACCGTGTCGCGCAGGAGGCGCTTCACAACATCGTCAAGCATGCACACGCGGGGTCGGCCCGGGTCAGGCTCAGCCGCCGCAACGGGCACATCGCGATGCAGGTCGACGACGATGGACGCGGGTTCGAAACCGGAACGGCCGCCGGACATCGCGGGCTCGGCCTGATGAGCCTCGACGAACGGGTCAGAATGCTCGATGGCACGTTCACGATTTCGACGTCGCGCCGGGCCGGCACAACGCTGTCAGTCACGCTTCCGGTCGGCGACGGCGATTCGACGGCGTCGACTGGCGACGCCGCGCGATCCTGATCGTCGGGACCACACAGTCGCTCGGCTGACGCCTTCGCGCTGCGCTCTTTTCTTCATTCGTCAGGGCAGTCCTGAATGACGGCGGTGTCGGCGCTGACCTTCGTTTCGCCGTGGGCGCCAGCCTTGTCGGAGGTCAGCGTGGTACCGTCAGCCGCCAGCGCGCTCACCTGTGGCACGACCTTGAATCGTCGGAACGGGCCTTTGCCGACGCGATACTCGTACGGAATCTGGATGGTGATCGAGCCCGGCACGAACGGCGCTGTCTGCTTGCAGTCGCCCGAGTAGACGCAGTCTGTGCGGAGCGCCTCCGTTCCCTTGCCTGCGACGACGCTGTCGAACATGAGCATTTCGTGGCAAGGGGCACCCGCCGCCGTGTTCAGGCAGTGACTGCGGTTCGCGAGGCATTGGTACGCCCCCGGGTTGGTGACGCTGGCGGTGGTGTTCACCTCGTGATACCTGACGTTCATGAAGCTCACGTTGTCAGGCAGGAGGAACGGCTGCGTCTCGATGCCTGAGTCTGCATGCCCCTGCGTGTGCTTGACGACGGTCTCACCAAAACGATCCATGTGGACGTCGTCGGGCGCAATCACGTTGAAGGCGATCGTGGCCTTTCCGCCGGTCACGGTCACCGTCTGCGCGGTGTCTGGCGCAGTGAGGGTCACAGTCTGGCCCGTCGTTCTGGACAGGGTGCCAGCCGTTCTCGACCACGTCGTCTTTCCTGGCGAGTGTGTCAGCTTCACCTCCTCGCCGACGCCGACGTCGGTTCGCGTCCGCGCTCCCGGCGCGGTCGCGACCGTTTCGCTGGTGATCGACTCCGACGGCGCAGGCGCTGGACCAGGCGGCGTCGGCGCGGGGCCAGGCGGCGCGGGTGACGGCCCAGGCGGCGCGGGTGACGGCCCTGGTGGTGCCGGTGACGGTGCTGGCGGCGCCGGCGACGGTGCTGGCGGTGCCGGTGATGGTGCTGGCGGTGCCGGCGACGGTGCTGGTGGTGCCGGTGATGGTGCTGGAGGCGCCGGCGACGGCGCTGGCGGTGCCGGTGATGGTGCTGGCGGTGCAGGCGTCGGAGCGGGCGCAGGCGCAGGTGCCGGACTCGCGAAGAGCCGGTCGAGTGCTCCCATCGTGAGCGGGCCGACGATCCCGTCTGGCTCCAATCCCTGCGATCGCTGGAAGTCGCGAACGGCGCCTTGGGTCTCCGACTTGAACAGGCCGTCGACGCCAAATTTCGGCAGCGGAAAGCCCGCGTCGATGAGCGCCTGTTGGAGTTTCTCGACTGCCGGTCCCGTGTCTCCAAACCGGAGGAATCGCTCGTTGTCGAAGCATGCTTCGAGGACCAGGTCACCCGAGAAGCGCGCCGCTTGAAGGTCGTGACCGTCACCGATCGTGCCCGTCGGCGGCTTGACGGAGTGATCCGGGCGTGCTTCGTCTTCTTCCTTGCACGTCGCGCAGGTACCGCGAGCGCTCGGTTGGCAGCGCGGACACGATCCACCGCACGCGCACGATCTCGCGTGTGACCACGGGTGCTGCCCGCTCGGATTTGCGATATCCGACCGGCGCGTTTGCCGAGGTCTGGTGCGCCCGTGCGCTGCGGATCGCGCCCGTTCCAGCGTCAGCACGAACGCGCCAGAGATGAATCGATCACGCCGATCAACTTGGATCGTCGACACGACCGACCGCGAGGTCGCCGCGCGCAACAGCGTCGTCCTGCTGAACGACGTGCGTCAGTTCGTGCGCCAGGACGCGTTGCCCTGCGGCGGTGCGCGGCGAGTAGCGGCCGGCCGCAAACGCCACGTGCCGTCCGACCGTGAATCCGGAACGGCCTCGAGCCGGTTGGCGGCATCGTGCGAACCTCAAGCGCCCTCCGCGCGTCCACTGCGCTTCAGCAGCCAGCGTCGCGTCATTGATCTTTCTTCGGCGGCGCTTTCCGGCGTGTGGGAGGACGCGTGCCCGCCAGGACCTTCTTGGCCGAGTCGTTCAGCTTCGATGCCGTGGTGCGATCGCCGACCACCTCGCTCAGTTTTTCGACGCCGACTTCGACCACGCCCTCGACGTCGCGAATGCCGGCACCCTCGAGTTGCTTGCGTACGGTCGCGTCCACACCGAGTGTGCTCAGATTTGTGCGGACCGCCGGAGCCGGCGGCGTCGGGGCAACGTTCGATCCGAGCAGCCGCTTGGCCATGTCGATCAATTTGGTCGCCAGATCCGCGTTGTTGACGATGACGGCCAGCTTCTGCGGATCGACCTCGAGGATGCCTTCGACGTCGACGATGCCTCCAGCATTCAGCAGCTTGCGCGTCGCGTCGTCGATGCCGAGCTTGTCCAGCGGCGTGCGCACCGCCGGCGTTGGAGTTGGCGTGGGTGTCGGCGTCGGTGTTGGTGTCGGCGTCGGTGTTGGTGTCGGTGTGGGTGTTGGCGTCGGCGTGGCGACGCCGTAGATCACGGTGCCATCGATCACCACCGACCTCGGGACGACCCGGACCGGCACGACCAGCGTGGTCTGCAGGTCCGCGCCGGGGGCAACGTGGAGAGCGACGGTGTCGCGCAGCACTTCCTTGCCACCCAGATCGAGGACGCGCGCGAAGAGATCCCCTTCCTTTTGCAGCGCCGCCGTGTGTGCGTCGTCGTAGCTCGCGGTGAAGTACCCCGCACTATCGGTGAGCCCGACGGTGTCGACGCGAGTGCCGTTGGCACGCAGCAGATCGATGGAGTAGTCGGACAGCCCCTGACCGCGGTCGTTGACGAGCCGGCCGGTGAGCGTCGACCCGTTGGCGGGCGTCGTCGTGACCGGCACGCGCACCGTCTCGGCGCTTGCGACGAGCACGCGGTTGGTCTCTGCGCCGGCCTGCGCCTGCGCGCTCAGGGCCACAGTGGTCGGATGATCCGGCCCCCGCTTGACCGCGAGCCGCGCGGCCTCGTACTGGTACGCTTTGGTGGTCGCGACCTGAGTGGCGTTGATGTGGCCAATCGCGGAAGCGACGCTCTGCTGCGACGCGCTCACGAGATCGGCCGCGGTGAAGGATTCAGTCGACAGCGTGCCGCCAAGTTGATCGGCGCTGGCCGACAGCACAGTGACGAGGAACGGCCACACGCCAGATGGGTCAGCGAACAACTGGGCGCACACGGTTGCATCGAGCACCTGGTTCGGCTGACTGACCGTCGGCAGGGGCTGACCTCCAGCCGGTGGCAGCGTCACGATGCAGTGGTCCGCCTGATTCAGCGCGGTCGTGTTCATCCGCATCGACATCGACAGCAGCGAGATCGTCTGGGTGACGTCCTCGCGGAAGCGCGACGCCGTCGCGCGCACGCTGTCGGCCAGCAGGAGCACGTTGGAGAAGAAGCGATCGCCCCGGTACACCGACGAGGTGTTCGAGGAATAGCCGAGGTCGTCGAACGCGATCAGCGTCTGCGACGTGATCGAGCGATTGTCGAGACCCAGACGCACGTAGTTGTCGTCGAACATCGTCTCGCCGCCCGGCAGCGCGCGCTCGGCGACCGCGCCGAAGGCCTTGCCGGCCGTGCCGGCCGTCCGGTTGCCCAGATGATTGAGGTAGCTGCCAAACGCACGCGCCAGCAGCCGGTGCATGCCTCCCAGGTTGACGATCAGCGTGCCGCCCACGAACGTGTCGAGGAAGCCGAAGCGGCCGGTGAACTCGCTGTTCAAGTGGTTGTTCGCCACCGACACCGGC
Organism: Vicinamibacterales bacterium; assembly: GCA_035315685.1. GTDB lineage: Bacteria > Acidobacteriota > Vicinamibacteria > Vicinamibacterales > CAVVIG01 > QHWK01. The sequence continues at coordinate 24,113 of DATFXR010000749.1, read as the reverse complement.
CCGAATGCGAACGCCGTGAGCGCGCGGCCCGCAGGCTGATCGACGCGGTTGTCGTGGACCCGAAGCGCGGCGTTGCGCCCGGTCGAGGTCGAGAGGTGCGAGGTCAGCGCGCCAGCGAAGCGGACGTAAAAGCCGCCCCGGATGCCCGCGCTGCGGTTGCGCTCGAAGTCGGTCGTCGTCTCGCCGTTCGCGGCGAGCACGTTGCCGGTGATCTCGAGATTGTCGCCGTAGCCGACGAACACCCCACACACCGGGTCGGCCGCTCGCGGGCCGTTCTCGTAGATGTGATTGCCGCTGATCACCGCCGATTCGACGATCGCGAGCGAGATGCCGCCGCGGCCGATGAACTGCGCCTCGCCCAGGAGTGTCTCGGTGAACGGGTTGCGCAGGTTCTGGTGCAGCCGGTTGTTCAGGATCACGAGGTCGCGCACCGGGTCGCTCGCGCGCAGCAGCGGCGTCAGCGCGAGACCGAGAATCGCGGCGTCCAGATAGGCGAGCAGCGCAGCTTTGGGGTCGTTGGTCGGGATGGCCTTCGTGGCGCCCGCAACCCTCGCGCCGCTGCGCAGGGCGAAGCCGATTGCCGACAGCCCCATCATCGTGACGTCGTTCGCCTCGATGGTGATCTCGTGCAGGAATCCGCGCGCCGCGACAGTTCCACGCGCGGCCACGGTGACCGCGTTGACCAGCACGCCTTCGTCGCGCGCCTCGGTCACCCGGACGATGCGGTATTGCGGCGATACGTCGAGCGAGTAGGAGCCCGGGCCGGCCTTTACGCTGGCCATGCCTTGCGCATCGGTGCGATCGCTGGCGACAGCGTCGGCTTCGAGATACACGTCGACATCGGACAGCGCGCGCCCTTGCTCGTCCTGCACCAACGCCAGGAACTGTCCGGACGTGACGTTCACGGTCGGAACGGCAGGCGTGACGCTGTCGGTCAGCACCGCGATGCGCGGCGGCGGGGTCGGCGCCGGCGCATCCACCGGGTCCAGGTCGCCGCCGAGCGTGATGCCGTTGCCCGCGCCGCCCGCGATGTGGTTCTCGAGGATGCGCACGCGCTCCGACCCGGCACGCACGTGGATGCCTCCAATCGCGCGATAGGGCTGCTTCGGCACGAGCTGCGCGAGGAGAAACGTCCAGACGGAGAACGCGTACTCGCGTACCAGGATCGGGAACTGGTAGAGGATCTGCGTCCGTGCGCACGGATCGGCCGGATTCCGCGTCGGGTCGTCATCGGGCACGTCGCCGGGCGTCCGCTCGATGAACGGCAGCATGACGAGCGTGTTCCGCTCGATCAGGACGTCGTCGGCGAGAAGAGAAATCGTCGCGCGCCCGTCCACCGTGTCGAGCAGGTGCAGCCGGTTGTTGGCGATCACCAGACTTGCGGCATTCGTCGCCCGAATCGCGTTGGTGCGCGCCACCATGCGGTTGTCGTGGATGCGCACATCGCGGCAACTGTCGTCGCTACTTCCGTCGATCCGCACCGCGATGCTGTCGTAGGTGAGCAGATCGAGATCGCAGACTTCGATGCCGATACAGTCCACGAACTGCAGAATCGGCTGGACGCGCGTCTCGATGCGCGGCAGCACGAGCGAGCGCCCGCAGCAACCGTGAATCTTGACGTTACGGTGGCCCTGCAGCAGCAAGTTGGTGCGGTGCAATCCCGGCAGCAGGCAGAGCTCGCCGCCGGCCGCCGGCAGATGCGCGGCACCTTCTTCGAGCGAGTTGAAGTCGCCGAAGCTCGAGATCCCGTCGCCGACCAGGTATGTGCAGCAGACCTTCTGGTTGGTCAGCGGGCGGAAACGCTTGCGGCAATCCTCGATCGTGCCGGAGATGTTTGTGTTCTGCCGCGCCGTCCAGTCGATCTCCGCTAACGGCGCCCGGTGATAGACGATGCCGACTGGCGGCACGTTGTCGATCAGCACCTGCGGATTGGCGATCTCGCCGGCACGCACCGCGAAGGTCCAGTAGTCGCCGGGCGTGTAGTTGCCGGCTGCCGGGGCGTCGAACACGAGCCGGATTCCATCGCGCAGTTCGACCGGCGTGGCCGCGTTCGTGAACGTGACGATATCGGCGACACCGTTCCAGAGACGGAAGAAGACGGAGTCGGTCGTCGACGGCAACGTGCCGAAGCTGGGCGGTGCGGCCAGTTCGAGATCGTGATCGGTATTGAGCGTGGCGTTCGCCGCGTAGGTGACGACCCATGTGCCGATCGCCTCGTCGTACTGCAGCGCCTCGAGATAGAACTCCGTGAGCCCCGAGTTGACGATCGGCGCGCGGCCGGCGTCGATGATCACGCGATCTGGATCGGTCGTCGCGTCGAAGCGGCCGCGGCCGACGAGCCCGCCGTTCCACTGGCTCCACTTGAACCGCGCCGGCGCGCCCGCCGCGACGTCGGCGATTTCGATCCGATACAGGTTGTGCTCGAACCCCGTGTAGCCGCCGCCGCCGACCACCGGGCAGTCGCCGGCGATGGCAACCACCGGTGCCAGCGATGCCGTGAGACGCCCCTTCGCGGACGGATCATCGCGCAAACGACCGACGACGGTTTCGCAGTCTTCGCCATCGGCGAGTCGCAGCAGGCGAATGCGGAAGTTGACGAACGCGCGCTCGGACGTATCGGGACCGCCGAGCGCCGGCTCGATCAATCGCTCGGGATACTGGAAGCCGTGGAGCGCTTCCTCCGACACCTCGAGGATGACGGCATCTCTCGTCGCGTCGCCGATCTGATCCGGGCTCGGTTCGGGACTCGAGATCGGCGGACCGAAGTAGCTGGCGCGGCGTTCGACCGGCGCGTGCGGGTCGGCTGTGCCGCCGGCCAGCCGGGTCAGGATGCCGTCGACCCAGGCTCGTCCGGGCCGCAGCATGACCTGGACGGCGTCGTCGACGACCGACGCCGACTCGACGCGGAATCCGTCCGGCTCCGCCGCCGGCACCGCGCAGATGCCCGCTCCGATGATGTCGCGTCCGGCTTGTCCGCTCCAGCTCAGACCGAGCAGCTCGCCTTCCGTGAAATCCGCGTCGGTCGTCACACGACCCTGCTGGTGCAGGACGCCGCTCAGATTGCGCAGGACGCCCGTGGCCGGCGGGTCCACGCCCCGCTCGTGCACGTGAGGATCGAAGGTCAAAACCGAGAAGTCACCCCGCATGGCTTCCCCTTTGTCAGGTCACCGGCACGACGAGCGGTCTCACGCCGACCGGCGTGAACTCGCGCAACCGCACGTGCAGATTGGTCCATTTGTGCGCTTCGAGCAGAAAGCCGAAGGCTCCCATCGCATCGTCGTCGGGTCCCAGCTCGCGCACCCGCCGATCGGTTTCGCGCGCGAGCTGACCGTAGCCAGGATCGTTGAACCGCTCCGATGTGAAGACGATCCGGGCGCCGGTCGCGCGAACGCAGAAGTGATTTGGTGGGAGACGATCGGCGTCGCCGCTGAACGCGCTCCACTTGATGCACCCGTGCTGGTCGTCCAGCACGGCGAAACGCCGTGTGAAAATGCCGCCAAGACCGCCAACTGCCGCCACCCGTACCGGCCCGAAGCAGGTGATGCCGTCGAAATCCAGCGGCGCGCCCCAGGCGGTGGCGGGATTGGTTGCCGCGCTGATCGCGAACCGGCCAGTGGCGGCATCGCGCAGTCCCAGGCCCGCGTCGACGATCGTGTCCTCGATGTCGAGACGGTAGCGTTCGTCGACGGCCAGCGTGCCGACGATCGAACGCTGGATGACGATGTCGGGCGTCGGAACGAATGCGTCGATGTCGGCCGGGTCGGCGAATCCGTAGCCGGTGGCCAGGCGCAGTGCCGGCTGCATCGGCGCACGACTCGCGTCGCGCAGGCTGTGCCCACCCGGCGCCAGCGTGCAGCCGACGATCTCGAGCCGCGCCACCGCGGCCCGGGCGATCAGCGGTTCGCCCGCGGGAAACGGTTCGGCCACGTCCGGCGCCAGGTAGAGGCCTTCGAGTCGCACGTTCGGTTCGAACGGGGTCGCCGCCGCAACCGACACGGGCCGCAGCGAAAGCGGTTGCGCGAGCAGCACGATCGGCCGATGCTCGCCGGCCGCGCGAATCGTCAGCGACTGGGCCAGCCGCAGCGAAGTGGTGCCGTCGATCGCGGTGCCCGGCAGCGACGACAGATCGATCCGGTGCACCAGGCTGTCGTGGAGTTCGACGACGACCGGTTTGGTGGCGACTGCGAGGCCGTTCAGTGCCGCCTGAAGCGTGACGCCGCCGGTGATGTCGCCGACGCGCCGGAGGTCGATGGCTGGATCCGCCGCCGGGAAGCTGCGCGACACCGGATGCGCGCCGACCGGCCCGGCGGCCCCGTACGTCAGGCTCACGAACAGGCGTGACACGAGCGCGCCATTCTCGGTCACGATCAACTCGCCGGCCTGCGCGGAGGTATTCAGGCCGATGACGATGCGGCCGATGTCCGCGTCGATCACCACTTCGCCGCTGCGCACCGGCCGTCGCAGCCCGCTCTCCCACGCACACAGGTTGTCGCCGCGAACGATCCATCGCCACGCCGGCGGCGCCGGTACGAGCAGCGGCGACAGCGTTTGCGGCATGAACAACTGCAGACCGACGTCGCCCAGATCGAATCCGGAGGGCGGCGTCGTCGAGCCGTCGTAGAAGTCCACCTGGACGTACGCATCGGGATGTCCCGCGGGGGCGTCGCTGGTCAGCCTTCCGGCGAGCATCGGCCCGGGAACGGCGTCGGCATCCGTCAGCGGCGAGATCACGCCACCTGACGTCGCCGCGCGAAGGAATCCCGGCCGGCTCGTGTTGAACAGTCGCAGCGGCATGTCGAGCGGATGCAGGTCGAAGCGCAGCACGAACTGTGCGAGCCCCGCCGCGCGAGCGCCAAGATCGCTGATGCCCCTGGCGAGCGGCCGCACGCGCGGCAGCCGATATGCCGCCAGCCGCCACAGGAAGATCGCGAGGTTCGGCAGGTTGATGTGCCGCGCATCGTCGATTGCCGGCTTGACGTCGGCCGTGTACGCAAAATTGTCGAACGGCGTTCCCAGGAGCGCCAGCGCCGCCGGGTCGCGAATCGGTGCGGTGCCGCCGCGCGGCACGTCGAATCGGCTCAGCGCTGGATCGCCGTACGGCGGCTCGCCGCCGGCATCGGGCCGCTGGTGATTGAGGTGCTGCGACCAGCCAAGGTTCTCGCGCAGTTCGACCGTCCGGCAGGCCCAGCCCGTGAGATTGACCGCCAGCCGTTCGATCGCGCCGAGTGTGCCCTTGCGGCGGCGGAGTGCAATCGTGTCGGCGACGTCGGCGCGCAGCGTCCGCGGATCGCCCTTCAGATGTGTCGTGCCGAGCAGGTCGGCGATGTACGGGATGACCCAGTCGTCGCACGTGTCGATGAACAGGTCCTCGTACAGCTGCCCGATGTTGTCATGGAGGGCGCCGAACGCCGCTTCGACCGCCGCCAGGTAGGCGCGCAGTTGATTGTGCGGGGTCTGCTCCGCGTCTCGCGTCCGGTAGATCTCCGGCAGCTGTTCGAACAGGCGAACGCTCGGCGCACTCATGCGCATTCCCCAGCCGAGGGTTCGGCGACGGCGGTCAGCGTGAGATGCGATGACGCGAGCTGAAGCAACTCGCGAGCACCGCACGGCAGGACCGCGATCAGCGGCCGCGGCGACGCCGGGAGTGCCAGCGTCGCCGGATCGGTCTCGCCGCTCGCGAAACGACCAAGCGCCGTGACCTTGCACCACAGCACGCCGGGCACGTTCTGCAGGCGGCCCTCGATCCGGCTCGCGTACTCGCGCTCACCGAGACGCCGCGCGCGCAGTCCGAAGAGGCCGGTGCGTTCCTGTTCCGCGGCACCGATCAGGCCCAGCGCCGCTCGCGCCGCCGCCTCGACATCCGCGCGGCGGTAGGTCGGATCGTGCGCGTAGCTGACGTCGACGAACGCGTATCGCATCCGGGCCTGCTCGACGACGAGCGCGAAGCGATCAGGACCGTGGCAACGCTGCGCGTGCGCGATCGTCGCGCGCACGTCGTTGAACTCCGCCTCTCGTCCGGCTTCGAGCAGCACACGGAGGATGACCGCGGGGACTCCCGCATGGAGGTCCCACGCCGCGGCTGCCGTCACGACGCCCGGGACGCCGATCGTTTCCGTCTCGTAATCGCGGATGCTGACCAGCCGTCCGAGGCTCTGCACCTTGCCGGGCGCGGCCTCGCGCGCCTTCGCGCCGTCCTCGGGTTCGGCGCCGCCAGACACGAGGCCGGCGAGCGTGACCTTGTCGAACCCTGGCGGCCGCTCGCTCGTACTCGGCGTGGCGTCCGGTTTGATCGGCCCGTGCGCGCCGACACCCGTGCGATACATCGCGACGACGTTCTTCAGGCCGGATGGCAGTCGCGCGCCGGTTTCTCCATCGCCGAACTGCACGAAGCTTCGGCCGTCGGCGTCCTCACGGACGATGTAGATCTGCTCGGTCGGACCGTGCCCAAAGAACGCATCGACGCGTTTCCACAGGCGGTTGTTGACCCAGATCTCCAGTTCCGGCGTCTGCGGCGGAATGCCGCCGGCCGAGAGGAAATAGGTGAGCGGCGACTTGGGCAACGGGAATGTCTGCCACGGCTGCCGGTTGTCGCCGTTGCCGAGCACCGCGTCGCGTTCACCCTTGCCCTGCGATGCGTCCACCAGATTCCCGAAAACCGTCACCGTCGGCGCTGCTTCGTCGAAGTCGGCTCGGACGAACGGCGTCGGTGGTCGATCGAACGTGAGCGACCACATCCTCGGAATACCGGGTGTGGGCGACGCGAAATGGGCCTTGTGGTTCGTGCAAACCAAATCGACGGTGCGACCGTCGGGATGCGACAGGTACAGTCGACGCCGCGCCAGCGCTTGCGCTTCGCTCGCCGTCCCCCAGAACCGCAGCGCGCTCGAGCCGGACGCGAAGCCTGCGCCAGAAGGCGACGACACCGGCCTCAACGTGAGCGGCGGCGACGTGACTTCGTGAATGCGGAAGCGACGCACGTCGCTCAGCGGAGAATCCGCCATCGCATGCCTGAGGATCGGATCGTCCAGCGTGAGCAGCGTGCTCGAGCCGTTGAGATTTCCGAAGCCGATCGTCCGCGCTTCGATCGCGGCGACAGTGCGGACGACGCTGACGGCCGCGCGCGATCCGCCGGCGCTCTGGTGTGCCACCGTCTGCACCACGACACGGATGCCCGCGTGGAGATCCTGGACTTCCGAATCGAGTGGGATCAGTTCTCCCGGCAGACCGATCGACGAGCTCGTGTTCGTGCACCGATGATTGACGACGATGTGCCGCTCGAACTTCGTGTCCGACTGTCGGGCGCCGGTAATCGTGCCTTGGTTGTTGGTCCGGTTGCTGACGACCTTGACCGGCGCGTTGTGCCCGAAGTGGCGGAACGTACGGTTGACGCGATAGGCCGCGACGGGCTGATGCCAGGCGTGGTGAACCGGCGCGTCGATGTCGACGATCAGTCTGCCGAGCAGCCGCGTGACCTTCGTCACCTTGACGACCTGCGGCGACGCCTGCGCGGTCACCGTCGAGCCGCTCGTCGTCCAGGCGGGTTCGGCTGGCTGCAGCATCAGGCGATCGCCAACCTTGAGCTCGAATGCGGCGAGACTGACGGCGTCGCCGGCGCCGTTCACGCTGGCCACCTCGAACGACGTCGCACCCGCGGCGAGAGTTGCCGCGTAGGTGCGCGGACGATACAGGTTGAAGCGCCCGAGGTGCGGCCAGGCGATCAGCTCGGCGTCGGTCTCGAAGTCGGCGGGGACCGGCAGATCCGCCAGGTCCGCCTTGATGGGAAAGCCCTTCCGGATCGTGACCGGCTTGACGCCGCGTGCCTCGAACGCGAACGTCGCGCGGCCGCCGATCCCGGGCGTCAGGCGATAGCCGGTCAGGCGCACCACCTCCGCGACGCTCTCGCGCCATGCGGCCGTGCGCAAGTACGCCTCGTTCGCGTAATGCTCCTGGTAGAAGCTCAGGATGTCGCCAAGGATGGCTGCGCCTTGCAACAGCGCGATGCCGGGATCGTCCGCGTCGCGGTGCGTCCACGCAGCGAGCTCCGGTGCCGCATCGATGATCCGCGTCATCGCCTCCACGAAGTCGGCGTAGCGCCCGATTCGATACGCGATGCGGGGAAGGCCCGGCCGGTTCTCGGCCCGGCGCGGGAAGACGAACGGATCGGTGATGAGCGGATTGCAGGCCATGGCGCTACCGCCGCCCCCCCTGCACCGCGAATCTGATCAGCCCCCGCTCGAGGTGACTGGGATCGTTGGCCACGAGCACGACTTCGTCGAAGCCCATCTCGATCACCTCCGCGCCCGGCACGCCGGGCAGCGGCGCCGAGAACCGTTTCATCGTGATGCGCACGACGTGTTTGACGCCGACGACGCGATGGACGCGCCCTTCGATCGCGCTGCGATGCAGCGACTGGCCGAACGTCCATTCATCGGGGTGAAAGAATCCGCGCCGGCCGTCCGAGGTCCATCCGTCGGAAAACTCCTGCTCGAGGACGAAGCGCACGTCCTCGCGCCAATACGATTCGCCGGCGCAGACCACGACGAGGATTTCCAGCGGCACGTAGCGGGGTGGGCGCAGCTCGATGTCCTCGCCGATCAGCCTCACCGCTTCGAGATGATCGGCAATGCGCGGGCGCAGTTCATCCCACAGCGCATCGGAGCGCGCGTCGCCGAGCGCAGTGAAGCCGGTCGGATCGATCGCGATGCGAACGGTTCGCCAGCTGCCGGTCCAGGCATAGCGCGCGACCGCCCGCGACACGCCGGTGACTTCTTCGGCGCGCGTCACGTAATCGGCCAGCGTGACGGCACGCAGCTGGCGCGTGCGGAACGCCTCGGGCGCGTCGCGTCGGACACGCTCCGCCGACTCGGGGTCGCGGCCGTCGGTCACGTCGAACGGGTTGGTGGCGGCGATCACCGCGCCACTGAGAACGCCGGTGAGCGGCTGGATGTTGACGAGTTGATCCGCGCCGATGTTGCCGCGGTGACCACCGCCGATCTGATACTCGGCGTGCACGGTCGCGCCATCCGGCAGCAGACGACCATTGGTCCCGTTGCCGAAGCGCAGAACCGTGCGTCGCCGCTCGTCGGTCTCGACCATGAACTGGTCGCCGTTCTCCGCCGAGTCGTCGCTGTGAACGAGGCTCTCGACTTCGTCCCAGGCCTCACGCGCGCCACCGGGCGCCTCGACCTGCAGCGACAGCGTCGAGCGGGCCGGCTCTTCGCCCGTCGGCGCGGCGCCGTCGAGCGGCGGCAGATAGGCGAGCGGTCCGGCGTCTGGCAACGGCGCGAGCACCCAGTCGCGCCCGTTCCCGAAGCGATTCATGCGCTCGACGTAGCGATGCTTGACGGTCTCGGTTTCCGTCGGCAGCAGGCTCCCCACTTCGTGGAAATGCGCCTCGATCGGCCGCCCCTCGTGAACCATCACCAGGTTGCCGTAGAAGATCGACACGTCCTCGACCGTCGTCGGCGGCGGACCCGGGCAGAAGGTCGTGAAGCTGTAGTCGAAGCGCAGCGCGTCTTCGTCGCGCCAGTGCACCCGCACGATCCACGTGCTCGTGACCGGATCGAAGACAGATTCCGCCGCCCCGGCATCGACGTCCGGGCCGGCGAGCAGCCGCAGCACCTGGCGCTTCGCGCGATGCCGGCCGGCGACCGCACCGGTGAGCGGGTTGAGCACTTCCGCAACGAGCATCTCCCGCCACAGGCCCTTCCGCACCAGGTCGCGCAGCGCATCGGCGTCTGCCTGCGACGCGAGCGCCGACAGCGGCGCGATGTCGGCGCTCGTGCTGCCCGCGGCCAGCGCGGGCTGGGCGTTGCGCCAGGTGTGCATGCGCAACCGATTGAGCAGCGGATCCAGCCGCTGGCGTTGCGCGACCGGCCGACGGCGCTCGCGGCTCGCGAAAAACACCGCTTCGTCTCCGGGGGTGGCGCCGCCGGTCCACACGACGAGCTCCTGATCGTCGAGCGTGAACGGCGCCTGCCCACCGACCACGTCGACTGCAAGCCAGGTGGTGGACTGATTGCCCTGGTGCAGGTGGTAGTCGACGAGCCGGGCGTGTCGCGCGAGCGACACCCGCTTTCTGGTCGTCGCCAGGTAGGCCTCTGCCATGACCCGGTCCTGGTAGTCGCTCATTTCGTCGGCGGCGGCCGCGAACAAGTCGATCAGCACCTGGTCGTGGTCTGCCTCGCTCGTGCTGGCCCACCCCGGCACGCGATCGGCCATTGCGACCATCAGCGTGTGGCGGAACGAGTCGTAATCCTTGGCGAGGTAGTCGATTGCCGGATTTGGCAGCGGCGGTCGCCCGGGCAGTGGCGGCGCGCAGTCGTTCGTGAAGCAGCCGGGACGGAACTTGAAGCCGATCGCGCTGAAAAACGGATCGATCAGGCTGGCGTTCCAGACGAGCTCCAGCGTGTAAGTGGAATAATCGCCGACCGGCTCGACTCGCAGCGACAGACGTGTCGCATCGATGCCTGACACCGCCGTCACCCGCACCTGCCCGCTGGATATGCCGGCGACGATGCGCGAGCCGCCGCGAATGCGAAAGACCTGGCGGGCGCGCACCGGATCGCCACCGATGTCGGCGAGGATCGCAGCGACGTGCAGCCCGTTGTAGAAATGCAGCTCGATGTCGGCATGGTCCGGATTGGCGCCGGACGGCAGCGACACGAGCGCGAGCTTCAGCCCATCGAGGCCCTGATCGCGCAGCACATCGGCACGGTCATCGACGAAATCCGGAAACTTGATCGCCGTCATTGCTGGTTCCGTTACTGCGAGCTGCGCTGAAACTTCACGACCCGCGAATCTGGACTGCCTGCGGGCCGATACTTCACCGTCACTTCGAGCGTCGCCGCCGCGTCGTCCCACACGACGTCGATGAGCTCGACCGTCAACCGGTGCCCGAGCCAACGCGACAGCCCGTTGGTGATGCGCGCCTTGACGACGCCGCGCAGCGTCTCGGACGCCGGTTCGAACACGAGCTTGCGAACGCCACCGCCGAACTCGGGCAGGAACAGACGCTCCGCCGGGCTGGTCAGCAGCAACTGCAGCAGTTCATCGCGCACCTGCGCGGCGTCGTCGACCGGTGCGGCGGTGCGGCCGTCGCCGCCGATCCGGAACGGGAACGCGAGATGCCTGCCGTTCGAGAGCGTCATCCTCGGATCCTCAGATTCCTTTCCCCTGCTGCTGCACCTGCACGACGATCGCGGTCCCCTGCGGCGCCGACGTTGCGTTGAGGCACAGTCCGATGCTGTTCTGTAACAGGACCGGCACGCCATGCACCGACGTCTGTGTCGCGGCGGTGATCCACTGGATCAGCACGCAGGGCGAGTACGCCACCGGCGTGAACGGACACCCGAGGATCGGATGCACATCGATCTGGAGCAGCGCCGGCGCCCCTTCGATCACCATTTCGGTGTTGCTCGTCGTGAGCAGCGCGGTCCCGCCGTGCGGGCACATCACGGTGCTGGCGGTGGTGAGAATCGGGATCATGGCGGCACCCCGAACGTCATCGCGCCGTTGACGAGGCTCACGCCGGCGAGCCCCACCTTGATCAGCCCGTTGTTGAGCGAGATGTTGTCGTTGCTGATCTTGATTTCGCAGGCGCCGCAGGTCAGAACGATCTCGCTCGCGGTCAGCTTGATCGTTGGCCCGCCGCCGTGCACGAGCTTCACCTCGTTGGCATCGTCGTCGAGGACGAGCGCGTGGCCCTTTTCGGAGACGATGACGCGAACGGCCGGCCCCTGCGGATTCGGCCGCTGACCGCTCGCCCACCAGCCGCCGGACCAGATCGGGTTGTCGAGCTGCCCGGCCTCGAACTCGATCCACACGCCGTCGCCCACCTTGGGCAGCATCACGAAGCCGTGGCTGTCGCCGGCGAACGGCGCGGCGGGCATCGCCCACCCGGACGGCTGATCGCCGAGCACCGCCGGCACCGTGGCGCGGATGCGGCACTGATTGTTGGGATCGCTAATGTCGATGACGGTGCCGCGGTACTTTCCGAAATACCGTGACCCGGCGCGGGTGACGAGCTGCTCGACGTGTTGCTCGACCGCTTCCATCAGAAGATCCCTCCGCTCGCGGACACGGAGAGCTGCAGCCCGCCGCCCAACGCCTCGGCGACCGCCGCGCCCGAGACCTCGGTCACCGAGTTCGTCTTGGCCTCCAGCTCCTGCGTGTAGAGCGACGGCGTGATGCGGTGGACCACTTTGGTGATCAGGTAGTCGCCGCTGTACGGCGTGGCTCCGGCATCGACGCGCACCTTCTGGTACGGCACGAGCACGCCGGCGTAGCAGCTGGGGATCACGTGGCTCGCGAGCTTGAAGACGTAGCCGTTGCGCCGCGCCTGCGCCGTAACGGCGGCGGTCGGGTCTTCGCGCGTGCTGTCCGACGGGCTTATCAGTCGGCGCGGCGTCAGGTCGGCCGGAAGCGCCGGCAGACTGCGCATCAGGCCGAGATCGGCTGCGCTGGTCTCGAATGTCGTGACGCCCTGATCGTTGACCCGCAGCACCTGGGCCCGCGTGCGCTCGCCGCCATTCGGATCCTGAGTCACGCTGGCCTGCGACAGGTTGCGGCCGTCGCCGATCAGCACCAGCGGCGGCAAATCGGCGGCGTTTTCCGGATCGGGCAGGAAACAGCCGACGCTCGCCCCCGGCGTGTCGCCCGGGAGTACGTACGCGTGACGATCGTTGGCGGTGGCGAGGTCGCGGAGGAACTGCAGCACGGTGCCGCGGCGCTGGGTCGTCTCCGGAGTTGCCTGTGTGTTCTCGATCCGCGTGTCGCGGATCTGCTCGAAGCGGCCGAACAGCTCCTGGGCGATCTGGCTGGCGGCGCGGTGCTCGAACGGCGGCTCGGTGTCCTCGTCTTTGTTGAGGAATGCGCTGTCGTCGCGCACGACCATGGTTGCGGTGCTGCGCCCGGGCTGCGAGTCGAGCCCTGCGTCGATGCTGACCAGTGGCCCATCGATCAGCGGCGCGAACCGTCCGTTGCCGATGTCAATCTCGACGCGGACTCGTGAAAACGGCGTGGTCGTGTCGCCTGGCCAGTGCAGCCAGGCGCCGTTGGCATCCAGACACAACGCCATGCGCAGGTGCGCCTCCCAGAACGCGTCCATCTCCTGCGTGACTTCGATGTCTTCGATGCGTTCGAGCTCGTCCTCGCTCGCGGCGCGGTCGCCGAACCAGACGCGGAAGCGTTGTTCGGCCACGTCAGCTCCTCGGCACCATGAGCGTGTCGCCCGGCGTCTCGGTCAGCGTCGGGCCGTCGAGCGCGGTGTTGGCGTCGGCGACGTGCCAGAACTGCGTCGCGTCGCCGGTCTGCGCCTGCGCGAACAGGTCGAGCCGGTCGCCCGACTGGACCATCTGAGGGTCACCGGCTACGGGCGTCAGCCGACGCAGCTTGAGCGCCGTCACCGATTCACCGGTCGACGTGACGGTCTCGACCGTCGCAACCTTGTAGTAGCGGGAGTTGGGCAGGAACATCGCGGCACCTACAACGGAATCAGATCGACGATCTGCTCGGCGGTGTTGGCGAGATTGGCAATCGCCATCGCCTCCTTGGCGATCGTCGAGTACTCGAGCGCACCCTTGGCCAGCACGTCATCCGAGCAGTCGTCGACGGCAATCACGCTCAGCGTGATGTCGACTTCGGCGCGCAGCGGGTTCAGGATCGAGTCGTACTCCAGCTCGGAGATGCTCATCGAGTCGATGGTGACGGGCAGCACCCGCGTCAGCCCCCAGATGAACAGAATCCGCGGGTACTTCTCGCGTGGAATCGGCTGGGCGGGGGCATCGTCGCCGCCGCCGTCGCCGAGTGCGTCGCCGATCGCATCGATCGCGGCGCCGATCAGGCCGGCGATTTTCGAGCTGGGAAGAACCATCTTCTCCAGCGCTGCGAGCTGCGGGCCGATGCCGAACAGCTTCGCGAGCACCTTGTCCTCGTCGAGCATGTTGACGGCGCTGAAGTGCGCCTTGAACGTAATCTTCTCGAAGGTCTTCTCACCGGCCTGCGTCGTCTCACGCTGGGTCGCGCCGGTCGGCCGCGGCGGGATCTGCAGCGTGCGCGACAACGACTCCGGGTTGAACTGGAAGATGACGATGTTCGGAATCGGACCGATCAGCGACGTTCCGTACTCGATCAGCGCTCCGCGCAGCAAAGTCATCGCTTCGTCCCTCCGAGCACGGCGGCGATGCGCCGGGCGATGGCTGCCGCGAGATCACCCGATGCGGACGACGCAGGCAGGTCGACGCGGCCGGCGTCGATTCGTTCGCGCTCGACGCCGAGCGATCGGCGAGACGCGATCGCCTGGGCGAGCGCGGGACCGAGCGCCCGTGCCGCCGCCTCGGCCCGCGTCGCATCGACCCCGCGCATGTCGAGGTCGAGACGGCCGATGCGGAGACGACGTCGCGGCAATGACGATGTGCTCATCGTGGCGCCCTCTGCGCGCTGACGAGGGCAGCGTACGGTCCGAACTGATCGAGGCTGCTGGCGCGATCCAGCTTGTCGTATTCGCGCTGCACGGCATGGACGATCGCCGGCATGGTCAGCCGATGCGGCGCGCCGTCCGCCGCACTCTGCAGGCATGCGTAGAACACGATGCTGCGAATGTGACCGCCCGACAGCGCGAAGCGCTGCGCGAGAAAGTCGAAATCGAGCTGGCTGGCGTCGACGCCGTCGGGTATCACGCTGCGCCAGATGCGCAAGCGATCGGCAACGCCCGGCAGCGGAAACTCGACGACGAATCGGAGGCGGCGCAGGAACGCTTCGTCGAGATCTTTCTTGCGGTTGGTGGCGAGGATCGCCAGCCCCTTGAATCGCTCCATGCGTTCGAGCAGATAGCTGATCTCGAGGTTCGCGTAGCGATCGTGCGCGTCCTTGACCTCGGTCCGCTTGCCGAACAGCGCGTCGGCCTCATCGAAGAACAGAATCACGTCGGACGAGTCGGCGGCGTCGAACAGGCGGCGCAGATTCTTCTCGGTCTCGCCGATGTACTTGTTGACCACCTGCGACAGATCGATGCGGTACAGCGGCAGCGCCAGATCCGCGGCGATCACCTCGGCCGCCATGGTTTTGCCGGTGCCCGGCGGTCCCGCGAAGAGAGCGGCCAGCCCCCCTTCGTTCCACGCACGTGCCGTGCCCCACTCGTAATGCACCCGCGTCAGGTTCTTCATCGCTTCGACGATCTCGTCGATTTGCGACGACTGCACCGGCGGCAGCATCAGTTCGCGGCGGGCGAATCGCGGCGCCACCGGTTGCGCCAGGGTGCCGAGATCGAGGTCGGCGCGCGCGGCGGCGAGCATCTCGCTCGTGCTGGGCGGTCGTCCGAGCGTGGCGAGCTCGCCGCCGACGCGGGCAATCGCAGATTGTTCGTATCGAAAGCGGCGCGCGAGCTCGGGCAGGGCGGCGCCGGCTGCAGGGATCGCCTCGCGCCAGCAGGCGAGCCGTTCAGAATAGGTCAGTGGCGGCACCGCGATGGCCGGCAGCGTCGGGCTCAGACCGCGCAGCGCAGCGCGATCGGTCACGCCGACGAACAGCGTGAGCGGGAGACCGGGCAGCGGCGGCGTTTCGAGGATCGCTTCGTGAGCGGCCGGCGCCGCCAGCAACGAGGCCGGCACGTAGACCGCATGCCCGCGCAGCCACGCGGCGGCGAGCGCGGGCCCGAGCTGCTCGCGCGACAGAGCGGGACTCGGCCGCACCGTGCGGACGCCGGCGCGTTCGGCACACGCCGCCGCCACTTCCGCGAGCGGCGCGCCCATGCTGCCGACGACCGGAGCGATCCGCATGCTCGTGGCGCCGCCCGCGACTGCGGCCGACACCCGCGCGATCGCCGCCTGGTCGAGATCGGCGGGCAGCGCGATCGTGTCAATCGGCTCGAGTGCTGCCGGCAACCGCTCGCTGCCGAACAACAGCTCGGATGCAACGAGCGAGGGAACGGCTAGCGGCGACTGCCAATCGTGCGACGAGGCGTCGCTTCCGATGCTGATCAGTCCGTGGCGGAGCAGCGCGTGGGCCGGATCGAAGCAGTGCACCAACTCGTCGGGCTCGTCCCACAGCCGCTGCGCCAGCGCGAGCGCCGGCGACGTGCGCGACGGGTCGTTGAGGCAGCATGCGATCACCTGTCCTGCGGCGCTGTCGACGACCGACAGCAGCGCAACCGCCAGCGTGAAGCATTCGACGGGACGTAGCTGGAGTCGTGCGGCGACCCAGCTGAACGATCCGCGTCGATCGCCGCTCGCCGACGCGGTCGGCGGCGCGGTCCCGATGCGCTCACTCAAATACCGCGCCGTCACGTCGTCGGCGAAGAAGGCCCGCTTGTCGTGCTCGTAGCGGACGAGGTCCAGTGCCGCGACGGCTCGATCGACGGGCGGCGGCATCGCCGCCGACACCGATGCGCCCGCAACGCGCAGATCGCGCTCGCGCCACAGCCAGCAGACTTCGCGCCGCAGCCGCAACGTGACCTGCCCGAGCCAGTACTGCGCGAGCGCATCGTGCCCTCGAACACCGGGCACGAAGGCGACCGGATCGGGAGAGGCCAGCGAGGTGAGCGCGTCGGGCGTCATGGTGTCGTCACGCTCGGACTGGCCTTGGCCTGCTGGTTGTTCACGCGCAGAATCGCCCGGTAGGTGCCCGCGGGCACCGCGCCGCCCGCGCCGGGAACCGTGAGCGTGTGCTGGTCGGCGGAGGCGGCCACCGTGTCGAACAGGTGGACCGTCGCGCCATCAGACGGGCGGTAGAAGATGACGACCACGTCGTCCGCGTCGGTGCCGAGCAGGAACCCCTGCAGCTGCAGGTCGCCCGCGACCATCGACGCACCCGTCACCGTCGGGAGCAGCCGCGCCGCGAGCAGATTGCTCGATCGCGTCCGCGTCGGTGACAACCGCCGGCGCACGACCAGCGGCATCTCACCAGCCGACAGCGTCGTGCCCGATGCGATCGGCGTTCCCGGGCTTCCTTCGACGGTCACCACCAGTCGATCGACGTGCCGCTCGACGACGGTCAGCGGGACGTCGCCGAGTACGACCTCCATGTCGGTGCCCGAGATGTCGTCGCCGTACACGGTGAGCGTCGCGCCGACCTCGAACCGGTCCGGCTCGACGCGATCGAGCTGCGCGGCGAGCGACGGAATCACGTCGATCTGGATGCCCTCGCGGCCGATGATCGTTTCCGGTGTCGTCGTATAGTCGACGCCGACGAGCAGCGAGCTGCGCGGCAGGCTGCCCGGCACGATCATCACCGGCCGTACCTGGAACGCGACCGACAACCGATAGCGCTCCTCGTTGCCCTGCATGATCTTCGACAGCACGTCGAGGTTGGATTCGTCGAAGGTCAGCTTCAGCGGCTCGGGGTTGTTCTCGAGCGCCAGGCGCACGTTGGTCGCGACCAGCGGATCGAGGCGCAGAAAGTTCAACTCATGGATCGCCGACATGCCGCGCCCCAGCAGGTCATGCGCTGCGGCGGTGTCGCTGCTGTCGGTGCCATCGAATGCGGTCAGGAGAAACTTGAGCACCAGCCACAACGGCGGCAGCTCACCATCGCGCAACGACGCGTTCCGAAGATGCGGATCGAACGCGGTTTCGTAGAGGAACAGGTTCAGCTTCGCCGCCGCCGGGGTGCTGTCCGCCGCATCCTCCGGTTTCCCGATCGAGACCTCG
The DNA here is from genome assembly GCA_035315685.1 of Vicinamibacterales bacterium. Lineage (GTDB taxonomy): Bacteria > Acidobacteriota > Vicinamibacteria > Vicinamibacterales > CAVVIG01 > QHWK01. The sequence goes on along the minus strand of DATFXR010000749.1, from coordinate 6,468 downwards.
AACTGGCGACGGATCAGATGATCCTGCAACAGCCGCGTGACCGCGCCGATCGCCGTTCCGGAATCTGCGAGGGACATCGTCAGATCCTGCGCAGCGCGCGACGCGACAACGCGCTTCGCCCGGGACGCGCATCAGCCCGCGGCGTGTTGGTGACGGGACGCGTCATCGCCGGTCGGGCAATCGTCTGCGCCGGCGGCGCGTCGACGCGCACGTGAATCGACCCGATCGAAATCTCGACGATCTCGTCGTGAGCCGGTGGCGTGGCATGGACCTGGTACGGGTCAGCAATCCGAGTCGTCTCGACGGGAGGCAGGACGTGTGCTGCCGGTTCGCGAGCAGTGGTCTTCGCTTCGACGATCATCGGCGTCACGATCGATGCCTCTCGATCGCTGTCGCGCGCAGCTGCTGCCTGAATGCGGCGCACGTCATCATGCGCCGGCGCCACCGAGTGCTCTCGCGCGGGAACGTTGCCGATTGTCGAGGCGTCGGCCGCGATCCAGCGCACGGCGGCGCGCACGAGCCGTGCGCTGAAATCCGGAGCGGACCGCTCATCGGACCGCACACGAGGTGTCGCCGGCGATTCGGCGCGAGCTTCAGGCGGGTAATGCGTGCGGGCCTGAACGTCGTCCGGCGTCGGCCGCACCTGGCGGACGACACGTTCCTGCCCCTCGGGCGGCGGCGCAACTGGTCTCACGGACTCAGCGCCGCGAACCACGTCGCGCGATGCCGGCGGCGCGGACGCTGTCGGGATCTCCGTCGTCGGAGCGTGAGGATCGGCAGCGACCTCGAACGCCTGCGAATCGAGCGATGGCGTCGTCGGTCTACCACCGTCGATGGTCATGCCACCCGACCGGATCAGCGCGTCGAAGTACCCGCTCATCGTTCGTCCTCGATGAGCTGCAGATAGTGCGCCCGGCGTGACGGCGGAATCGCCAGCACGTCGGCTTCGGTCCACCCGTACGACGCCGCGAAGCGATGCACGTCGCGCAGCAGTGCGCGCTGGCGGCCAGCCAGACGTTCGAGCGCCAGCGCCTCGAGATCGATCGCGACGTCGTTGGCCGCGCCACACGCGGGGCACGGGCACGCCACCACGAAGTCCACGAGCGGATCCATCTCCGAAATCGCTGCCGACACGGCCGCTTCGTCATCCGGCTGCACATCTCCGGCGAGCACGATCGAGTGGAGCATCACCCGCACCGCCTCGTCGCGCGACGCAGGCTGCGCATCGCGCCAGCGGCGCAAGTCGTCGCCCGTCGGCCGCCGCAGCGTCAGCACGCGGCCGGCGTCGAGGTGAATCTGCAGGGGACTGGCGCTCGTCGTGGCTGCGGCGAGTGCGAGCAGCGGCAGCGTGAAGCCGAACGCCTCACCGCACCCGACGGCGCTGCAGCGTCGGCTCAGCGAGATCTCGGCACGCCGCTCGTTGACGACAACCAGCTGCAGCAGCGCCGCGATGCGCACGCCCACCGGTTCCGACCACCAGAACGCCGCGTCGCCAGATTCGCCGCAGCTCGCGAGAAGCGCGGTGACGAGGGCCGGTCGATCCTGCAGCCCGAAGTCCAGATCCAGATCCACCGCGTGCCCGAACGGACGCATCGTGTCAACCCGCCAGCACGGGCTCGGTCGGCTCGGTCACATCCGCGTCGCGTTCCCAGCCCTCGTTTTCCAGCTTGATGTGCTGGATCGCGATCGCGTTCGCGTTGGCGTCGAGATCGGGCAGCGCCTGGAACTCCGAGACCCAGCACCGGAAAATCTTGTAGGCGATCGCGAGCTGGCCGGCCTCGTTGTAGACCTCGAGGATCACGTCCTTGCGGAAGTCCTTGAGGCTGACTTCGGCGCCGAGACCCGTGCCCACGTGCCACACCTTGTTGGCCCATGCTTCGAATTCGAGATCGTGAGTGACGCCGCGCTCGAGCGTGATGGCCTCGTACTTGGTGCGGCCCGGCGACTTGCGCGAGGTCGATGGATCGCCGCCTTCACGGTGTTCGACGACTTCCGTGCTGCGCTTGAGCGCGCCGACCTTGCTGACGCCTGCGACGTAACGGCCGTCCCACTTGATTCGGAATTTGAAGTTCTTGTACGGGTCGAACCGATGGGTGTTGACGGAGAACTGCGCCATAGTCCGGCTCCCTCACTGCAAATCGCCAGCAATCTGCTGAATGGTGATGATCACGAATTCCGCCGGCTTCAACGGCGCGAAGCCGACGATGATGTTGACGATGCCGAGGTTGCGGTCGGCCTGTGTCGTGGTCTCCTTGTCGCACTTGACGAAGAAGGCCTCGGCCGGCGTCTTGCCCTGGAACGCGCCCTGCCGGAACAGGCCGTTCATGAACGCGCCGATGTTCAGTCGAATCTGCGCCCACAGTGGCTCGTCGTTCGGCTCGAACACGACCCACTGCGTGCCGCGGTACAGACTCTCCTCGAGGAAGAGCGCGAGCCGCCGGATCGGGATGTACTTGTATTCGTCGGCCTGCGCGTCCGCGCCCTTCATCGTGCGTGCGCCCCACGCCACGCGTCCGTAGGCAGGGAAGCTGCGCAGCACGTTCACGCCCAACGGGTTGACCTGACCGTTCTCGAGATCGTTGACCGGAATCGCGATGTCGAGGACGCCGTTGAGCGTGGCGTCAGTGCCGGCAGGCGCCTTCCACACGCCACGCGTCGCGTCGGTGCGCGCGTAGACGCCGGCGAGCGTGCCTGAAGGTGCCATCGCCCGCGGTCGCAGTCCGTCCAGCGGATCGGCGATGCGCGCGGCCGGGAAGTAGGTCGCCGCGTTGCGCGACTGCGTGACGCCCATGAACGTCTGGATGCTGGTGAGCGTGCTCGTGACGGGCGCGTCGACGATGTAGAAGGCGCGGCGCTTCTCGCACAACACGACGGCCGCCTGGATGAGGCCCTCCTGACCGGACGACATGTCGAATGTCTCAGGGATGCACAGGATGTTGAACAGGTCGACGTCGAGCAGCGCGTAGATGCCGGTCTTCGCCGACTCGCTCCCGAGCAGATTGACCGCGCTGCCGCGTGCACCGTCGGCGCCCGTGGGAAATGGGCCGGTGTTGGTCACGGCCGCCGGCCGATGATCGGCGGCACCGGTGAATTCCCGCCCGCCGTTGGCGAGGCCGATGTGAATCATCGCGGCCAGGCCGCCGAACGATCCTGTCGCAATCACGACGCTGGACGATTCACCAGCGGTCAGTGACCCGAGACGCAGGTGGCCCGAACCGGCCTGGCCGGTCGCGTCGGTCTCGGAGGCCTGCAGCCGTGCCGCGAGTCCAAGCGTCGCGATGGCGGTGTTGACCGCCGTGACGAAGTTGGCCATGTTGGCCCACGGCGATCCCTGCACCGTCAGCAGGAACGGCGTGTCGCCATCGAGAGTGCCGCCGATCGTCGCGTCGGCCGCCGAGAGCGGGAAGGCAATCGTGCCGCTGACTGCGAATCCCGTCTGCGGAAACGTGAGTCCGGGATGTCGCGTCACGCGGATTGCCGCCGACGCGTTGTTCACGACCGACTCGACGTACTGCGGGGACTTCGAATCGAGGGTCAGGTTACGGTGCGTCTCGAGCGGGACGATGGTCGTTCCGTCAGGCTGCAGCTGCGAGACGACCAGATTGAAGTCGGCGTCGGGATTGCGCACGCTGGTCTGGTCGACGGAGAGGCGAAGGCCGTTGCCCCACATCCCGGGGCTTGCGGCCGCGACGTCGAGGACGGGAACCGGCGCATCGTCGGGGAATGTCCATGCTGCCGTCGTGGCGCCGACGGCCACGCGTACGATCCACGCCTGCGTGCCGCCGTTCAAGAAGAACTGGCGGACGGCGTAGGAGAGCGGGCTGTCGCGATCGAGGCCGCCGTAGCCGCGCTCGAAGTCGGCGAAGCTCGTAATCGCCACGGCCTTGTCGAGCACGCCCTTGCGCGTGAACCCGACGAAGGCGGCGATCGACGTCGCGACGCCCGTGATGGTGCGAACCCCACTCGGTTTTTCGACAATGTAGACGCCGGGATAGCTCACTTGCGCCATGGACACGTCTCCTTACGTGGGCAGTCGCGTCAATCGCGACCGGCAGTCGCGCCCGTCGCGTCGCTCACTCTTCGTCGTGCAACGTTTCGTCCGGTGACGCCTCGTTGCGCAGCTCCGATCGAATCGCGTCGATCAGGGTCGTCGGAGACGCGTCCGCGAGGCGTACACGACGGAATCCGATCAGGGTGACGTTCCTCCCGCCTTGCGTCAGGATGAACACCTTCAACGCGGGGTGACGCAGGAGCAGCGGACGGTAGTACGCCTCGCTGCGGTCGGCGCGTTCCTCGACGATGAGGACGTCCGCACCCGACCGCGCGACCGCGTCGCCAACCTCGTCGCCCTGGCAATCGGCCAGCTGCAAATCCGGCTGGTTCGCCACGGCTGTTTCGACGATGGACCGCATCATGCGAGGCAAGGCGCAAAGAAGAATCGTCAATCGCCTCACAGGACTCCGCCGCTGGGCGCGCCCCCGCACCCGCGACGGATCCTCGCGGCACGCGCGATGGAAGGGAATAGAGACTCGGATCTGATTAGGAACTAGCTGCGGGTCTAGACCTGATCTGAATCCAGCCGCCTGGCGCTCGATCGCGTGCGGTGTCCCAGGAGACGGGCAGCGTCGGTTCGCCGATGGACACGCAGTTTGTCGAGGACGTTGTGCACGTGGTTCTTGACCGTCGCGACCTCGATGCGGAGGCGCGCGGCGATCTCCTTGTTCGAGAGGTCTTCGCCCATCAGCGCAGCGACTTCTCGCTCGCGGCGCGTCAGCGGCACGGTCGCCAGGCCTGGTTTGAGCTGCGCCGCGAGCGTGCCCACGCGCCGGATGAGCGTACCGGCGGTGCGCGGCGAGCAGATCACTTCGCCCATCGCGGCGCGCCGGATGGTCCCGGTCAGTTCCTCGACTGAGGCCTCGCGCGTGACGTAGCTCGTGGCGCCGCGCTCCGCGCACGCCGGCACGTCGGAATCGGGGTCCGCGATCCCCATCGCGACGATCGGAATCGGCGACGATCGCGCAGCCAATGCGTCGGCGATCGCGTCGAGATCCGGCAGGCCCATCTCGACGAGGGCGACGTCAGGAGTCATCTGCTCGATCTGCGCCGCCGCGGTGCGTCCGCTCGCGGCAGTGCCGACAACCGTGAACTCGTCCTGAGCGTCGAGCAGTTGTGCGAGACCTTCGCGATACAGTCGGATACCGACAACGATGAAGACGCGAGTCATGCGAGTTTCGACGCGGGTCCGGCGTATTGAATAGCTGCGCCGGCGGACGAGTATAGTCCTTATAAAGGCGCCGAGAACCTCACAGCTGTGTGAACGAATCGGCTTGTGCGAAAGCCAAGGCAGAGCTTGGTTGAGTGGCGACGCCGCTGTCGATCGCCGCGAGAAGTCGCACGATGTCGCTCAGTGCTCCGCGCTACGAGCACAGGCTTACAGAACCGTAACTACTACGCGATCGTGATAAGCTGCCGCGCTGAAACCGGCGAGGCCTCTCATGCGCACCCTGCACGTCGCGTTGAGCGTGGCCGCGCGGAGACGGCCAGCATCACTATCTGATCACGGTGATGGCGCTGGACGTGGAACCAACGCTGGCGCCAGGCCTCACACGCGAGGCGTTCCTGGGCGCCGTCAAGGGGCATCAACTGGCCGCGTCGAGCATCGGCGGGCGGTTCGCCCGGGCTTACGAGTAGGCCGTCAGGCCTGCCGTCCCGCGCGGCCAGCTACCGGCGTCTCTGAAGTCACCGCGATCGATCGACCGCATACCGGAATTCGATGATCGCGCCGGGGTTCTCGACTCCCCCGGCCGGCCTGCCGGAGCGATCCTGCGTGTTGCCCTCGGAGTCGGTCGCGATGAACAGCGACAGCCCGTCCGGACTGAACGTCAGGTCCCGGTATCGGTTCACCGTCTTGAAGAATTCGTTTTCGTCGGGATCGCCGACGACTGCCGTACCGGCCTCGTTGAGCTGAATGCGGTAGATCGTGCCGTGCTTGAGGCTCGGCATCAGCAGCGAGTGGTTCCAGCCAGCGATGCCGTCCCTGACGCTGTAGATGGCGAGGCTCGATGGCGCAACGGTCGGCCAGCACTGATAGTACAACTCGCGCTCCGCACACTTGGGGTTCTTGAAGTCGTACCCGGTCGGCACTGTGTGAAACGTCTGAATCGGCGGGGTGAAGTCCGGATGATTCCATTCGGTCTCTTTTTGCAGCGGGACCGACGGCGGGACCGCCGGGTAGGCGGTGAACGTCAACGACGCGCACGGCACGCCGCGCGACGCAGACCAGTTCGCATAGGCGTACGACTGATCGTCCCGATAGCCCGCGACATGCGGCCACCCGTAATTCCCGCCAGCCCGAATCAGGTTGACCTCATCGTCGGTGTTCGGCCCATGCTCGGACTCGTACAACTTCCCGTCCGGCGCGAACACGAGGCCCTGCGGATTGCGATGGCCGTACGAGTAGATGTGACT